>NZ_JBHTVA010000068.1:0-56116 GCF_042793325.1 Embleya sp. NPDC056575
GGCGGTGGGCCGGTGTGGAGCGGCGGGCGGCGCGGGGTGGGGTCGATGCCGGGGAGGTGTTCGGCATCGCGTGGGCGGTGGTGTGCCGGCGGTGGCTGGCCGGCTACCGGCATCCCCGCAACGGGGGTCGGCCCGACCTGATGTCCTCGGTGCTTGATGCCTTCACACAGGCGCGGCCGTTGATCGAGGGCGTCGAAGCGGTTGGCGATCCGATCGAAGTCCTCCCCTGCGCCTTCCACGCCCTGTGGCACGGGCGGTTGACGGCGTCCTTGGACGAGCCGTTGCACGAACGCGTCCTGGTCGGTCCCGGTGGCCCTTCCCTCGGCGGACACGATGTCCGTGGCGGTGGGAAGGACGAGGACGAGGACGACGTCGTCGGCGGCGAAGACGCGGGTGCCGGTCGTGGCGGAGACGAAGAGTGAACGAGGCGCAGCGGGGTGGTCGGCCGGTGGTGGCGGTCGGTGCGCAGGTGTGTTTTCGCGGTGGGTGGTGGCAAGTCGTCGGCTTGGCCGGAGCGCGGATCCATCTGGTCGGCGAGGGCGGGGCGGAGGAGGTGGTGCTGGCCGGGCACCTGTTCGCCGATCCTGGCTTCGCGGTCCTGGGCGCGGAGGTGGGGCAGCCTTGGGCGGTGCCGCGGTGGGGGTTGTTCGAGACCGCCTCGGCGGCGGCGCGGGAGAGGGCGATGGCGTGGCAGCGGCACATCCGTGAGATCGAGACCGGAGTGGCCGGTGTCGATGGTGGTGGGACGCCGCGGCCGGAGTACGACCCCGAGCGGTTCACCGTGGCACAGCGGGAGCGTGCCAAGGCCGAGGAGTTGACGGCGTCGGGCTTCGGGCGGGTGTCGCGGACGACGGTGCAGCGCATGCGCGGCCGGTATCGGCGGCAGGGATTGTGGGGCTTGGTCGACCACCGCACGACGCATGCCGCCGGCGGGGTGGGACGAACCGACGAGCGGGTCGTCGCTGCGATCGAGGACGTGCTCCGAGGGTGCCGGGGGCGTTCCAAGGGGACCGTCAAGGGCCTGATGCCGTTGGTCGCGAAGGTCCTCGAGGACCGGCACGGTGATGTGGTGGTGATGCCGTCGCAGGCCACCTTCTACCGGCTCGTCCGTGAACTCGCCCAGCCCGCCGACCATCCGGGGCGGCCTGTCCGCAATCCCCCGATCACCGAGGACGGGCGGGGGTTCGTCCCGGCGGTGGCGCCTCGAGCCGGGGAACAGGTCCAGATCGACACGACTCGTCTCGATGTTCTGGCCTTGTTCGAGGACGGCACGGTGGGGCGGCCCGAACTCACGATCGCCGTCGACGTCGCCACTCGGGCGGTCCTGGCGGCGGTGCTGTGCCCGGGCGGGACACAGGCCGTGGACGCGGCGCTGTTGCTCGCGGAGATGGCCGTCCCCCATCCCGCCCGGCCGACATGGCCCGACGCCCTGCGTTTCGCCCACACCCGGCTGCTCTTCCGTGACCGGCTGATGTCGCTGGACGAACGCCTCGCGGGCGCGGCGGCGCGGCCGGTCGTGGTGCCGGAGACGATCGTCGTGGACCGGGGAAAGGTCTTCCTGTCGGGGGCGTTCACCGCGGCCTGTGAGACGCTCGGGATCAGCGTGCAGCCCGCCCCGCCGTTCGCGCCGACGGCGAAGGGCATCGTGGAGCGCACCTTCGGGTCGATCAACTCCCTGTTCTGCCAACACCTTCCGGGATACACCGGCTCCGACGCCGGCCGACGCGGCAAAGACGCCGAGCGTAAGGCGTGTTTCAGTATCGCCCAGTTGCAGGATCTGCTCGACGAATGGCTCGTGCACTGGCACCAGCGTCCCCACGAAGGGCTGCGACATCCGGTGATGCCGAGGGTCGCGTTGACGCCGAACCAGATGTGGGCCGCCCTGGTCGCGGTGGCCGGGTACGTGCCGGTACCGCTGAGCGGCGGCGACTACCTCGAACTGCTGCCGGTGCGATGGCAGGCCGTCACCGAACGCGGGATCCGCATCGACCACCGCACCTACGACCACGAGGTGCTGGGCCCGCTCCGCGGGCAGTCCTCCGGGATCGCCGCCCGAGGCGGGAAATGGGAGGTCCACCACAACCCCCACGACGGCCGCCAGGTATGGGTACGCCTGCCCGACGGCGAGTTGACCGAGATCCCATGGATTCACCGCGACCACGCCCACCACCCGTTCGACGAACGCATGTGGCGATACGTCAAATCGGTCACCGCCCACCACGCGGACCGCGACCGGTACGAGGCCGACCTCGCCGACGCCCTCGCGGCGCTCATGCGCGAGGTCCGCCCCGCCGTGGGGCCCGCCCACACCGAACAACGCCTCCTCGCCCGCGACACACCCACCCGACCGACGACCAACCACCACCACAACCTATCTATTCCTCAAGTCTTCCAACCGGAACAAACGCAGGATAATCACCGTCCTCCGCTGGAAATACCGGAGGATCAGGATCCCCCGAAAGGCCTCGTACCATAAAATCCGCAAAGCTCATCCTATATTCATCCCACCCGAAACGCCAATCAAAAATCAGTGAACACGATGCCCCTTCCGGGGAGCTTCTACACAGAAGGATTTGCGAACCCGTCGATTCGCGTGCAATTGGCACTGCCCAGCCGGATTCCGGATAGATTGGCCACGGCACTAGAGACGCGTCGATCGACCGGGTATACCGATACGACTTGGCAGTTCTTTGGATCTCACGCCCCAGACTCAGGCTTCCTGGCTCCATCGGGGCCTTCGGATGAAAGAAGATGACATTGTTGCGAACTCGCCCGGGTCCGTAAGAGGAAATAAAATCCTTGTAGTCCGACGGCAGTGAGATACAAAATTCTTCCTCGAATTCTCGCCAATCCGCATCGACGCTACGATTTACTTTCGATCTCCCGAGGAACGAGGAAATGCTACTCAACATGCCACTCCTTCTCACGTGCACGTAACCCCACGGTTAGTGGATGCGCTCTGCAAGTCCAGATAGATCGTACAGTTGAGACTAAAACCCTTCGAGCCCTCCGCCTTGAAACGTAGTGCGGACGGGATCGCCAGACCGGACGGAAAGTTTCGATCGGAAGATCGTGTATATACAGGGAGAACACCGAGAGAGACGGTTTGGGTCTTGGCAGCCGTGTTCACCGGCTTTTCAAGAGCCCAGAACATATTTGGATAGTTCACAGGATCCTGATACCCGGGAACAAAGTTTCGGAGCGTATTCCCCGCCTCACCATTAGCACTGGCGATCAAATGTAGAGCGGCTCGATTGTCGGCGGGAAATTGATTAATCCCAGCCGAGTCATTCCAAGTCGGGTCAACGCGAGCATTTCTGCCCACTCGACGATCAGAATTATCGATGACGGCAACCGCACCTGTCGCTCTGCAATCGTTCGCCCCAGGGCCAAAGCGCGTCATCGGCGCATAGAAGTAGCCCACATCTTGCGATGGGTAATCCCGCTCACAAGCGGATAATGTTCTTCTACGCTGAATATCTGCGCTTGAGCCACCGTAACCCAATTCCGTATCTATATTCTCCCCCGGGAAAAATTGCTTTAGAAGCTCGAGCGAATACTTGTCCGCCTCGATCTGCTCTGGAGTGTGCCGGTCTTCCTGCTGCACCGCCGCTTGGATCGGGTCCAAGATCTGCGTCGCATCGAGGACCCCGCGGATGACGGCAGTCAAGGGATCGACGATCGGTGTGGCGGTCGTCGGGGGGCGATTCTTGGGGGCGGTGGGGCGGTGTGGGGGCTTCGGCTTGGGTTTGATCGGAGACTTGCCGCCAGGGCCCTTGCCGTCGTGGCCCTTGCTCCCGGGGCCTTTGCCGCTGCCGGTCCAGCACCCATTGTTGCCAGGGCCGTTGGGATTGCCGCTTGTCCCCGTGGACGGCCCGCTGCTCCCAGGACCGCGGGAGCCGGGTTGGGACTGGGCCCACCTGTTGTATTCGGACCACTTCGTAGAGGCCGCTTCGGCGCGAGCGTAGTCTGCGGCGTAGCTCTGGGCCCACCTGTTGTATTCGGACCATCGCTGTGCCTGCGCCCGCTCGTAGGCGCTCGCCCCACCCGATGACGATCCGTAACTGGTGGCGGCGTTCCATGTCTTCTCGCAGTAGGCGATGCATCCGAGGACTCCGACCGGGATAACTCCGACCATCGGATTGACGCCGCCGAGGTGGCGGCCTGCTTCGGTCGACCTCTGGCGCTCCTGGAGGGGGTGCGGCGGCTCGGGGATCCCGTGGCCGTGTGGCCGGCCGTCCACCACGCGTTGTGGAGCGGGGTGTTGCGCGCGGCCCTGGATCGACCCCTGCACGAGCGGACCATCGCCCGGGGCGACGCAACACGCGTGGTGACGCTTTGAAGGGCAACACACTCGCCGTCGGGGACCGGGTCCGTCTGGAGGGGCGGGAGTGGACGGTCGTGGTCCTGGCGGGGAGTTCGGCGCGACTCCTGGACGAGGCCAGGGCCGTCGCGGCCGTGTCGCTGCCCCACGTGTTCGCCGACCCGGGCTTCGAGGTCGTGGGGGCCGCGCGGCCCGTGGTGCCGCCGTTCGCGCTCCTGGACGCGCTCCCCGAGGACGTCCGCAACCGGGCCCTGGCGTGGGAACGCCACGTACGCGAGGTCGAGTCGGGCCTCGCGGACCCGCGGGGAGGGACTCCGCGGGCGCAGTACGACCCGGCGCTGCGGAATCTGACACAGCGGGAGAAGGCCAAGGCCGCGGAACTGACGGACGCGGGGACGCCGACGAGTGTGGCGACCGTACGCAGGATGCGGGCGCGGTACCGGAGCAAGGGCGTGTGGGGGCTGGTCGATCAGCGGGTGGTGCGCCCCGGGTCGCCGGTGGGGCGGGCCGATCCGCGGGTGGTGGAGGCGGTGTCGGCGGTGCTGCGGGAGCAGCGGGAGCAGCGGGAGCGGTCGACGGGCACGCTGACCGCGATGCGGGTGCGGGTGGGGTGGCTCCTGGAGGACCGGTTCGGGCCGGGTGCGCCGGCGGTGCCGCCCCCGTCGACGTTCAACCGGCTGGTGCACGCGCTCGGCGACGGCCAGGGGCTTTTGGGAAGTGCCGTGCGGCGGCGTGCTCACGCCTGTCGTCCCGAGCCGCCGTTTCGCGTGACGGTGGCCTTGCGGCCGGGCGAGTTGGTGATGATGGACAGCACGTCGTTGGACGTGTTCGCGGTGATGGCGGACGGGGTGCTCGATCGCCCGGAGTTGACGATCGCGATCGACGTGGCGACCCGGGCGATCTGCGCCGCGGTGCTGCGGCCGCCGGGCAGTAGCGCGGTGCACGCGGCGGTGTTGCTCGCGGAGATGGTCGCGCCGATGCGGATGCGCCCGGGCTGGGACGCGAACCTGGCGATGCGGCGGTCGATCGTGCCCTACGAGCGGCTGGTGGGTCTGGACAAGCGGCTGGAGGGGGCGGCCGCTTGGCCGGTGATCGTTCCCGAGACGGTGGTCGTCGACCAGGGGAAGGTGTTCGTGTCCTCCTCGTTCGTGGCCGCGTGCGAGAGCCTGGGGGTGTCGCTGCAGCCGGTGCCGCCGGCGAACGGCCCGGCGAAGGGTCACGTGGAGCGCACGTTCGACGAAAGACATAGCGGCACCCCGACCAGCACGGAATCACCCACGCCACACTCCGACGCCACTGACGACCAACCACCGCCACCCAATCACTCACACCGCGGCAGGCGCCCGGGCGGGTGGCTGACAGCACACCACACACTCACATATTGAATGGTCTGAATCGGGCACCCGGACGAGGCCATGACCTGTCCACAAAGGAAGGGCGCTCCGAAGAATGCTGGAAGCATCGAACGAGATATTCGGTGAACGTTCCGTCAGTTTTGAACCATTCTCCAGCCTCGCTGGTGATCACAATTTTCCAATCAGAGGCGTCTGGTGCGGACGGGAGGAAGAAATAGCTGTTCGAATGCTGGTCCGAACCCCATTCAATCAAGCCATTTCGATCCGGAGCGAAAGCGTACGGGTAAGCATCAGGACGGGACTCCCTTGCCCTCACCCACGACGCCAGGGACCAAAACTCCACAACCTCTTCGGATGACGGCCCTTCAGGGAGATCCAATAGCAGATACTCATCCAACAGACCCGGGCCGTAGAAATCCATAAATTGTTTATAATCTGACGGCAACCGAAGCCCCAGATATTCTTCGCTCGCAATCCATACATCGGAATTTGAACGAACCCACCAGTCCGGATCCCCCAGCAGTGAACGCAAAGATTCGAAACTCGACATATGTGCAAACTCCATTCACCGGATCGTGCGCCCATCTACGGACAACTACGGAACGCCGCCTCTGTTGGCGCAACTATCCCACGAATCGACTTGGCACCCACCAACGCAGGCACGTTCACTCGCCCCTGCTCTGCGAACACTCCCCGTCAACACCATCACACTCGACCAACCAACGTCGCCCGTACCCGCCGCGCCCCGTCTTCGGCGATATGCGCGCAGATCAACGCAAAGATGCCAGCGATGTTGACCCTTCCCGAGAGGAAACAAGCGGGGCATCATTTTCTGTAGTCCTGCGAGCTGCAGATCGGCGCCTGCGGATTTTGCACGTTCTGAACATAGCAATCGACATTCATGCCCCGATTGCCATTGGCCGTCAAGTGCATGTAATCGGGCCTTGCCCCCGCACCCGGCGAATATACCGGCCGTACTTCGTACACGACTTTCTGCCCATTCTTGATCTCTCCGGCGATTGCATTTTCGATAGTGCTCATTTCCGGGCTATTCGCCCTCTTCCACAAGGGGACAAGGTTTCTGAGATCGGTACCCGATCCACCGAATTGCCTGCCCATGATATGGCCACGAGCTCGCTTGTTCTCCGGAATTTCCCAGAAACCAGGAGGTTGAACCATTCCGGATTCGAATGCTTTATTCCATGCGGTGGGAGTGCCATCTTCGAGATCCAGAGGGCTATTGAACCTGCCTATGGCTCCCGTGGCCCGGCACCCGTCTCTTCCTGGCCGGAAACGCTCGCGAGGGTAGTAGGTTATATTTCCATGAAGATTCTGACCAGGACCGTCGTCGCATCTATCCGAGTCGGCAGAATCACCTCCGGGATTTCTGGCTTCGGGTGCAACCAAGAAGGCATTCTCCTCCTCAGAACGGGACAGAGTTTCATCTTGAGAATTGAAAGCGGTTTCAGGGCCCCCCAATGGATTTTGAATATTATCCAGCGTCCGGCTTCCGTCCAGAAAACCTCTAATGATGGCCACCAGCGGGTCAACAATCGGTGTTGCGGCAGTCGGGGGCCGGTTCTTGGGGGCAGTCGGGCGGTGTGGGGGCTTCGGCTTGGGCTTGATGGGAGGCTTACTCGATGGGCCCTTGCCGGGGCCCTTACCGCCTCCACCTCGGCATCCCACGACGCAGCGACCCGGTCCGCCGGAACCGCCGGGGCCGGTGGTGCTTCCGGGGCCCTTACCAGGGCCGCCGCTGGATCCGCAGGCGCCGTAAGTTCGGCATGCCCAGGCGTTGAGGTCGCCTGCCCGCGTCCCGGCTGCCGCCGCGCTGGAGGCGGCGCTACTGGCAGTGGTGGGGTGAGCTATCCACCAACTGGCCACTGCACCAGCGCCGGCCGTTGCTCCCCCGCTTCCGGTCCACGAGTTCCACTTGTTTTTGATCTTGGATCCGAGGCTTTGAGCACCGGACCATGTGTTCGACAGGCCGTTGGCCAAACCCTGCGCCAGGGACTGGCACTTGGCTATGCATGCGGCACCGACGGCAAGGGCCCCTGCGGCAGCCCAATAGACCGCAGATCCCTCTACCACGCAGCCATCCCATAGGCAATGTCCAGAGGGGTCGGTGTTCCCCATGGGATCGCTTCCGCCGTATGCATATCGGTTGGCATTGGCTGAGGGGCTTGGGTTGAGGGTCCAGGTGTCTCGGGAGTCGAAGCCGCCGGTTGATGGGTCGTACCAGCGGCTGGACATGTTGACTTGGCCGGTGGTGGGGTCGGTCCAGGCGCCCTGGTAGCCGAGGCCGGGCTTGGGGCCGGTCTGGGTGGTGACCTGGCCGAAGGGGTCGTATGTGGTGGAGCTTGTGCGGTTGAGGGTGGTGGGGTCGATCGCTGCGGTGACGTCGCCGTGTTGGTCGGTGATGGCAAGGGTGCCGGTGGTGCCGTTGCCGGTGGCGATCAGGTCGCCGCCCGCGCCTCGGGTGAATTTGGTGGTGCCGTCGGCGACGAGGTTGTTGGTGGTGCCGTCGTAGGCGAAGCCGGATTGGCCGTCGCGGGCGACCATGCGGCCCTGGGCGTCGTAGCCGTACGTGGCGCTGTCCTGGGCGAGTTGTTCGAACGCGTCGAATTGCAGCGACTTGGTCAGGCCGGGGACGGTGATCGTGGAGCGGGTGCCGCGTGGGGTGTAGGTGTAGGTGGTGTCGCCTGCGGTGAGCAGGCGGTTGCGTTCGTCGTAGGTGGCGGTCTTGGGGCCGGCGGTGGTGCGGTTGCCGGCGGCGTCCCAGGTGTAGGGGGTGGCTGTGGTGCCGTCGTTCCACTGGGTGAGGCGGCCGGCCAGGTCGTAGGTGTAGGTGTTGTCGCGGCCGCCGGTGGTGGAGTCGTCCTTGCCGGTCATGTGGTCGTCGGCGTCGTAGGTGTAGGAGGTGGAGATCCTCGGCAGGTCGTCCCCTCCTCGTACCTCGTCCGTCGTCATTCGGCCGAGGTCGTCGTAGGCGAATGCGCGGTCGGCTCGAACGGCGGAGCGGGCCGCTGCCGTGTTGGTTTGTGGCCATTCGATGATGGGCCAGTGGTCCCAGTACTTCTGCCCCACGACGTTGCCGGAGCCGTCGTAGGCGTATTCCACGGTGTGGCCGGTCTGCGGATCCGATGCGAGGTAGGGGCGTCCCTGGTGGTTGTACGCGAAGCGGGCGGTGCCGGCCGCGTCCGTGCGTTCGGCCATCTGGCCTTCGGCGTCCCAGGTGTAGTGCGAGGTGCCCGAGGTGCCGGCGGTGGTCAGCAGGAGGCCGCGGTCGTTGTAGGTGTAGGTGTTCGTGGACTTGGGGGCCGCCGCGCCGAGGGTTTGTGCCTTGGTCAGGCGTCCGGCGTCGTCGTAGGCGAACACGCGTTTGTCGGTGGTGGCTTCGGCGCCGGTGCCGGTTTGTTCGATCAGGCGGCCGAGGTGGTCGTAGGCGTTGTCGGAGCGCACGCCGCCCGGTGCCGATTGGATCGTGGCCTGGCCCACGGCGTCGTACGTGGTGGTCCAGGTGCGGTCGGCGGGGTTCGGGTGTGCGGTGGTGGCGGGCTCGATCACGCTCTCGGGCTGGTCCCAGGCCGTGTGGGTGTAGATCGTGGCGTTGCCCTTGCCGTCGGTGAAGCGCGTACGGTTGCCCACCGCGTCGTACCCGAAGGAGGAGACGATCGACTCCGTCGCGTTGATCTTCTCGGTCTGGCGGATCAGGCGACCGGCGGCGTCGTAGGCCAGGTCGGTGCGACCACCGGCGGGGGTCACGGTCGAGGTCTGGTTGCCGTTGGGGTCGTACGACTGGGACGACGTGCGCAGGGATGCCTCGCCCAGGACGTCGCCGTTGTAGCGCATGACGATGTCCTCGACCTTGTCCGCCCGGCCCAGCGGGCTGTAGGTCCATCGGTTGCCCCGCCCTTGCCCGTCATAGGCGCGGACCTGGCGACCCAACCCGTCGTAGTCGACGGTGACTTCGTCGGTGTCGCCCCATCGGCGCGTCGGCTCTCCCGCCGGGTTGTAGACCTGGAACGCCTCGCGGCCCGTCGGCGACGTGGTCGCGACCACGCGGCCCGCGTCGTCGTAGGTCATCGTGGTGGTGAAGTTGTTGGCCGTCGGGAAGCGTTCGACCCGGGTGGCGGTGAGTTGGCGGCCGAGTTGGTCGTAGGTGGCCTCGGTGCGGGCGCCTTCGGGGTCGACCGCGGACAGTTGGCGGCCGTTGGCGTCGTAGGTGTAGTGCCAGGTGGGGGGCGTGGGTGGGGTGTCCGTGAAGGTCTGGTTCAGCAGCGGGCCCCGGTTGGTGCCCGGGGCGGCCAACACGCTCGGCTGGGTGGGTGCTTGGGGGGCCGTCTTCTCGACGACGTTGCCCATGCGGTCGTAGCGCACCTTGCTGGTCCGGCCGAGCGGGTCGGTCGACTCGATGGCGCGGCCGGCCTTGTCGTAGCGGACCTGGGAGGTGGCGGTGATCGGCTGGCCGGCACCCGCGGGGGTGTACGGGGGCAGGGTTGTGGCGGTGGTGCGGCCCGTGCGGTCGGTGACGCTCGTGGTCACCCGGCCGTTCGCGTCGCGGGAGACGACCGGCTCGCTGAAGGTGTTGTAGCCGACGGTCGTGGTCGGGCGGGTGTTCGTCGGCGGGGCGCCGGCCACCGTGACCTCGACGGTCGGGGACGCCGTGGAGATCTCCCGGCCCAGGACGTCGTAGGTGTGGGTGATCGTGTGCGCGCTCGGCGTCGCGCCGGTGGCGTTTCCGTTGGGTGAGACCTCCTCCAGGACCAGGCCGCGTTGGTCCCGCTTCCAGGTGCCGACGAGGACGTCGTCGACGCGTGGGGCGGCGGTCTCGTTGTGGGCGGTCTGACGCAGGACGCGGCCGGCCTTGTCGTAGGTGAAGTCGGTCGCTTCGGGGGTAGTGATGCCGGCGCCGGTGCGCTGCGTGCGGGCGACGAAGCCGGCAGTGTCGTATTGCGTGGTGCTTTCGCGGTTCAGGCCGCCGGGGTCGAGGACGGTCCTGGTCGGGCGGTTCAGTGCGTCGTAGGCGATCTCGGTGATCGTGGTGCCGCCGGTGGTGCTGCGTGTGACGTTGCCGGCGCCGTCGTAGCCGAGGCGTTCCAGGACGATGTCTCGGGTCGTGCCGTTGGGTTGCCGGACGGCGCGGGCGATGGTCTCGGCCTTGGTGTCGTCGTCGTAGTAGGTGTAGGAGGTGGTCGCGCCCATGGCGTCGGTGATCGAGGCGAGGCGGCCGGCGGGGTCGTAGGCGCGGGACTGTACGACGAGGTCCCGTGGGGTTCCGGAAGGGTCGCCGTCCCAGCCGATCAGGGTGGTCTCGGCGGGTTGTCCGCCCGGTGTGTAGGTGTGGCGGGTTTCGGTGCCGACCGGGTCGGTGGTCGAGGTCAGGCGTCCGAAGGCGTCGTAGGCGGTTCGGGTCACTCCGCCCTCGGGGTCGGTGGCGGTTTCGGGTCGGCCCTTGGCGTCGTAGGTGTAGGTGGTGGTGCGGGTGGTGTCGCCGCCGGTGAGGTCGGCGGTGGATTGTTCGACCACGCGGCCGTCGGCGTCGTAGGTGGTGGTGCCGCGGATCGTGTGGGTGACGCCGGTGATCTCGTTGCGGACGCCCGGCCCGGTCGCGGTCGTCGGCCGCGACGCGTAGTCGTAGGACGTGGTCGTGGTGACGCCGGCGGGGACGCTGTCCGAGACCTCGGTGGTGGTGATCTTGCGGCCGATTCCGTCGTAGGTCTGGCGGGTGATCAGCCCGACCGGGTCGATCGTGGAGGCCAGGTCGCCGTTGGCGTGGTAGGCGAAGGTGGTGACGCGGTCGCCGGGTTCGGTGGTGGAGGCGAGCAATCCGGCCGGGACGGTGCCGCCGCCGACCGCGGCCTCCGTGCCGGTGGTGTAGGCGCGTTGGGTGGTGGATCCGTCGGGTCGTGTCTCGCCGCTGGGGTGGCCGGTGGGGGTGTACGTGTATGTGGTCTTGTACGTGTTGTCGCCGACGTCGGCGGTGCGCGGGTCGCGGATCGCGACGAGTTGGTCGTTGCGCGGGTCGAGCGGGTCGTCCTTGTTGAGATGGAACTCTTGGTACCCGGTCCAGCATTGGGTGGTGGTGCGGCAGGTGGTGCGGGATATCTCGTTGCCGCGTGTGTCGTGGCCGCTGATGACCGAGTTGCCGTTGGCGTCGGTGACGGTGTGTCGGAAGCCGCCGCTGTCGTAGCCGTAGGTGGTGGTGGCGCCCTCGACGTCGGTGACGCTGAGCGCGCGGCCGCGGAACGCGTCGTAGGTGCGCGTTTCCTGGCGGTTGTTCGGGTCGGTGACCGTGGTCGTGGTGGTGAGCGTGGCCGGGTCGGTGGTGGAGCCGCTCGCGTAGTGGGTGCCGATGGTGTCGGCGCCGAGTGCCTGGTGGTGGATGGCCACTTCGTCGATGGCGCCCTTGAAGTAGCCGCGGACGTCGGTGGGCTTGGCGGGCCAGGCGAGGTTGTTCACCGATCCGGCGCCGATGGTGAGGTACGGGTCCACGACGACGAAGGTGGCGTCGAGGGGGGTGCCGACGATGTTGCCGTCGAGGTAGAGCTTTTGTGTCTTGCCCGGGGTGTCGACGCTGAGGGCGAGGTGGTGCCAGCGGCCGTCGAGGACCGATTCCGGTGAGGTGATCGGGGCGGGTGTGCCGTTCCAGACCTCGCCGCGCAGTTGGCCGTCGGTGCCGACGTAGAGCATGGGTGTGGCCGGGGTGTCGGGGTTCGTGTACGGGAGTTCCTGGGTGGAGTAGCCCATCAGCACGCCCGGGCCCTCGGCTTGGAACCACATTTCCACGGTGAATTGTGGGACGCCCGTCAGTTGGTCCTTGGGCAGGCGGATGTTCGACGCGGTGCCGTCGAAGCCCGCCGCTCGGTCGCCGCCGGGGCCGAAGGCGCCCACGACGCCCTGTCGGACGTTCCAGGCACCGGCGGCGTCGGTGGCGGGTCCGGGCACGAGGTCGATCGGCGCGGTGGCGCTGTCGGTGAGCGTGAGAGGCCAGTATCCGGTCGGGCCGGAAGCGAGGATCGTCCTGCGGTAGTCCGCCGCCAGGTCCTGGGCCGCGCTCGCGTGTGCGGCGGCGGTGGTCGCGTCCAGGCTCTTGCGGTAGACGGCGACTTCGTCGATCTGCCCGTAGAAGTGTCCGTCGCCCGGCGGCGCCTTCTCGTATCCGAGCGTGGTTCCGGCGCCGATGAAGTTGCGCAGGCTCTTCTCGTGGAAGACCGCGCCGCTGATCGTGCCGGCCGCCACACCGTCGAGGTAGAGGGTGTGGACGAGGCCGTCGGTGGTCAGGACGACGTGATGCCAGTAGCCGTCGGTCACCGATGCCTCGGTGACGATCTGCGGTAGGGCGGTTCCGCTGGTCGTGAAGAACTTGCCGCGGAGTTTCCCGTCGGTGTCGACGTACAGGGCGGGTGTGTAGGTCGTCTGGGGCTCGCCGATCCCGGCGGATTGGTAGGCGAACAACACGCCCGGCGTCGACGTGCGGAAGGACAACTCGATGGTGGCCTGGGAGGAGCCGTGGATCAGGCCCTGCGGCAGTTCGATGTAGGACGTGGTGCCGTTGAAGTCCGCGGAGCCCTCGTCCTCCGTGGTGCCCACGGGGTAGCCGGTCGTGTCGTGGGCGCGTCCGGCGCCATTGGTGCCGCGGGTGCCCTGCTGGGAGTCGACGCGGGCTCCGGAGGTCTCGTTGAGGCGGTAGTACGACCACGGGCCCGAGGACGTGACCGCCGCCCGGTATGCGGGGGCGCTGTTCGGGACGGCCGCGCTTCGTGCCGCGAAGTGTTCGGTCACCGCACTCGCGTCGATCGCGCGGTCGTAGACGGCGACTTCGTCGATGGAGCCGTCGAAGCGGTTGTTGGTCGCGGGGGCCTCCGGCCAGCCGGTGGCGAAACCCGCGCCCAGGTATACGCGGCTGGAGGCCTCGTGGTTGACCGCGCCGTTGACGGTGCCCGTCTTGGTGCCGTCCAGGTAGAGCGTCTGTACGGTTCCGTCGGCGGTGAGCACCGCGTGGTGCCAGCGGCTGTCGGTGACCGACGTGGTGGAGGCGATCGGTGGCTGCCAGGGGGCGTCGGCCTGGAGGAACTTCCCGCGGAGTTTGCCGTTGGTGTCGACGTAGAGCGCGGGCGTGTAGTTTCCGCCGACCCCTGCGGGGTCGTCGATCGTGTTGGACTGGTGTCCGAGGATCACTCCGGGCTTGTCCGTCTTGAACCACAGCTCGAGGGAGAGCCGCGGCATCGTCCGCAGCAGGTTCTGCGGCAATTCGACCCAGGAGGTGGTGCCGTTGAACTCGGCCGCAGTGTCGTCGCCACCCGCGAACGTGCCGGCGCGGCCGGGGATCACCTCGTGGTAGGTGCCGGGTCCGGCGTTGCCCGAGGTGTTGCGCGCGGTGGTGCCGTTCTGCTCGCCGAGGCGGTAGTAGGCCACCGGCGTGGAGGCGGTGACGGCGCCCGCGTAGGCGGCGGAGGATGCCGTGTAGGTGGGCTGAGACAGCTTCCACGCGCCGCCGTTGACGTCGGTGACCTGCGTGACGCGGTCGGTGCGCGCGTCGTAGGCGACCTCGGCGTGGGTGCGGCCGGACGGCAGCGTGACCTTGGTCAGCTGGGTGGCCGCGGCACGCGCCGCGTAGTGCTCGGCCACGCCGGTCGCGCCCAACGGGCGCTCGTACAGGGCGACGTCGTCGATGCTGCCCGTGAAGTACGAAATGTTCCCGGGCGATTGGGGCGTGCCCTGGGCGAAGCCGGCGCCGATCACGGTGTTGCTCGCGGCAGGGTGGTAGACCTCGCCCGGGAGGGCGCCGACGGTCTGACCGTCGAGGTAGAGGGTCTGTGCGGTTCCGGTGGCGGACAGGACGGCGTGGTGCCACTGGTCGTCGGTGACGTTCGTCGTGGAGGTGATGGGGTCGGGGGTGGTGCCTCGGGTGAGGAAACGGCCGCGGAGTTTGCCGTTGGTGTCGATGTACAGGGCGGGGTTGAAGTCGCCGCCGACGCCCGCGGGGTCGTCGAGGGTGCGGGTCTGTTGGCTGAACAGGACGCCGGGGCGGGTGGTCTTGAACCACATCTCGATGCTGAGGAACGTGGACTTGCCGACGATGTCCGCGGGGAGTCGGATGTGGGAGGAGGTGCCGTCGAATCCGGCGGCCTGGTCGGGGGATCCGGCGAGCGCGCCGGGCCGACCGAGGGTGACGTTGCGGTATTCGGCGCCCTCGCGGGCGGTCGCGGTGGGCACGGTGTCGGCCGCGGTGGTGGTCGGGCCCGCCTCGCCGAGCCGCCAGTACGAGCGGGGGGCGGCGTCCATCACGACGGAGCGGTAGTGCGATCCGGTGGTGTAGTCGTACCGGGTGCACGGCGCGGCCGGGCCGCCGGCGGGGGCGGGCGGGCAGACGGTGGTCAGCCGGTCGCCGTCGTAGCCGTACGTCCACACCGGGCCGGGCGTGTTCGCGTCGATCGGGTTGGTGCCGGCCTGGGTGACGTGGGCGCCGGTCCAGGTGAAGGTCAGGTAGCGGCCCGAGGTGGCATCGGTGGCCCTGGAGATGCGGCCGTCGGTGCCGTAGGTGATCTGTTGGGTGCGGCCGGCGTAGTCGGCGACGGAGAGCAGGCGGCCGTTCGCGTCGAAGACCTGGCGGGTGCCGGACTTGTCGGCGAGTTGCCAACCCCCGCCGGGCACGGCGGTGAAGGTGGCGAAGCCGCCGGAGGGTGCGGCGTAGGTGCCGTCGGGGTTGCGGCCGAAGCGGACCTGTCCGCCGGTGGCCAGGACCACGACGACGTTGCCGGAGCCGTCGTTGTCGGGGATGGCCCGCATGTCCCAGCGGGATGCCCAGCCGGCGCCGAACGCGGTGTCGGTGCGCGGGTCGAGCGAGTTGTAGGTGCGCGAGACGGTCAGGTCGGGGCCGACCGCGCTCACCGAGGCGTCGGTGGCGGCGGTGGTGTAGTTGCCGACCTGTTCGTTGAACTCCTTGCCGGCCGAGCCCGCCGAGAGCCGGCTGGTGATCGCCGGCTGCGGCACCTGGGTCGAGAACATGGCGGCCCGCGCGAACGTGCCGTCGGCGCCGCCCGCGTCGCCGACGGTGCCGTACCAGGCGTAGGTCTTGCCCCAGGTGAGGTTCCACTCCTTGGGGACCGACCACGGCGACTGCGGTTGCCAGTCGGAGGTGTGGCAGTCCTTGCGGGTGTTCGCGCCGTCGACCTCGCAGACCTCGAACTTGTAGCGCAGCGGTTGGTTCGCGGGCCACGCGTCGCGGTCGTGCCCGGTGACGTGGAGCATGGGGGTCAGGGTCGAGAAGGTGTAGCCGCTCGGCGGCCAGGCGGTGTCGACGGCCGGCGGGCGGTTGGGGATGGTGAACACGGCTGGGTTCGGGCGCACCGACGGGCTCTCGCCATCGCCGATGTAGGCGTACCAGGCGTACTTGCCGCCCTTGGCCAGTCCCCAGCTCGGCGGAACGGTGAACGACGCGGACGTCTGCCAGGGGGTGTTCTTGCAGTCCTTGCGGTAGTCCTGGCCGTCGACCGTGCAGACCTCGAAGTAGTAGTCGAGGGACGGGCGGGGGTAGTTGTCGGGGTCGTTGCCCGCGACGGTGAACGTGGGGGTGGTGGTGTCGGACTCGTAGCCGTTGCCGGGGGTCATCGAAGTGATGACGGGCCATTTGTTGGCGGTGCCGAGTGCCATCGGCAGGGGCGGGACGCCCATCTGGGAGAACTTGGGAATGTTGGTGCCGTCCATGTCCCAGGCGAGGGTGTACGTGCCGGGGGGCAGTTTGGCGATGGTGGCGTCGAGGGTGACCGACTGGCCCGGGGGGACGTCGTTGGGCAATTGTGTCCAGGCGACCGTGTTCAACTCGGTGCCGCTCGCGTTGAACAGGCGGTAGTGGAGGGAGTGGATGCCCTTGGTCCAGCCGACAGCGCCGTTGTTGGTGACGGTGACGTTGGCGATGCCGTCCTGGGTCGCGGTCACCTCGCGCACGAGGTTGTTGAACCTGTACGCGGCGCGGTAGGGGGTGTAGTCGATGTCGAGTTTGACGCCGCCGTTGGGTGCGGTGTCGAACTTCTTCCACGTCTTCGGGTCGCCCTCGGTGGTGCGCACGGTCAGGCCGTTGTTCGCCGCTCCCGTAACCCAGCCCTGAATCAGGTCGCGCCCGCCCGAGCCGAGGTCGACGACGCCCCAGCCGTCGTTGCAGCCGTCCGACTCGTTGCCCAGCGCAAAGGAGGCCGAACCGAGGGCGGGGCCGTAGGAGGGGCCCGGCCAGCGCACCGAACTCGGGTTCCAGGCGGCGGTGTTGCCGTGTACCGACACCGCGCGCGGCGCCTGGCAGTCCCACGAGTGCACGTTCCACAGCGCGAGTCGGGCGCCGGTGATCGTGTTGTTCTGCAACTGGGCGGAGACCGCCGAGGTGTTGAGCAGGATCGCGGCGTTGGCGCAGCCGCTGTCGCAGTTGTAGCCGAGGCGGTAGACGTCGGTCTGGAAGAAGTTGCGGCCCTGGACGATGCTCACAGAGTTCGACGCGGGCGTGACCGCGACGGTGGGGTCGACCTTGACCGGGTACACGCGGCGGGCGTCGTTCAGCCACGCGCGGTCGAGCTTGACGCGCAGGACTCGGGTGTTGTCGTCGCGGGTGAGGAGTTCGTAGGTCACGCCGCCGGATGTGGCGCCCTCGCCGGAGGCGGGGGCGACGGCGGAATCCATCATCCACCCGTGCGGAACCATCGCCTGGACCGCGCCCGCGGTGTCGGTCAACACGACGTTGCCGTTCTCGTCCAACGTGGGGGTCAGGCCCGCCAGGTGCAGCGGGAAGTCCCAGGTGTCGGGCGCGGACGGCGAGTTGAGAAGGATCGTCTCCTTGATCTCGCCGTCGCCGGCCTTGAGGTTGACGTCCGACTGAGGACGGGCGCCGGTGAAGGTGATGCTGTCGGACGCCGTGCGGCCGACCGTGGGGGTCGCGTTGTCGAGGCCGAAGCCGACACTGGTTCCGTTGCCCGTGTGCAGGGTCGCCAGCCGCGCCGCGTCGGCCTTGGTGGCGACGTCGACGGGGTTGGCGGCGGCGCGGGTACGCCACCACGCCGGGTCGGCGGGGTTGCCGCCCATCGGGGCGAGGGTGTTGTCGACCCTGGCCCATGTCCCGTCCGGGAGACGGTAGTTGACCGGGTCCTGGGAGACCTTGAGGGTACGGCTGCCGTCGACGTTCTCGTAGACACTGGTGTGCGAGTCGCGCTCGGCCGGGAGTTCGCGGCTGGTCCGCTCGTCGAACGACGAGCCCGCAGCCGGCTTGGCGGGCTCCGTCGGGGCGGCGGTGATCGTGGTGCCGCCGGCCTGCGGCGCCGACTGGACCTGCTGCGTGACGGCGCCCGCGAGCGGCCGCTCCGGCGTGGACTCGACCGGGAGCGGCGTCAACGGCCCCTGATCGGGGCCGAGTTCACCGGGGGCCTTGCCGGCGGGACGCCCATCGGTGTCCAATCCCGCGCGGGTCCGGGCCGTGTCGACCTGGTGCGAACGGCCGGCGGCCGATCCCCACTCCTGGGACGGCTTGCCGTACCTCGTCTCACCCGGGGCGGCGGCGGACACGGCGGACGCCCCACCGACGACGAGACCCACGGTCATCGCCATCGCGGCGACGAACGCGGTCGGACGCTGCACACGCAGCCACAACAGCCCACCGAACACGGGACTGCTCCCCCACGAGATAGAGAAATGACAGGCGCACATCCAAACGGCTGGTGAAAACCCACGGCAATGTATGTAGAAACTTGTCGACAGATGATTCACGTCATACGAAATCCCTACAACCTTGCAGCCCCTTCAGGAGTCGATGGGGCACCAACAGGAATGCAGACGTGGGTATTTGGTCGGATTACGACCCGCCGGTGAGAGGCAGGGCGGATGCCCGGGCATCGCCACACACGGCATGCAGGACGTCCAGGCGAGCGCGGCCGAGCCGCTGCCCGGGCAGCGGCTCGTCGCCGGCAACTCCCTGCCACCGTGAGGCTGATCGCCGGTATCACCGGGGGCGGTGGTCCCGGTGTGCTTCAGCATCCACGCAGAATGATCCCGCCACCCTTCACGCACACGTGGAGGAGCGCTACCACGACAAGGCCCACGGCCTATCCGAAGCAGAGCCGAGGGCCGATCGTCACTCTGCCCGTTACCCGCGCTCCTGCCCCTGGCGGCGATCCTCACCGATCTTCGGCGTCTTCTCGGCTCAAGATTTATCCCTTCTCTTCGTTTTCGGAAGCCGCCTTTTTCACCCGTTCTCGGGCGTTCCGATCCGATGCGGTGGCGCGAAGCCGGGGTGTTTTCTTCTCCCGGGGCCGCCCGGAACCGGGTCGCGTGAATTTCGGCCCACGGGCCGGGTGCCCACTCGGTCTCGCCCGTGTCGAAAGGCGCTGCCGGAGGAAGCGGGAGACCGGGAAGGCGCCCACGCCCAACGCCCGTACCGCCCGGTCGCCGATTCCGGAAACGCCTACGCGGATTCGCGATCCGCGTGGTCGTCTCGCCCGGTACGGTGTGCAGCCGATCGTCCGGGGGATGGGTGGGGTGTCGTGGCGGGGTTGCGTGTGACGGTGTGTCTGCCCGCGAAGGCACCAGGCGGTGACCTCGCGGCGGCGATCGGCGCGGCGATGGCTCCGTTCGAGGAGGACCACACCTCGGACGAGGCGCGCGACATCTGGGACTCGTGGACCATTCGCGGCGGCAGCGACGGCTGCGGCTACTTCGTCGCCCCCGGCCACGCCGACGACCCGCGTCTCGTCCACGACACGCCGTGGTCCGACGGAGAGGAACTGCCGAGTCTGCCGGGCATGTCGGCCGGAGGCCCCCGGGAGACGCTCGATTTCACGCAGCCGCGGACCAGGGCGAGGGCGGCCCTCCGCTCCGGGTGGGAGCTGTGGCGTCGGATCCACACGGACGGGCGGCCCGTTCGGCCGCTGTCCTGGTTCGAGACCCGGTACGAATCGGAGCACGCGGTGTGTCCCGGCCCGGAGGCGTTCTGGGATTACGCCGCCCAACCGGAGGTCAGGGAGTTCCACGACCGCTGGAGCCGGATGAAGGACATCCCCGGGATGCTCAACTTCGGGTACTCCACCATCAGGGATCTGGATTCCTGGTTCGCGGGCGACCGCGAGGAGTTCGTCGAACGCGAAGCCCCCAGAGCGCTCCGGCACTTCGGGGACCTGCTCACCCTCGACGGCTGGTGGATCGAGGCGGGAAGAAGCGACGCCGGCGTCCACGGCCCCTGTGGTGAACCGGTGCCATGCGAGCACGCACCGCACGACCCCCTCTGCCTGACCGATCCGGTCAACTACCTGGAATCACTCCGCGACGACACACTCCTCGTCACACTCAGGTGCCACGTCTGAACCCCGCTCAACACACGACGGCCACCACCCCCGCCCACCCGGACCCCGGACCGCCGCCGCCCCCGCGAGGCCGACGAAAAACGAGAGCAACCACCCAGATCTTCCCAACGGAACCGACCATCCGTCCCGGATCCCGCAAAACCACAGGTCACAGGCCGAACGAAGTCGAACAAGACAGCAAAACCACAGGTCACCCAGTCAAGATCCCATATCCCAGATTCCGCAAATCCACTGGTCAACACATGGACGATCGACAAGATCTTTCAAAGCAGCCGGGACGGAGCAGACAGCACGGCCGGGCGACACGACGTCGAGCGGATTCCGAAATCAGGCAATGACCTTGGACACGACCGCGTCGCCCGCTCGCGCCGCTTCGTCGTAGAAGTCCCTGAGGCGGTCCAGGCCTCGCACGATGCGATCGGCATCGTCCTGCTCCCAGGTGAGGTTGCCCTTGCCGACGAAGGCCGCCTCCGCGGCGAGTTCCGTGTCCCAGCCCCGAACCCATGCCTCGTACGGGAGATCCCGCAACGACTCCGCGGCGGCTCGCACCGCGTCGGCGGTACGAACGAACACCTCGACGCCGACGAAGCCGTAGTCCGGGTCCTCCTCGCCCTCGACACGGACCTCCGCCGCCCCGTACACCGCACAATCGTCCTCGTCGGTACGTCCGGAAGCCCCGCGGGTGAGCGTGAAACTCATGAGCGCGTCCAGGTTCACCACGCTCAGGAGCAGCCCCCGTTCCACCAACGGCTCATATTCCGCGTCGAAACGAAACGGAATCAACCCATCCAGCTCACGTGGCGACAGCTCGGACAGCACGGGATCGGGAACCCTGCGCCAGTAGAAATCCACACTCATCGGAAAACCGCTCCCTCGACCGCATCCATGGTTGTGAGGAATCCGCGCCGGCAGGGCCCGCGCCCCGGCCGCGTGGAGTACCTGCGGGCAGAGCAGCAAACGCAAAGAGTCTTCCCCGGGATCCTACCGAGCGGCCACGTCCGGGCTCCACGCGATGGCCGCCGCAGCGACTGGTGCTCCTCCGGTGTTGCCCTGGGAAATCGCGCTCACCCCCGCGGGCGCCTGTACTGATCGGTCAGGCCGGCGTCGCCCCATCCCCGAGACGGGAAGCACAGCATCCAGCGCCGGGTCTCGACGGGCCCTGCGTGTGCCGGGACGTGGGGTTCGATACGTGTGACGAAAATCGAGGCGGCACGCGGTAGGCGACTCCGGAACACCTCGCCCCCATCGTGGACGAGGTGAACCCGCATCGGGTGTCGGACTGCAACCAGGATCTCACCGACACGACCGCATTCCCCGCGTCGAACGCCGGCGACCACGCCTGGCGGTGGCCCACCGAATCGGCCGAACAAGGCGCGACCGCTCTACGTATCCGGCTCGGCGAGGGTCGTGTGCGTGGACACGCGATCGCAGTGCGGACGAACCGGTGACGAAGCCGGGGCCACGCCCCGAAGCGGCCGTAGCCGGGGACGCCCTCGCAGCAACGAGAGGCGTCCGATTCACCATTGCGAACGACGCCGCTGCAGGCGCCCACCCGTTTCGTCGCGCCGCACTCCGGGATCCCGGCCGGCACTCGCGGACCGAGGAAAAGTCGAGAATTCACACGGATCGGTTGTGGCCCAGGCATGATGGCGCCAGGTACCGCAGTTCGGCTCTGCACCGAGACGCACACTCTCCGAGCATTCCGGCATTCCGCCGCGAAGACCATGGACCCGGCATCCCGCAACTGCGACTCGTCGCCGGGAACGTGCGATGGATGAATGTCCGACGACCCGACGGTCGGCGGGCCACCGCCGGCACGGGTAGGGACGCGCCGGACGCGAACGAGCGCATCAGCAACGTGTCGTCCTGGTAGTGACGACCCGGCCGGCGAAGGGAGGGCAACCGATTCGGATCCGGGGACGCCTGGCCCGCCGGGTGGGACAAACGCGTCGAGAGTGGGTGATCAATGATCCCGGATGAGCCTCGGGCCTCGGAACCCGCAATCGGGCGCGGTCCGGGGGAGGTCCACCTGGAGGCACACGCCTCCGACGCCGCCCGTGTCTATCTGGCCGCCGGGGACCAGCATTTCTACTTCGTCGACGACGTGCGTTACGTGCGTCGGACCACACCGGGCGCAGTAGCGGGGGAATGCCCGTATCCGGGGTTGTCATCGTTCGGTCCCGAGCAGGCGAGGTGGTTCTTCGGACGGGACAGGCTGCTCGCGGAGTTGACCGAGCGCCTGGACGACCGCCGGGACCGCGGCGGGATGCAGATGGTCATTGCCCCGTCCGGGGCGGGGAAGTCCTCGTTGCTTCGGGCGGGCCTGGTACCGGCGCTCGCGCGGACCGCCCTGCCGGGCTCGCACCGTTGGCCGATGTTGGTGTTCACCCCGGGCGCCGACCCGCTCCACACGCTGGCCTGCCAGCTCGCCTCGTTGACCGGCGCCGACCCGGCCGTACTCGCCCGGGACCTTGCCGAGGATCCGCCATCGTGCCTGTCCGCTGTGTCCCGCCTCCTGCGCGAACACCTCGACGCTCAGGAGGCCCGACACGCCCGCGTCGTCCTGGTGGTCGACCAGTTCGAGGAGTTGTTCACCCAGTGCCACGACCGGGCGCGCCGACACACCTTCGTCGACGTACTCGCCCGCGTGGCCGCCGGCGGCGACCAAGCGCCCTTGGGGCTGGTCGTGGTGGGGGCACGCGCGGACTTCTACACCGCTTGCGTGGACCATCCCCCGTTGCGTACCGCGTTGCAGGACGCGCCCCTGGTGGTCGGTCCGATGTCGGACGCGGAGTTGCGCGAGGCGATCCTGCATCCCGCGCGGTCCGTGGGCGTACACGTCGAGGACGGGCTGGTCGGGCTGCTGCTCCGCGATCTGGGGACCACGGCGAGGGAGGGCACGCCGGGATCGACAGGCTACGAGGCCGGGCGGTTGCCGCTGCTGGCCCACGCGTTGCGGGCCACCTGGCGCCGGTGCGGCGCCGGCGGCACGCTCACGGTCGAGGGGTACGAACTCACCGGCGGCATCCACGGCGCCATCGCCCGCACGGCCGACGACGTCTACGAGCGTCTGGACGACACCGGCAGACAGGTGGCGGAATCGCTGTTCCTGCGACTGGTCAGGATCGGCGACGGGACGGAGGACACCCGACGGCGCCTGTCCCGCGCCGAGTTGGCAAACACCGCCGCCGACCCCGCGGTCGTCGCGCGGGTCGTGGACGCGTTCACCGACAAACGACTGCTCACCCGGCACCGCGACACGGTCGAGATCACCCACGAGGCCCTGCTCCACAGTTGGCCGGAGTTGCGGGGTTGGATCGATACCGACCGCGTCGGCCGATTGACCCACCAGACCCTGGAGGACGCGGCGGCCATCTGGGATCGGGAGAGTCGCGACTCGTCCCTGTTGTACACCGGCAACCGGCTGGAGGTTGTCGATGCCTGGGCGGCAAGGCATCCGGCGGACCCGAGTCCCACCGCCGTGGCGTTCCTGCGTGCGGCGAAGCGTCGGGAGCAACGCAGCCGGCGTGTGCGACGGCGTGTTCTCGCCGGGATCACGGCTCTGGCGGTGCTCGCCAGTGGCATCGCGGTGTTCGCCTTCCGTCAGAGGGATCGGGCGCAGGCTGCCGCGACGACGGCCATCACCAACCAGATCTCGGCCGAGGCACTGCAGTTGTCGGCCACTGATCCGGCACTGGCCGCCCAGCTCGCCCTGCTCGCCTACCGCAGAGAGCCGAACCGGGACCGCGCGTCACAGTTGATGAACCTGCAGAACAGCCCGACGGCCACCGCCCTGACCGCCGCGGGCGAGGCCGTATCGTCGATCGCGTTCGCTCCCCGGGAGCACGTACTCGCCACCGGCAACCGGGACGGCACAGTACGGTTGTGGAACGCGGGCGACCCACACCGCCCGAAGGCTTTGGGTCAACCGGCGAACGCACTCGCCGGCCAGGTCGACTCGCTGGCATTCAGCCCCGACGGGCACACCCTCGCCGCAGTGACCACCGACGGCACCGTCGCGCTGTGGAGCGTGAGCGACCCCCGAGCCCCGGCACCGCTCGGCGAGCCCTTGCCCGGAACCGGCGACGCCAGCGCCGGCGGCGTCGTCGCCTTCAGCCCCGACGGGCACACCCTCGCGGCGGGCGGCGGCATGCGCACGAACAGTGGTGGAAGCGGCTTCGTGAACCTGTGGAACGTGACCGACCCAACCCGTCCGATTGCCCTGAACGAACCTCTGATTCGCCCCATGGGCGCTGTGAAGTCCGTGCTGTTCAGCCCGGATGGCAAGGTCCTGATCACCGGCAGTTGGTACCTCGACCTGTGGGTTCTGGGCAGCCCCTCGGGGCGTGGGACAACCGGCGAGCCCTCCGCGCGATTCAGCACCGCGGGTAACGTCTTGGCATCAAGCCCTGACAGCAGTGTTGTCGTCGCAGGCGGCCCGAACGACTCGATCGAGTTCTTGGACCCGGCGAACCCACATGATCCCCTTACCCCTCGAATTTCTCAGCCCTTGGCCGGACGCGCCAGCCCCATCCTCTCGCTGGCGTTCGGTCCCGATGGGCGCACTCTGGCCATCGGCCACGGCAACGGCGTCATCAGTCTGTGGAACACGACCGACGCCGTGCAACCCGCAGCCTTAGGTCAGTTGCCGACCGCTTCGGCCGCCCCTGTGGAATCGGTCGCGTTCGGCCCCGACGGGCATACGCTGGCCGCGGTCCAAGGGCATGGCACCGTCGCCCTGTGGAGCCTGTCACCAACACTGCTCGCCGGGGGCGGTCCGGTGGCCTTCAGCCCGGACGGGCACACTCTCGCGACCTTGAACTCCATCACGTCGCCCCGACTGTGGAATGTCGCCGACCCGCACAATCCGTCACGTCTCGGTATGCCCCAGTCCGGTTCCTCGGCACCTGTCGGGTCGGTGGCGTTCAGCCCCGACGGCCATATCCTGGCTATCGGGAGCATCGGCGACAACGGGACAATATGGCTGTCGGACATCACAGATCCGCGCAAGCCAGTACCTCTGGGGCCACCACCGACCGGTTTCGCCGCCCCCGTCAACTCGGCGGCGTTCGCTCCGAACGGCCGCACGATCGCCGCTGGCAGCGGCGACGGCACTGTCCGACTGTGGAACGTGAGCGATCCCCGAACCCCGACCGCCCTCGGCAAGCCCCTGACCGGACCCAACGGACCCGTCAACTCCGTGGCCTTCAGCCCCAACGGACACACCCTCGCCACGGCCGGCGTCGACAACACCGTCCGCCTGTGGGAACTCGACGTGGATGCCGCCATCCAGCGCATCTGCGCGACAAGCTCGGGCGCGCTCACCCGGGAGCGGTGGAAGCAGTACGTGCCTCAACTCGCCTACCGGCCACCCTGCCAGGCGTGATCGACCTCCCCATTGCCGCCGTCAGCCGTGCTGCGGCGGGCGGGGACCCTTCTGGTCGAGGGGGAAGTCCTGGGTGGGCTCCGGGGCCGTGGGAGCATCGACGTGCATGGACGTGTAGGCCTCGCCGGTCAGGCCTGTGACGGTCACCGTGGCGGGGTAGGGAATGCGCCTGCCCCGAGCGCAGCTCGGTGTGCAGTCCTTCCGCCAGAGCTGTCCGGTGGCGGTGGCGGTGGGTCGGCCCCAGGCCGACCAGGTCAGACCACTCAAGCTCAACCCGCCATCACCGCAGAGCAGGATGAACTCCTCAGGTTGGGCGACCGGTGCACCGCCACAGTCGTAGATCACTGTTGCGGACGCCGCCTTCGGTTCGGTCGTCGCCGGGCGCGACGGGGGTACGGCCGGGGCCGATGGCGTCGAGACCGCCTGCGGTCGCGTCGGGGTCGGGCTGCTTCCCGAATCGTCGCATCCCGACACCCCGATCAGCAGCGCGACCGCACCGCACGTCACAGCGAGGACGGGTAAACCACGCCGCCGGTCCGTCTTTCGCGTCGCCTGCCGCACGGGCCCTCCAAGAAGTTGTCTGGCTTCGGGAACGAACCGCGAAATGCAGAAATCATCCGCATACGGCCGGTGGTACCTGTCGCGTCGATACCTCAGGCCACCCCGCTCGCACACGGCGGCGCGATGGCGAGGTACAGATCTCGGGCCTTCCGAAACGAACGGACGGGCGGAGTTCTTCGAGGGCCACGACCCGACAACTCCCCGTACGCCTCGTGTATATCGCCTCCCACGACCCCGGGTACCCCGATCACGGGAATCGGCACGGCGCGGGCTCGCTTCGCCGGACGGGCGCCTGTTCCGCCGGGGATTCCCCGGCGGGGCGACCGGGTTCTACTGTGGGGACGTATCCGTGCCCGCACGGACCGTGACGGTTCGTGGAGTGGCGCGAGTGACGCACGGACGGGAGGAGACACGCATGGGCGAGCATCGCGACCCCAGCACCGACGACGGGAACCATCCCGGCAGGCCGATCCCACCACCGATACCGCCGGACAAGCCACCGAACCCCGGCACCCCCACGAAGAAGTGAGTGACATGGCCGTCGACACCGACATCGCGGCCGCGGATACGGAGCAGGCCCCCGGGGGCCTGCTCCGGCGCGTCGAGGACGTCGTCGGGGCGCTGCCCGGGCCCTGGCGCGAGGCGTTCGCGGGGGTGCCTCGGCACGCGTTCCTGCCCGATGTGATCTGGCTGCGCACCGCGGACGGTCTCGGGCACGAGCGGGTGGTCCGCGGGGAGGATCCGGCGCGGTGGTGGGACGCGGCCTACGCGGACGTCCCCGTGGTCGTGCAGGTGCGCGACGGAATGCCGTGGGAGGCGGGGCAGACGCCGTGGCCGTCGTCGTCGGTGTCGCAGCCCTCGATCGTCGCCGCGACGCTGCTCGCGCTCGAACCGGCCGTCGGCGACACGGTGTTGGAGATCGGCACGGGTGCCGGCTGGAACGCCGGGCTCCTGGCCCATCGGCTCGGCGGCGATCGGGTGGTCACCGTGGAGGTGGATCCGGTCCTGGCCGCGAGCGCGAGCGGGCGCCTGGAGGCACTCGACCTGCGCCCGCGCGTGGTCACCGGCGACGGCGAGCAGGGGTGGGCGCCGGGCGGGCCGTACCGACGGATCGTGTGCACGTGTTCGGTCACCCGCGTCCCCTCCGCGTGGCTGCAACAGACCGTACCCGGCGGGCGGATCGTCACGCCGTGGGCCACCGCCTGGGCCGCCTGGGGCACGCTGCGCCTAGACGTCGACGACGACGGCACCGCGCGCGGGCGGTTCGGGCCCGGCGGGGCGTTCATGGCCATGCGCGGCCACCGCTCCCCCGTCACCGACGTGGCCGACGTCGTCCGCCCCGACCACCGGCCCGACACGTCGATCACCACGCTGTCGCCGTGGGCCGTCGCGGGCGGCGACCGCCACGACGAGGCCGTCATGGGCCTGCTGCTGCCCGGACTGTGGACCCACTGGAACGACGAACCCGACGAGAGCGGCGTGCGGTCACGGTTGTGGGTCGGCGACGACGCCGGGACATCGTGGGCGAGCGTCGACTACGACGGACACCAGCTCGACACCTTCCGCGTCCGCCGGCACGGGCCCCGCCGCGTCTGGGACGAGGTCGAAACGGCGTGGGGGTGGTGGAACGAGCACGGACGTCCCGCCTTCGACACCTTCGGCCTCGACATCCACCCCGACGGGAAGCAACGCGTTTGGTGCGACAAGACACCCGGCGCGACCTGGGCGGTACCCCGACACTGACCACATCCTGCCCAAGCACGTGCGGGGGGCGTCGGTGCGAGGGGCACTCGACCCGGCAGGCATCGATTGCCAGGGGGCGCACCGGGGCGCGGGACACCACCGCGGCACGGTCGCCCCAGCCGGCTCGACAGCACCGACCGTCGCCCCGAAGTCGTCCTCGCGCCGGGCCGGCGCGGACTGGTCGTCTTGCGCCGGCGGTGTACACCCGCGACCGGCGGAAACAGCAGGACCCGCCCCCGGTGGAAACCTCCGATTCGTGCGGCACGCCGACCCTGCCCCACCCGGGCCGGGACCGGAACCCGCCCGGATGAGGCTCCCGGGGAGCACCTATACGCTGAGGCGATGACCGGGTTCGACGACACCGACCGACGGCAACTCGCCCTGGTGTTGCACGAATACGCCGAACACGTCCTGGACGAGGTGGCCATACTGCGGGTGCGGACGAAGTACGGGGACGCGTACCTCGAGATGTTCCGTACGATCCCCCCTGGCACCACCGACGGCTACTTCCACTCGATCGACCCTCTGCTGCCGCCGCTCGGCGCGCGGGAGAACCGATTCACCCCCGCCCACGAGATCCGACTCGCCGTCCTGCTCCACGCCTACGCCGAACACGAACTCGACCAGTGGACCGCGCTCGAGACACGCACCACCCGCGGTCCGGTCTACATCGGCATCACCAACTCCACTCCCTACAGCGGGACCCACGACGACGCCCGGCCGCTCGACCACCTCCTCCCCACACCGGCCACCGACAACCAAAGGGACACCCGCTGAACCTGCGGGAACGAGGCAAATCCCGTGGGTCGCACGCGGGGTTGCGGACGCGGGAGGGGATGAGGATCGGTCCGGCACGCATCACCGGCACGACGCGATCCCGCCGAATGGATCACGGGCGGGTCCGATCCTCGGCGAGGCGGGTGAGGTGGTCGGACAGCCCGTCCAGGCCCGTGACGTCCAGAGGTTGCGGGACGTCGCGCAGGAGCGCGATGCACGGTCCGCCGGGCAATCAACGTCCAGCCCGGGTGCGTCACCGTGACCAGGCGGGTGTCCCGGCGTGCCTCGCCCCACCGCACGCCCTGCGGGTTCGCGGTCGCGGCGAGCGCGGCCTACTCGGACACGAACGCGGCCGTTCGCGGATGGGTCAGGTCGGGCGTGACGGCCGGGTCGACCAGGCGCACCGGCGCCGGAGCGGGGTCGTAGTCGCCGTACATGTGGGCGTCGTCCAGCCACGCGTGCTCGTGGTCCCGGCGGGGCCGGTGGTACTCGAGTTCCTCGGTGATCCGGGCAACCTGCACACGGTGGGACCCGGCCCTCGCGGCTTCCCCCCGTCGGCGGGCGCAGGATCGGCCGGTCGGTGACCGAGTCACACGGCTCGGGGAGGCCGTGCAGGCCCAGGGTGCAGGTCAGGGGCCATCCCGGCGGGTCCGCGACGAGGTCGCCCGGCTCGACGTCCGCGTGGGCCCCGTCGTTTCCAAGTGCGACACCCCAGGCGACGGCGCAGGCGACGCCCCAGGCGACGGGTCAACGGTCCGGCGGGTCGGCGCCAACTCGATGCGGACGCCGACCGGAAGCAACAGGCTATCCAACTGGGAATGCCCCTGTTTCCTACAGCCGCCAGCCTGAACTCTGCCAATCCATAAAAGATAAGAAGCGGAATTGCGCGTTGTCCAGCACCCTGCCGGCGCGACAGGAGATTTCGCGTCACAAGTTCAACCCCTACGCAGGGCCGAAGAGGAAATCGCCCTGCCTACCGATCAGAGTCCCAATGCTCGTCGCCAACCGCATTGTCAGCGAACTCGCGGACGACTAGGTCAACTTCCCTCCGGTGTTCAACGTCGAGCTGGTTGTACAGATCATCAAACTCCTCATCGGGCAGAGACTCAATATTCGCGGTCAGTTCTGCTACGATGCCGGCTTGTTGATCATTGGATTCTCTGTCAGCTTGATCCCCCTGGTTTCGCAGTTGGGTCTCCATGTGGTCGATGGCGCAATCGCCACACAGATTACGTTCGGCAGAATTCAATTCCTGCGTGATTTCCGTTCGATAAGAAAGGTCATAATTGTAATTGGCATCAAATTGCGACTGCGCGTCAGCCACGTAGTATTTGATGCCACATCCACGACACATCATGCTCAAGAACCTCTTTCAACTGTGCAGCATGTCAACTCGGAAACGAGGGGCGCCAACCTCTACAGGAGTCCAACCTTCGGTCTGGGGTTCTCCTGATCCTCAGTCAGTCGTCCGCCATCCATGGGCAGGGACTGGTAGGCGGTGGTGATCGCGCGTGCTGAAGCCGCAGCACAGGGCATCGAGTTCGCATCATCGCCGTATCGTACGGACCGTTGAGACTCAGCCATGGCCGGTTCGGTGAAGTCGAGGACCTGGAGATCAACACGGCCAGCGCCGAGGACCAGGCGGCTCAGCCTGACGTCACACTCAATACCTCAACGGTCCTTCTGGTTGCCCATATTCGGCCTGATCGCCGGACGCTCCAGGCTCCCGTGACCACTTCTCGGAACCCGCCACGTCTGATTAGACGACCGGGCAGCTGAACCAGGCAGGATCTCGACGCCGATCCCCGGGATATCGCGCGTCCGGTCACGCCGGGCAGTGCCTCGGATCTCGGCAATCGTATGATCCTGGCGCCGATCGCCTTGAATCGGAATCTGGATGACGAAGCCGTACGGATCATGGCGAGGCAGTTCGCCAACGGCGATCGCGACGGGGACGGCTTGCCCGACGCCGATCCGATCAACGTGGTCGTCCTGGTCCCCGGCAGACGCGCGGCGACGGCCTGGGAACCGTATGCGGACCACACCCATTTCGTCGGTGACCTCCAAGAAGGCGTGGCGAGATTGCGGTCCGGCCATGTCGGCCTGGTGGTGCTGGTGAACAAGTACGACGGTGTGGACCTGCCCGACGACGCGTGCCGCCTGTTGATCCTGGACGGCGTTCCCCGCCCGTTGGACGCGGTCGAACGGCGCGAGGCCATCGCGCTGTCGAACAGCCCGGCACGTTTGACGCGCGAGGTCCAGCACATCGAACAGGGCATGGGGCGGGGCGTGCGCGACAGCAAGGACTACTGCGCGGTGCTCCTGCTCGGAGCCGAACTCGGTATGGCGACCCACGACGCGCGCCAGCTGAGGCTGTTCTCGCCCGCGACGCGGGCCCAGTTGGCCTTGAGTCGCGACATCGCGAATCAGATCACGGGAGAGGGCCTGAACTCCGTCCGCCAGGCGCTGTCGGCGTGTCTGACCCAGAACCCGGCCTGGGTGGAGCGCAGTCGGCGGGCGTTGGCCGATGTCCGCTACGAGCGGGACAGCACGATCCGGCCCCAGGCCATCGCCGTGCGTGAGGCGTTCGATCTCGCCGCAACGGGCCGATCCGGTGAAGCCGCCGAGCGCATCCGGAAGGCTGTCAACGGCAGCGACGATCGCGCGTTGCGCGGCTGGCTGGGCGAGCAGAGGGCCGCCTACCTCCACCTGACCGACCCCGTCGCGGCGCAGCACGCCCTGGTGAACGCGTTGAGGGAGAACCAGTTCGTGTTGCGCCCCGCCGCGGGTGTGGCTGCGCCGGCGTTGAAGCGGGTGTCGCTGGTGGGTCGGCCGACGGGGTCGAGGTCGGCATGCAGGGATCGTGTCCGTACCAAGCCCGCGGAGCGGCGGCGTTTTGTCCGTCGTCACGACGCCGACCATGGCCGGCACTCGCGGCTTTGTCGCTCGTCGTCGGAGGGCGTCCCGGATCGCTCTACCGTGGGCGGCATGGTGACGGTGCCGTGGCGTGCTCTGAGTGACAACGAGAAGAAGTATCGGGCGCTCGTGTCGATGCTGGTCCTGCGACTGCGGCCCCGAGCGCGGTCGATCGAGGGGTCCGGGGGAGACCGGGGGAAAGACCTCGTCGAATACGACGAGGACAACCGGCTGATCATCTACGAACTGAAGTCGTTCACGGGCCGGTTGGACAAGGACCGCCGTCGCCAGGTCAAGGATTCACTGATCACGGCCGCGCAGCACCAACCAGACGCATGGGATCTGCTGGTCCCCGTTCTGCCCACGAACGGCGAGTGGGAGTGGTTCGACGGCCTGCGCAAGGACTTCCCCTTCGTCCGCAAGATGTGGCACCGCGACCGCTTGGACGAGAAGCTGTCGAAACATACCGATCTGGTGCGCAGTGTCCAGGAGCCGGACGGCTATCTGGCGGAGCGGATGGCGGAACTCAACGCGGAGCATGCCGTGATGCATCGCGGTATCCCGGATCTGGTGGAGCGGTACGAGGCGCTGGAGCGCCGCGCGCGTGAGATATCCGTCCACTACGACGTGTCCGTCTCGCGGACCGGGTCGGGCACGACGACGAGGGTGTCGGCGAAGCGCGGGGGCGGGGCGGTCGAGCTGCCGCCCATCGTCTTGTCGGGGGAGGTGGCTTTCGAGCGCGGAGCGGTGGGCGACGCGGCGCGGCGGGAGTTGGAGGAGGCGCTGACGTACGGCGGGGACGTGCGGTTGGGCGGGGAGCACTTGCGTCGGTGGCGTGTGCGGGCACCGGGCGAGTTGGGGTTGTCCGAAACCGTGGAACGGCCCCATCGGCTGACGTTGTCGGCGCTTCGGATTCCCTTGCGCCCGGCGTTGTGTGCGACGTTGAGTCTGCTGGGTGGATCGGGTATTCCCGTGCGTTCGGTGCCGGTGCGCTTCGACGAGCGCGCGCAGGGCCGGATGGGCGCGACGTACCACGGCGAGGACCTCACCGGGCTGTGGTCGACGCGGCTGCGGGTGGACGAACGCGGGTGGACGCTCGACGTGACCCAACGCGAGGGGGCGATGCTGCCGGGAGCGGTGCTGCCGATGGTGCGGCTGCTCGCCGCGGCCCGGGCCGGAGACACGCTTCGCCTGGGCATGCCGGTCGACGGGCACACCCGCTTTCTCGACGTCGTGCTCACCGACGACCTCCAGGACGACGACTACCGCGTGTGGGCGAGCGCCGTGGAGACCCTGCACGCCGTCCAGGAACGCACCGCGGCGTCGTTTCCCGTCCCGGCGCGGATGACCGGTCTCGATGTCCGCAACGTCCGGGACGCCCTGTGTCTGCTCGACGGCGAAGCCGTGACGGTGGGGAACGGTGACGTCCTGACGATCAAGGGTCTGCATCCTGGCGCGGGGGCCCTGGGGCGATTGACCGCGCCGGGGCGGTTCCAGGTCGCGGTGGTCCGGCAGGCGTTCGCGTACGACTTCGAGGGATGGCAACTTCCCCTGGGGCCCTGTGCGGAGACGTGCGTGGTCGAGGGGCTGATCAACCCCGACGAGGTGCGCGAGGCCATCGCGTCGGGAGGCCCGACACGGTTGTGTCTTCGCCTGGCCCCCGGACAGGAACTGCAGCGGCGGCTGCTGGCACACCTGCCGCCCGGCGCCGACCTGCCCACGGCCTCGGGCATGTTGTACGTGCGGCCGTGGCCTGCGGAGGCAGAAGACGCGGTACCCGAACGAGACTGACCGGGCAACCGCCCGGGTCCGTCGATTGCACTCCTCGGCCGCGCTCCTGGTCGCGGACGAGGGCTACGTCCGCCTGGTGGCGTCCGCGCTCCGACCGGCCCGGCGGGCGCTGTCTACCAGGATGAGCCCGAGGCCCGGCAGGTGCCCTCGATCTGCATTCCTCAACAGGCCGCCAAGGAGCTGCCAGTGGAGCAACACGGCGTCCTGGACATCCTGCGCGAACCCAGGACCGTCGCGCGCCGGGGCGGGTGTCGGTTGCGGGGTGGGCGGGCGGCCCTCGTGGGGTCCTCATATATCCGCCTCGTGCGTGGTGTGCGGGCTGTGCCCCTCCGACGGAGGTGAACCGGTACGGCCTCGCCAGCGCATGCGCGCTGTCGAGGCCGTACCCTTCGCGACCCCGCCGGCCGCCGAGGACACCGCCGCCCGGCCCACGTGAAGGCTTCGCCGAGATGCGGTTCGTGCCGGGCCCCGGCTCTGCCTTTGCGGCGGCGCAGCGGGGCGGTCGTTTCGGGTGTTGCGGTTCGGTGGGTGAAGGCGCGATGCCACGATGGTCGGCATGAGGCAACGATTACGACAAGTGGTGCGCGATTCCTGCCGATCCGGCGAACTGTCCTGTCGTGATCGATGCCGCGCGGGGCGCCGAACCGGGCCCGGGCCGGGGCGAGACGGCGTCGGGCGGAGGCGGTCGATTCCGGCGCCGGCTCCGGCGGGTGTTCCGTCGGGCGGGGACGACGGTCCCGCCCGTGGACGGTCCCCCGTCGCCTCCGGCTGTGTCGAGGCGGGGTGGGACGCGCCGGAACAGGTTTCGGTCGGGCTGATGGACGGCGACGAGTTCGAGCGGCGCCTCACCGCGAATCGCGCTCGCCGGGCGGCGCTCGAGGAGCGACGCACCGCGGTGTACCGGCTGTTCGACGTTGACGGTGTCCTGTTGTACGTGGGGATCTCCACGGGCCCGAGGAAGAGGTTCCACGGCCACCGATACGGCAACAAGCGGTCGAAGCCGAAGGGCCGCAGGTCGCGTCGACCCGCATCGAGTGCTTCGCCTCCCGCGCGCAGGCCGAATTCGCGGAGTCGTTCGCCGTCGTCACCGAACACCCGCGCCACAACAAGGCCAAGACCGGGGAGGCGGCCGCCCGCCGGTTCCGCCACCGCTGGCTGGAGGAGCGCCTCGTCGGTGGACCCCGTCCGGTACCGGACGCGGGCGCGGACGTATGGAGGGTATGGGACGAGTTCACCGCCAAGATCTGCGGCCACGAGGTGCCGTTCGAGCTGTGGTGGAGCCCGCACCGGCCGTGCAACCGGCTGATGGCGGAACGCGCCGAGGCGGCACGCGAGCACGGTCGAACGATCCCGGAGCACACCGCGTGGCCGCTGCGGGCCGGGGAGCTGACACGCCTGACGCGTCATCGTCACGGTCACTGCGAGCGTTGCCGGGCGCCGTACCCGTGCGTGGTGGTCCGCTCGGCCGCCACGCGCTTCGCGAACGACCCGCAGTACGCACTGCTGTGGGGCCCGCCGGTTACGTTGTGAGCGCATTCCGGATCGGCGTACCGCGCGGCGATGGGACGTGATCGAGTCGGGCAGTTCGTCCGACATCGGAAGCACCTGAGCATGTACGCTCCCCCTCCGCCTGGACGGCCACCGGCACGACGACACGGCGAGGACTCCGGGCGCCCCAATCGGGTGGGCTGCGCAGACCCGGCTTGGTGGGCCTCGCGCTCGCGCCTGTGGTCCGTGCTCAGTCGTCGATGAAGTCTCGATCAACCGAGGTGGGCAGGGTCCTCACGACCACTAACCCAAATCACATCAACGAACTAGACCAACCCCAGCCCGGGAACCTGAAGCGCCAGCCCCAGAACCAGCACCGGCACCCCGACCACAAACCGCCGCCGCCGAAGACACGCGGTCGACACGAACCCGGCGAGGGTCACCACGAAGCTGAGCGCGCAGATCCCGAGCGTCCACCGAAAGTCACTTCGATACCGTGCCCGACACGCGGCGGCATCGCAGATCCCCGACCCATCCGCGACACCGTAGAGCGCGAACAGATCCACCATCGCCATCACCACGAACACCCCGAGCGTCGCGACCCCGGCCAGCGCGGCCAGAACCCCATGCACCCCACCACGCGGCGTCGAAACCGTCTTCTTCATGCCGAGCACCCTACGAACCGGCCCCACCCCGGAGCATCCGCACACATACTCAGCCGGGTACCCAAGTGGCCCCGCCAGCCCCGGCCGGCCGCGGCCGGGCCCCGGCCGGCGCGATCCACCACCCGACACGAAGTCCCCGTCGTTTCCCAGGAAGCGCCGGATCGATGGAGGAACCCGCCACCGAGACACGGCGGGTCCTCACGTGGCAAGCCCTCGGGCACCGTCGACCGGCAGGCCGCGTCGAACCTGCGGACGGTCCGCTACGTCCCGGGCCGGTCCGGGGAGCGGTGCCGGGCCGGTCGCACGCAGGTCGGTGCCGGTGAGCAGGCCCGCGCACGGAGGGCCCCGGGTGGGCTCGAGCACTGTGCCGAGGACGAAGCCGACTGGGGCGACGAAGGCGATGAACACGACAACGACGGTGCCGGAGCGTTGCGCATGCATGGCGGACGCCCGGTCCACTCGTCGCTGCCGTCCCGCCGCACGCGAACCCGGACACCTCCACGACGGCACCATCGCGATGGCATCCATCCGCCTTCGGCCCGATCGCTCCCGGCGCCACATCCGGCTCGACATCGTCGAACACCCTCGATATCGAGGAGACCTCGTCGGCGAACGCCGTCGGATCTTTCCCGGGCCCGGTCCGACCGTTCGATCACCTGCATCGGTCGGTCCGAGGGCCCTAGATTCACTCTTCTACAGCAGGGGGTAGATGAGCGACGACACCGACGACACCTCGACTCCCGAGGGTCTGGAGCGCTTGGATGCTCGCAAGAGTGACAAGAGGGACCTGGTCGACGGGCAACTGCCGATGACGGCCCGCGAGGAGCAGATCAGTCTCGCGTTCACCCGGATGATCACGTACGCGGCCGGGTGCGCCGTCAAGACGCACGACACCGACTACGAGGGTGTGGATCTCACCATCGCGTCGTCGGTGGAGTACAAGCGGATTCTCGGACCGCAGTTCGATCTCCAACTCAAGGCGACGATTCAGCACAAATTGCTCACCGACGAGCGCATGGCGTGGCCGATGAAGGTCAAGCCGTTCCGCAAGCTCGTGCGCGGCAACGACGGGAAACGGCACATCCCCGCCTATCTCGGGGTGCTCGTTCTCCCCGAGGACGCGTCCGAATGGGTCGTGGTCGACGAGAATCGTCTGATCACGGAGAGCCGCATGTTCTGGCAGGCGGCTTCCGCCTTTCCCGGTGGGACGGCGTCCAAGCTGACGCAGACCGTCCATTTGCCGAGACGTAACCTGTTTACCGTCGAGCAGCTGCTCGGCATCATGGAGACTATCGGCGAAGGCGAGAGGTGGTCGTGATGGGCGTTGCCGAGCTCGACGGCTACCGCGAGGTGGCCTCCACCCTCACACCGACCGCCGTGTCGCAATTCCTCGCCTCCCGGGACTGGGAACTCGAGGCACGACAGCCCGACGTCCGTGAAATCTGGCGCCTGGTATCCAGCGGCGGCGCAGTCGAAGGTCGGGTCCTGGTCCCCCTTGCCACCGGCTGGGCGGACTTCCGGCAGCGGTTCCAGGAAACCCTGGAATCGCTGGCCTACATCCACGACTGGGACGCGCAGGAGCTGTACGAGCGGGTCGTGGGCACGCACGCGGATCTGTTCTTCGTGCGGCTCGACCAGGCCATGACTGACGGGACCATCCCGTTCCACCAGGCCGAGAAGACCATCGAGGCGCTCTACAAGATGATCCGCGCGGCCGCGACGACCACCGCCTCCCCCGCGCATCCGCATCGCGGCCGGCTGCCGGCCGGTGTGTCCGACTTCCTGGACGACGACGTGCGGCTCGGACACACCAAACGGGGCAGCTTCGTCTTCACCCTCGTGACCCGGCTGGGGCCGCCGTCCGCACCCGATCGCGATGACGACGGCTCGTCGCGGGACGTCGTGCAGCCGTTTCCCCGACGGGTGATGGAGACCCTGGCGCGCGGCCTGGAGACCACGGAACGCCTCAGTCGCCAATGGGACGAGAGCGTGATCGAGAACCCGGGTGGACAGGGGGTGAGTGCCGGTCTGATCGAGTCGTTGGAGGACATCGTCGCGCCGCACCTGCGCTCGCTGAACCTGTCGTTCGAATGGGCCGCCGCCGCTCCCCGCCCGGACGTGGGGCTGGCGACCATCGTCTTCGATCGCGACGTGATGGTGGAACTGCCCCGCGTCCGCGAACGGCTCGTGCGCCAGGAGGAACCACCGCGGCAGGAGACCCTGGTGGGGGTGGTGCACGGCCTGCAACGCGACGAGGCCGGCCCCGACGAGGAAGAGACCGCGTCGGTCACCCTGGTCGCCGAAGTCCGCGGCAGAACACGCAAGGTCCACATGACCCTGTCCGGCGCCGACCACGACTGGGCCGTTATTGCGTATCGGCACAAGGTGCCGTTCACCCTCACCGGCATGCTGGCCTTCGAACGCCGGGCATGGCGACTGACCGACGTCGAGGTCGACTCCAGCTTCCTACGCCACACCTTGGCCCGGGGAAGCAACCCGTCCGGCGACACCGAGCCCGTTTAGGTTCCGCGGCTGAACGACGTCGCGTCGGGCGTCGGCTGTGACCCGGGCCCTCGTCCGGGTCACAGCACGCAACGCCGGACCCCTGCAGACCACAACGACATCTCGAGGTCGAAATTCCTTGAGCGCACGACTCTCCCGGCCGCGGCCGGGCGGTGATCCGACCTGATTCACAGGCATTCGCTGCGGAGCGTGGCGCCGCCGCGCCGCCCCGACGACGTTACCGGCGCGTCGTTGCGCGAAATGGCGGGGTGCGACGGATCACTGACGTAGCGTCGAGGGCGGTCGCCGGTGCCTGGAGCGCCGGCAGGAGCCGGTCCCAGAGGCCGGAGTCGGGAGTACTGCCATGCCTATTTCGTCGAGGCCGGACCCGCGCCCGGTGGTGTACACGATCCGGGACCGTGACAACCGCATCGTCTACGTCGGTCGCGGCCGGAGTGAGGACCGCGCGCAGAGCCACGCGGCCGACACCCACAACGCGAGGCTCGCCGCCATCCTGGACACCCCCGGCTACACGATCGACGTCGCCGAGATGCCCGACCACGCCACCGCCGCCGTGGTGGAGAGCATCCTGATCGACGTCCTGTCCCCCGGCGTGAAGGCGAAGCTCGCCAACGTCCGCCGGGAGAGGTGGCGCTTCACCCCGCTCGGCACACCTCCCGAATACGCCCACCGCCTCGGTATGGAGCCGCTGACGGTCGCCGACCTCGGACGGAGCCTGAACGGAGTCTTGATCGTGTTCCACAGCTCCAAGCCGTATCGGGACCTGGACCGACCGCGGGCCGACGCCGGCGGAACCGACCCGGCAGTACTCGCCGAGAACACCGTCCGCTGGTGGCAACTCGGCCCCTGGGCCCGACAGTGGGCCGCCGACCCGCAGACCGCGCCACGTGCCGTGGTCGCGGTCAAAGGTCCCACCGCCCGCCGCTACGTCCGAAGCGCCATCGCCACCGACCCCGCCGGTTGGACCACCGCCACCCGCGAAGGCGCGTCCTACCAGATCCCCACCATCCACAACGGTGACACGTGGACCCACGACAATCTCGACCACGCCCGGCTGCGCGGCCGGCTCGTCCACGACGCCAAGTTCAGCAACCGCGCCCAGGACCTGGTCATCTGGGTCGACTCCACCGGCACCGCGCACCACCAGTCCTGACCCGCCACGGCGCCGTGGCATGTGCGCCGACGCGCCCTCGCGGGTGGCGTCCGGACGACCGGTCGGGAGGGCTGGATGGGCGAGAGGATGCGTCCTCGTGACGTGTTGCCGGTCCGTGCGCGCTCGACGGTGGAGGCCTTGACCGGTCCGATCCACCGGATCACGCCCGTGGAGGGAGGCCATCACAGCGATCTGGCCGTGCGTGTGGACACCGCGACCGGGCCGGTGTTCGTCAAAGGACTGCGCACGTGTGACCCGCACGTGGCGGCACAGCGGCGCGAGGCCCTGATCGGGGAGAGCGTGGCGGGAGCGGGCCCGCGGGTGTTGTGGCGGCTGTTGGTCGGGGGTTGGGATCTGGTCGGGTTCGAGTTCGTCACCGGCCGTCACGCCGACTATCGCCAACACTCCCGGGACCTGGACCTGTTGGCCGACACACTCACCGCACTCGCCGGTCTTCGGCTGCCCGCGGTGGAGCTGCCGTCGGCCGGAGAGCGGTGGGCGCGGTGTGCTCCCGCCGGTCTCGGCGAGGCGCTGGCGGGGTCGACGTTGTGCCACACGGACTTCAACCCCGAGAACGTCCTCGTGGAGCCCGACAGGGCGGTGCTCGTGGACTGGGGGTGGGCCGTGCGGGGGCCGGCCTGGTTGGACCCGGCGCTTGTGGTCGTGCGCCTGATCGCCACGGGCGGACAGTCGCCCGCCGCCGCGCAGGCGTGGGCGACGCGACTGCCCGGCTGGCGCGGCGTGCCCGATCGGGTGCTCACCGACTTCGCCGAAGCCGAGGCCCGCTACTGGGCCAGCATCACGAGACGCAGACCGGCGCCCTGGTCCCGCGCGTTGGCGGAGGCCGCCCGCGCGTGGGCCGCGTACCGCGCGCTCTAACAGCTCGGCGATCCCGATCACGCACGCCCGACCTGCCTCTCCGAGCGATGGTGGAGACCGTGCCCGGCCTGCGGAGCTCACGACGTGCGGGCCCTGTCGACGTGGGCCGGGCGCAGGTGGGATCGGGGACCGGCGTGGGTCAGCCCAGGTGGACGGCCCCGAGACGAACGGCGTCGACCAGGCGGTGCACGGGGTCGATCAGGTCGCCCGAGAGTTCGATCCGATGGTGGGGTTCGAGCGCGTCGGTGACCGTGAGGACGGGCCCGGCTCCACGGCGGCGGACGACCAGGTAGCCGTTGCCGTTGATGTCCACCGCCACGATCTGGCGTACCTCGATCCGGTCGTCACGCTCGTGGAACAGCCGTTCTCCGGCCGCCCGTGACTGCTCCATCGCCTCGTCGAGCGCCGCGTCCTGTACCGACCATGCCTCGTACATGAAGGCGATGCCGGCAAACCCGTCCGGGGCGTCCGCGACGCGCCGTGCGGGGGCGCTGTCGGGCACGGGCTGCCGCAGGCCCCATCCCGCCAGGACGTCGGCCGGATTCCGATCCTCCTCGCCACCGCCGGGAGGGGACCACCCGCAACTCGATCACGCCGACGTCCATGGCCGGCAGGTGAAGGGCCCACAGCGTCGGCTGGCGGTCCCATCCCAGCCGCTCGCCCTTCCGGGCTTCGGCCGCGAGCAGGGCCGCGGCGAGCGCATCACGTTCACCGTCCCCGGTGAGGGCCTCGACGGCGGTGAACAAGACCTTGCGACGTTCCATCACGATTGGTGCCGGCTCCGAGTCCGCAGACGGTGACCGCAGGCGGTGGCAGGCGGCCGGGCAAGCGTACGGGCAGCGAACTTCACCGAGGACAACCGGGCTTATCCATCGATCCCACCCCTGTCCCTCGGGCGTACACGGCAGAGCCACCGTCGGTCACGGTGTCGCGGAACCGTAGGCGAGGACATGCGGAGCTCTGTGCGCGGGGCAGCCGCGCCGGCTCCTCACGGCAGCATGGGAGCGGTCGCTACGTGCGGCGCGGCGGCAATGCCCCTGTCGGCCGGCGACCGGAGGCGGGACGAGGCGAAGCGCCTCGCACGGGGGCTGTCGGTACACACGCACGCGGCCGTGCAGGCCCTGAAACCGGTCCGATCCCTGCGGTCACGCCCGCGGAGGGAACACATCACGGCGCGCTCGCCGTGCACGCGGACACCACCGACGACTCGGCCTTCGTCGAGGGAATGCGCACCGACGAGCCGCCGGCGGCGGCGCAGCGGCGGGGTGGGCGCGGAGGCGGGGCGGCGGTTGCTCGCCAGCAGGAGAAGTCCCCGGCGAGCACGTCCACGACCCACCACGGACCCGGACGTGGCGCGACGGCGAAACGGTGCGGCTTCTTCGTCGGCCTGCCGCGGGAGGTCGGCCGCCCCGGCCGGTGTTGCGATGGGGGGTCGGCGCCGTCGGCGAGCGGCAATGGCCCCGGTCTCTCCGGGCGGGATGACCTTGAGGCCCGTGAGCCCGACGCCGCACGGGACCGGGCGATGTCGGCGCGCTCAGGACCCGAAGGACCGAGGGCACGCGCTGCCTGCCCGTGCCGGGCCGACGAGGTAGCGGATGCCCTGATTGTCGGCGGGGTTGGTCCAGAGACTGTTCCCGAACACCGTCGCCGCCCTCTTCGTGTCGCCGAGCCTCCACCACGTCAACCCGAGGCCGTGCAGGGCCCGATGGAACGGCCGGTTGTCCAACTCGCTCCAGGCCAGGACTCCGTCGAACGCCGGCAGCAGGGACAACTCGGCGACGGCCACGGCGCTCTGGTAGAACCCCAGGGCCTCGGACAACGCGGCCTCGTCGGCTTCGGCGCGGTCGAACGCGTCGGCGCCGAGGTGTGCCCAGCAGTCGAGTTGCCGGGGGTCCTCGCGCACCGCCGCGAGCAGCGCGGCGCGGTAGGCCCGATCGTCCTCGGTGGACTCGCGCAGGTCCAGCGCGCGGTCGACGGGCGGCGGGCCGTCGCCGACGTACGGATCGGGCATCCGGTACGACGGCCGCGCACCCGCCTCGCGCACGACCCGCCACCACCCCCACGACGGCGTGCCGGCCGTGTCGGGCACCGTGGAGGGGCGGGCGCCCCACCCGTGTTCCGAACGCGGGTCGTACTCCCGCCCGTCCGGGCGCGCCGGAGTGATCCCGGCGTGGTGGATCCGTTCGAGGACGCGGCGGGTGTCGCACCGCGCGTACCGGTCGGTGATCTCGGCCAGGTACACGTACCGGCGGCCCCGGGCACCCGGCGGCACCTCCGGCGGCGGGAGCGTGCGTCGCAGGCCGTCGAGCAGGGCCGACAGGACCTCCTCGGCCCGGTCGCCGGTCAACGGCCACGACACCCCGAACACACGCGGCACCTCGTGCACCGGATACCAGAGCGAGGCCTCGTCCAGGCCACTGCGCCGGGCCAACATCGCGCGCAGCTCGCTCTCGTCCACCGAAGTCCCCACCGCCACCACGCGCTCCCCGCTCGTTCCCGGCACGCGGTCGAGCGCACCGTGTCCGGAGCGTAACCGGCACCTGCCCACCGGACCTTTCCTTCGGGGAAGAGTGGTCCGTACGGGGGTCGGGGATTTCTCGTCACCGGTTCGCTTCGTGTTCGCGACGTCGGGCGGGAGAATGGACCATGCCCCAACTCATCGGATATCTCGGCCCGTCCCCCGTCTGCGCGGACGGTCGTCACGCGTTGACCGGGCCCGGACTCGACGCGGTGTTCGTGGGCCCGGCGCCGACCGAGGAGGACCTCGTCGAACTCGCCGCCCGTCACGGCCTGGACAAGGTGGAGCGCCTGCCCCCATTCCGATTTCGCCTGTGTACGGCGGTCTACCTCGACGGTCCGATGGCCGGCCAAGCGAACCGCTACACCACCGACGAGCTCGGCTCGCTCAATACGTTCGCCACCGCAGGCCACACCCACACCGGGGTCCACGAGCTGGTCGCACTCCCCGACGGGGACCGGCCCGGAGAGCTCCGACTCGTCGAACTCGACGGCCGGCCCGTGACCTCGTGACAACACCGGCAAAACCTCCGCACCGGTCGTGGCAGACATGGTCGAGCCATGTGCGCGGTGGCGCGGCGCCGTGTCGCGGTGGTCGGCGGTGACCCGGCGGGAAGGTCTACGGAAGGTGTGGCTCGACGGTCGCGCTGATCCCGCCGGGTCGGGGGTGCTCGGGAAGGGCACTCACCCGGGGCGCAGGAGCCATCGGCACCCGCCTGGACCGGTAGCCCGGGACCACGACGTCCGCACGTGTGCCCTTCGCGGGCCGGCCGTGCGGATCCCGCGGGTCGGGTTCGAGGTATTGCCGCTCGAGAAGGGCGCGTTGGCTGTTGGGCAGACGCACCATCACCCCGTACGGCGGGTGGGTGTCCACGACCGCCGGGACGACGCTGCCGCGCCTGTAGGGGATCACCCGTCGATTCGCGCGGACACGGCGCACCGCCGCGCCCGGTCGTGGATCGCCCACGTTCGTCTCGGCAGCCGGCCGGACGAGGTCGCCGAGTGTCTGTGCGGGGTGGAAGACCGGCCGGGTGAGGATGTGGATGCCGAGGCCGTTCGTGGGTGCGGGGCCGCCGCGCTTCGGGCAGGTTGTCGTCCCGTGCCCGTAGCCTCCCCCACGTCCGGCGCGCATCGGCCGCGCGCCGCGGGATCGACGGACGAGCGGCGGAGGTTCGGCGTGGCGGGTGTGTGGGACGTGGTGGAGGAGTCGCGGCGCGCGGTGTGGTCGTTCACGCCGTTCGAGCACGTGGGCCCGCTGAGGTTCGGCATGACCCACGAGCAGGCGGCGGCCGCGCTCGACGGGGTCCTGAAGACCATCGGATCGCAGGGGGACGGCACCGGGTGGGTGTCGCGGGCCGACATGTGGCCCGTCCAGTACGGCGCGGGGGCGGGGGCGGGGGTGCACCTGTACTACGACCGGGCGTTCGGCTTGGCTGCGATCGTCGTCGACGCGCGGAACGGTCCGCAGGTGGACTTCGGCGGGATCCCGCTGGTGGGTCGGGTGCCGTCCGTCCTGGAGGACGCGTTGATCCACCGTCTCGTCGCGGACGGCATCGCAGCGGTGTTCTCCCTGGAGGCGAACCTGTGCGCGCCCGAACTCGGCGTCGTGATGCGTGTCCAACGCGCCGGGGACCGCGTCCTGACCCGGCCGGTCCTCGTCGCCCGGGAATGGGCACCCCGATGCTCGGACTCGACGCAGAGCCGCATCCCCGACGACGAATGGCGCAGCTTTTCCTGAGCACACGCGGACTCGGGTCGGTCCCCTCCAGGCACCGGTCCTCGTACCTGATGCCGAGTGGCGGATGAGTGTTCGATTTCCCGTGGAGCGTAAGATCGTTTCCCGAGCCGGAGTTTCGGGGACAGCGCCTGTGGTCCCGTGCTCAGTCGTCGAAGAAGTCTCGATCAACCGAGGTGAGCAGGGTCCTCACCTCGTCCGGGTTGTTGAGGATGCGGTGCAACACGCCGTGTAGCCGCCGCAGCGGTTCGGGCCCGGCGGAGACAACGCAAAACATGCCCCCTTCGCAGTCGTAGTCGAGGTCGTCGGCGATCTCGGGCAGTTCGTTGCCGACCGCGAGTTGCACAATCCCCTCCCACAAGTAGCCGTTGCCCTCGAAGCCGAGTGCGTCGAACAGCGAATGGAGATGACGCCAGTCCATGTCCGACAGGGTCAGGCTCCATGTGTCGTCGGAGGGGTGGTGAAGCAGGTGGAAAGGCTCTGCAATCTGCATGCCGGAGATCATATGAGCGCGTTCGGACAGGGCTGTTGGCCGCTCGACCCGGTGCCGCAGCCCGGTCGGTCAAGGCTGTTTGCGGTGGAGTGCAGTCGTGCCTGCAAGTTCTGCGGCTCGTGTCCGCATACCGTCTCGCCCGATCTGTCACGTCTGGACGGATGAGGTATCGGAGTTGTCCGAACGTGGCAGTTCAGGTCATGCGGCATCAGCCTTGCGGGCGAGCGGTTGCCGCCCCAGGCGGGGTGGCGGGCGGCACGAACGTGAGGCGGTCGGCATGCGGTTGGACGAACTGTTCGCGTGGCTGGATTCCGAGGAGGCGAAGGCCCGAACGGAAGCCGTCGCGGACGTCGAGCGGCATCTGCGCCACCGTGGCAGATCGGGGAATCGCTGCGGCGCTCGATCCGCGTCACGATCGTCGTGCCGATGTGCACGCTGTGCGCCGCCGTGGCGGAATGCGTCGCCGATCTCGTCTTCTACGACAAGGCGTTCGTCAGATCCTCGTCAAGGCGACCCTGACCGGGCCGACTCCGACAGGTCGGGTTCACCCCGAGGAACGCGAGATCGCCGGTGTCATCGACGAACGTACACCCGAAGTCGTCACGCTCGCAGCGCGGCGACGGCCTCGACGAGGCCGTCGCGCTCCAGGCGATCGAGAACGTCCGCGGCGTTCCCGGGAGGGTTCTTCCACGAGTCCGCGATCTGTTGGACGGCGGCGAACACTCGTTGCCGATCGAGATCGATCTGCGCCAGGACGAAGTCGTCGGGGTGTGCCGCCTCCACGTTCCATTCGGCCAGAGACTCCCGGGGAAGTCCTTGAGGTTGTGGGTGACGATCATCTGGGCCCGGGACTTGACGGCGGCCGCCAGGACGTGACGATCGTCGGGATCCGGCAGATCCAGCACGGACTCCAGCTTCTCGTGGTTCGTGATCAGACAGTCGCGCACCGCCCGGCCCATGAGTTCACGGGTGCGATCCAGCCGCTCCCGGCGCAGGTCGGGCCGATTCTTTGCGAGATTGTCGAAGACCTCGTCGAGAATGCGATCGGTCCACTTCGCCTGGACCAGGCCCGCCTGCGCTGTCCGGATCAGCAGGTCACGAAGGGTGCGCAACTCGCCGAACACGCGCACGAGACGCACTACGTCCACCGGTTGTGCGGCGTGCTCGTGCTCGAGGGGCATCTGGCCTGGGCGTGGGGGCTCGACGACCTCACCGACGCGTTCCTCGCCGTCCACTGCCCGCACTGCGGTGCCGACGTCACCGTCGTGGTGGGCGAGCACGGCGACTACTCCGCGATCCGGGACTGGCATCGCGGTGACATCGACCGCCGTCCCCTGTGCGCGAGCCCGCCCGAGGAGATGTCCCCGCCGGGTGCGCGGCTGCGCGCGATCGCGATCCGTGACGGGCATGCCTCGCTCGCCCGCGGCCTGCCGTACGTCTTCGGGACGGCGCAATGCCCGCCCTGCGGGGGCGCGTTCCCGATCGCTCCCGCGTTCGAGAAACGCGTCGCATCCGACGGCACGCCCAAGCTCCCGGGAACATGAACGCCCCGGCCGCGCCCGGGAGTCCGTCGGCCCGGGCCTCGGCCCACCGCGGTTCGAGCGCGGGACGTCAGAAGCAGGGCTCCGTCGGGGGGCCGGGCCAGGTGTCGGGGTCGAGCATCCGCCACAGGGTGTGCGACAACCCGGCGACACCCATGTAGTCGACCTGCGTCAGCCACGGCGTCGGGGACAGGAGTCGGTGGAGTTCGGGAGTGACGATCTCCTCGATCATCGTGCGCAGCGTTTCGGGGACGGGGTCCTCGACCAGACACAGCCACCCCAACGCGGCGCACACTCGCACCTCCGGGGAGCGGGTCGTGTCCGACCACAGGGCGCGGGTGAACGCGGTGGCGTCCTCGTGCCGGTGTTCCCGGGCGAGTTGGGCGATCGCCAGGACCAGGCCCGCGCGCACGCGGGCGTGCTGCTCGACGTCGAGGCGGGTGTGCAGGGCGGTGGCGATCTCCCGGGCCCGGTCGGAGGCGGCGGCCAGGACGTAGGCAGCCATCTCGCGCACCTGCGGGTCGGGGTCGTCCAGCAGTGCGATCGGGATGTGCGCGTCCGCGGCGATCGCGTCCCGCGCCGCGCGGATCACCCAGTTCTGCACGGAGCCGTCCACGCCGTAACGCACGTCGTCGTCCGTGTACGCCACCCGCAGCAGACCGGCCCGGGACCCGTCGTCCCAGAAGTTCCGGCGTGCCACCAACGCACACATCCTCAACCCCGAGGATCGATCGTGTGTGGACGCGTCGGCCGCGATGCGCAGCAGGAACGGCACCGCCAACGCCCCCACCGGGAAACGACACCCCTCGCAGTACATGGCGCACCCCAACGCCTGCCTCGCCTCGCGTGCCGTGACGGGATCGGCGGAGCGCATCCGCTCCAACTCCCGCGGTACGTCGGGCTCGTCGGCGAACCGGGCGAACGGCACCCGCTCGTAGCGGAAACCCTCCCGAACGTCGAACGACATCCCCGCCACCACCATCCACACGTCCCCGTCGGTCCCCTCCCAACGCTGCGACCGGTACTCCTCCCCCGACGGCTCCGCAGCGCTCCACACGTCCCGCGACGACGCGCTCGAAGTCCCGTGTGACGCCTCGACGTCCCCGCCCTCGCCCATCCCCGCCCCTCCCCTGTCCCCGACACCGGGTGACAACACGTCCACCCACGACGCGCCGGCGCGCACCCCACCCACCCCGGGACGGCCACGTCGCCGCGCCGGACGCCGGCGCATGCGCAGCGTAGCCGGCCCCCACCGACACCCCGTGATCCCTCCGGGGCGGCGTCGGAGCGGCGCACGCCGTCGTGGATGGCGCCGGTCGCCGGCAGTGTGCCGTCCGGAGACAAACGCGGCCGGGCCGCACCGTCACGGTGGTCGAGCGGCCGCAACGACTGCATCCGCCGCCGCGCCGCCGACCTGCGCGCCGCCCGACGCGGCCTGCTGCCCGGTGTGCTCGTACTCGCCACGAGCGCCGCAGTGGCCCCGGCCGTGCTCGGCGCGGCCGACGACCGCAGCGCCCGATACGCCGAACTCGACGCGGCCGATTGGCGGATGCTCGCCGTCCTGCCGCCCTACCCCGGGATCGTCGCGGTCTTCGTCACCGCCGCGGGGTGGGTCGATCGACGGGTACCCCGTCCCGGCGCAGGGGTCGTCCCAGGATGTGGTGCATGTCCTGTTCGATCTCGTCCAGGAGTTCCGCGCCGAATACGCAGAAGGTGTGTTCCCAGGGGTGCCCGAAGGTGCCGAATCGCAGGTCCTGCGCGAGGAAGACGTGGTAGTCCCCGGCCGGGTATGGGCCAAACGGCCAGCCCTCGCGCGAGCGCCCCTCGAGGACGCGCGGCAGGAACATGTCGGTCTCCGGGACGTCCGGGCGCAGCCGGTGGCAGGTGTGCTGCCAGTCCAGGAGCCACAGCGACTCCCCCGGCGCGCAGCGGGCGGCGAGCCCGTCCTGGACGACGTCGACCAGGCGGTCGAGGTTGCGGTCGCCGGGGTCGTCGCGCAGCGCGTCCAGGCTCCACGTGATCGACGGCGAGGGCTCCGTGATCCCGGGAAACTCGCACACGCAGGGCCGGAAGGCGAAGCGGGCGTCGAAACGGTCCCAGACATCGGTGTATTCGGAGCCGGACAGCAGGCGCAGGCGTTCGACCGTCACCCGGCGAACCTATCGTCACGCGGCCCGCCCGCCGCCGGCGCCGGTAGCCCGGGACCTCGACGTCCGGGCGTGGCCCTTCGCGGGCCGGGCACCGGGGTGCCGCGGGTCGGGTTCGAGGTATCGCGGCTCGGGAAGGAGGCGTTCGCCGTGAGGAATGGCGCAGCTTCCCTGAGCACACGCGGAGCTCCCGCGGGGGCACCGGCCGGGGCGGGCCGGGCCCGGGAGCGAATTCGCCGACACGGCGCGCTGTTCCCGGCCGGCGGAGTCCTCGTCCCGGAATACCTCCGACCACCGGTCCCGCACCCGTTTCCCCGCCCGCCACGGGGGTTCGCCGCTGTCACAATCTGCAACCTCGGCGCCGGAATACCGGTCCCTGAATTCGGCCCCGTCGATGCCGATGCCCCTCTCACCGCGATCTCGATCCCGAGGGGCACGGGCGCCGGCGACCGTCACCGTGACGGACCGAAGCGAGATGTTCGCCGACGACGCCGAACACGGGACGGAGCCGCGCATATTGCGGACCCGGGTGGGTCGGTTCCTCGTCCGACGGGACGCGCCGTGCCTGTCGCCGTCGTTCCCCGCCGCGGGGAGCGGCGCCCGTGGCCCGGTTCCTGCCGGCGGGCGTTCGAGATTCGGTTGAACGGCATGCGGCTGCCCGGTGGTCGTCCTAATCTGACGGCGACGAACATCGAAGTTGCCGCGTTCGTGGGCCCGTCCACCGGCGAAGGCGGTTTTTTGGGGGGACGATGGGCTACTTCCGTGTGCGTGTCGAGGGTGGGGTCGACGGCGAGCCGACAGGGTTGACCGAGTTGTTCGCGGACTGGCTGATCGAGGACCGTGCGGTCGGCACGCACGCCGAGATCGGCAGGGTTCGGTCCGCGGCCGCCGGCGACGGGGGGATGTCCGGCGAGGTGGTCGAATGGATATCGTTCGTCACGTCATCGGGGTTCTCGACGGCGGCGTTGGTGTACGCACATCGGTCGTTCCGCGCGTCGCTGCCGCGGCGGGTCCGGGACGGGGTGCGCCTGGTCGTCGAACGCGACGGTACGACACTCATCGTGGAGGGAGTGTCGGCGGACGACGCGGCCCGGATCGCACGGGTGCTCGGGACGGCCGACACCGATACCGCTCCCCCGGTGTGAGGGGCTGCCGTGGTGGTTCCCAATCCTCGGGGCAGTCGGGCGGTGCTCGTGGGGGTGCACGCCTACACCGGGCTGGAATCCCTCCCCGGCGTGGCCGCCGGGGTCACAGGGCTGGCCCGGTTGCTGCAGGATCCGTCGGTGTGGGGGCTGCCCGACGCCCATGTCACACAACTGGGGTCGCGAGCGTCACGCGACTCGATTCTCGGCGCGGTCCGGGACGCCGCGAAGGGCTGCACCGACACCCTGCTGGTCTACTTCGCGGGACACGGCCTGCGGGACCGCAGCGGCGAGCACCTGTATCTCGCGTTGGCCGACGCCGACGAGGACCATCCGGAGATCGGCAGCCTGGCCTACGCGTCGCTGCGCAGGGTCGTGGCCCGGGCCGGGTATCGGGCACAGTGCCGAATCACCGTGCTGGACTGCTGCTACAGCGCTCTGGCCGGCGGCATGGGCGCCTCGACACTCGCCCGCCCGGAACTGACACGACTGCTCGAGGCGGACGCCCCCGATGTCGCCGACGACGGATACGACGACGAGCACGGCAGTTGTCTGTTGGCCTCGGCCCCCAGGACCGGGCGCTCGTTCACCCCTCCGGGGGCCCGGTACCCGGAGTTCACCGGCACACTGATCGACGTCCTGGAGGAGGGCATTCCCGGCGCGGGGCCGGCCCTGAGCACGGAGCAGGTGTGGCGTCGCGTGCGGCGTCGGCTGCTTGCGCAAGGCAGTCCCGAACCCCAGCAGTTCGGGCAGAACTCCGTCGTCCGACGGGACTGGGTCCACAACCGCGCACACCCGCGTCCGCCGGCCGGGCCGCCGACGGGAGGGACGGGCGGTGCACCCGCCACGGCGACCGAGGACACCGATCGGCCCACGTCCGCCACCGACGTCCATCGGCGCCCGGGCGCCGACACCACACCCGGCCCGGTGGCATCCGCCTCCCCGATCCCGACGGGTGGCCGGCCACCGGCGGCAACGCCCGCGACACTCGACCCGGGCTCGGCCCCGGCACCGCACCAACCGCACAGCGACACCGCCCCCACACGGGCACACACACGCCCCCGGACAACCACGACGTCCCCGTCCGCACCGGACGGCGAACCGGTTGACAGCACACCGACCGCCGCTCCCGAACCGGCACCCGCCACCGCTGAACGCGACAGCGACACCGGCGTCGACAGGTCCACGGCGGCGCCCGCATTCCCCGGGCGCCGCCGGTTCCTGTGGATCGCCGCCGGAGCTGCGGCCGCCGCCACCACCGGCATCACCATCGCGCTCACCCACACCGGGAGCGGCACCGCGGCACACAAGACGAACCCGCGCACCGACCTGCGGACACAACCGGCGACGTCCACTCCCGAAGCCCCCTTGACCGCAACGACGTCCACCTCCGGAGTCCCCACGCCCCCCTCGACCGCGACCACGATCGTTCGACCGTGGCGCTTCACCACCGGCGACTGGGTCCGGTCGTCTCCGACGGTGGCGGACGGCGTGGTGTACGTCGGCAGCCAAGACCACAGCGTGTACGCCCTCGACGCCGCCACCGGCGCCAAGAAATGGTCCTACACAACCGGCGACTGGGTTTCTTCGTCCCCGGCGGTGGCGGGCGGCGTGGTGTACGTCGGCAGCTGGGACAAGAATGTGTACGCCCTCGACGCCGCCACCGGCACCAAGAAATGGGTCTACACCACCGGCAAGGGGGTCGAGTCGTCCCCGACGGTGGTGGACGGCGTGGTGTACATCGGCGGCCTCGACAAGAATGTGTACGCCCTCGACGCCGCCACCGGCACCAAGAAATGGGTCTACACGACCGGCGACGAGGTCGGTGCGTCTGCGACGGTGGCGGGCGGCGTGGTGTACATCGGCGGCTTCGACATGAACGTGTACGCCCTCGACGCCGCCACGGGCACCAAGAAATGGTCCTACACCACCGGCAGGGGGGTCATTTCGGCCCCGACGGTGGTGGACGGCGTGGTGTACATCGGCAGCCAGGACACGAACGTGTACGCCCTCGACGCCGCCACGGGCACCAAGAAATGGTCCTACCCCACCGGCAACTGGGTCTCTTCGTCCCCGGCGGTGGCGGACGGCGTGGTGTACATCGGCAGCGTCGACCACAGCGTGTACGCCCTCGACACCGCCACTGGCACCAAGAAATGGTCCTACACCACCGGCGACAGGGTCGAGTCGTCCCCGACGGTGGCGGACGGCGTGGTGTACATCGGCGGCTTCGACACGAACGTGTACGCCCTCGACGCCGCCACCGGTACCAAGAAATGGTCGTTCACGACCAACCGGCTCGTCATTTCGTCTCCGACGGTGGCGGGCGGCATGGTGTACATCAGCAGCTACGACCGGAACGTGTACGCCCTCGACGCCGCCACCGGCGCGGGGCCGGCGACGTAGGTGGCGACAGCTCGCCGGCCGGGTGCGGGCAGGTGGTCCGCTGCTCGCCCGCGAGCACCCGCGGGAACGTTCGCCACGCGCGTCCACGGATCCCGGCACTCGCGCGCGCGGGGGTAACGCGAGTCGCGGAGCAGGTACTTCGCCGGTTTTCGAGTCGTGGTCCGGGGCTTGGGGTCAGACTTGGCCGGTTCGGGGGTGGTGTCGATCGGGAGGGCGCGTCGCGTGTGGGTGGAAGCCGAAGCGAGTGTCGATGTGGTGTCCGGGTGGGGCGCGGCGGCCACCGTGGGGCTGTTGGAGGTCGGGGAGGCGGTGCGGGAGGCGGTCGCGACACCGGCCGTGCTGTGCGTCACCGGGGTGCCCGGTGTCGGCAAGACCGCCGCCGTCGCCGCCGCGCTGGGCGAGGCGCGGGGTGAACGGGGCCGGGACGCGGCGTGGTTGACGTTTCGTTCCCGCCCGACGATGGCGGGCGTGCGCGAGGCGTTGTGGGGGCGGTTGTGGCCGGGGCGGGTGGCGCCGCGGTCGCGGATCGACTTCGAACACGGCGTCACCCGCGCGTTCGAGCGCACCCCGCGCGCCGTGGTCGTCGACCGCGCCGACGTGCTGCCGAGGGACGCGTTGGAGTATTTCGCGGCCCTGGCCGAGGACCCGCACGTCGACCTCGCCCTGATCGTCGTCGGCTCCCCCGCCTGGGGCGCGGCGCTGCCGAAACGGGCGCCGAGCCTGCACTCCCACACGTATCGGCGTGTGCGGTTGGAGCCCTTGACGGACGCCGAGGCGGTCACGGTGGTCCCGGGCCTGCACCCGTTGTGGGCGGACACCACGGCCCGCGAGATCACCGACCTGAACCGCGACGTCGGCGGAACGCTGCGCGGATGGCACCGGGTCACCGCACACCGACTCGCCGCCTCCGCCGCGGGCCCGTGACGCGCACGTGCGGACCATCGTGCGCCCTGGGCCGCCTCGGAAGGGAGCGGGGTCGTGTCGGGTCGCTCGGGTAGGTTGCCGAGTCCCATGACGGTCGAAGCATGCGAAGGAGTCGAGCCGTGAGTGGCGACACCATCGAGTGGCTGCAGGACTCCTGCTTCACCGAGTTCGGGTACTGCGTGACCTTCGGGCGCGGGCTGTCGGCGAGGGAGTTGTTGCGGCGCATGGGTTGCGACGTGACGCGCACGGCCCGCAAGAGCGTGATCGACGCGAACCACTGGATCGAGGACGTCGCCGAGGAGTTCGGCCGCGCCGCGGTCGCGGGCAGGGAGGGGGTGATCCGGGCCGGCGAGGCCGACGGGTGGGCGTTCGCCGTCGAGGACGCCGGCAGTCGCGGTACCCACCGCGACGTCCTCGCCGCGGTGTCGGCCGGCACGGTGGCGCTGAGCACCTTCGAGAATATCAACGCGCTCACCATGTTCCACTACGCGCAGGCCGGGGACGTGGTGTGCGGGTTCGACCGGCCCCGGGACCGCTGGGGCTCCGACCCGGATCGGCTGGTGCCGCACCTGACCCGCGCGGGTCTGCTGCTCGCCGACGGAACCCAACCCGACCTCGGCATCGACGAACGGCAACGACTCCTCCACCGCATGATGCACACCGAGTTCGGCACCACACTGCCCCGCGAGGACGTCGAGCACGGCGAACTCCTCGCCGCGATGTACTGAACCCGGCCCTCGTCCACGACACCCGATCGGGCACGGCACACCATGCGGTCCAGCGCGCGCGCGGAGTCCCCGCGCGCTCCGACGACGACGGTTCCATCCGCGCGGTCGGGCAGCAGCTCGGCAACCGCGTATCGGCCGGCGGCATCTACACGCCGGGGCCGCTCGTGATACCGGCACGACCCCGTGCCGCGACGACCGTTCCCGAGAACGCCGAACAACGCGCCCCACGCGAGGAGTTCACCCGCACCGGTTCGTCGAACGTCGAACGCACTCCCGTCGCCGGCGCCCGCCCTCCCGAGGGAGGCGGACCGTGCGATGCCCGGACCGTCGCGGGCCGCCGCCCGGTCGCGCGGTCGATCCGTCACACGCGTGTCCGCGGCGTCGACGGATGTCGTGCCCGACCCGGTGAATTGTCGGACGCCGGCTCTACCGTGTGGGCATGAGTGCCCGGGACGGTATCGCGTGGCTGCGCGAAGCCCGCGAGTTCGGAACCGACTACTGCGTCACGTTCGCCCGCGGTTTGGAGCCCCTGGAGTTGCTGACCCGCATGGGTTGCGACCCGACCACGGCGGTGCCGCTGGGGCTCGTCGACGCCACCGAGACCTATTTCGACACCGGTGTCGAGACCATCCGGGCCGGCACCTCGCACGGATGGGCGTACGCCGTGGAAACCACCGGGAACCGCGGATTCGAGGACGGTGTCCTGGCCGCGGTCTCCGCCGGCACCGAGGCGGTACTCGTCCACAGCGACTGCAACCCCGTCGCGTACCTGATTTACGCCGAGGACGGCGAGGTCGTGTGCGGTTTCGAACAGGACGCTCCCGAGGATCGCTTCGGCACCGACCCCGACCGGCTCCTCCCGCACATGATCACCGCCGGGCTCCTCGCCCCGGACGGCACAGCCCCCGACGACGACGCCCCGCGCGGATGCGAACTGCGCATGGCCGAGACCGTGTTCGGCCTCGCCCTCCCCCACCACGACGTCGTCCACGGCCCACTCCTCGCCGCCGGACTGCGCGAAGGACTCTCCGCACCCCTGCCCGTCGACACCTCCCCACCACAACCGATCCCCGACACCGGACCCGTCACCCTGACGGCCACCGCCATCGCCGCCGAATCACCCGGCGAGTAGACCACGGCAACGCGTTGCGCTCCTTCCCGACCTCCCACGGTGCGGGCACCGACCCGGACCGCTTCCGAGGCGCCCGAAATCGGTGCCGTGGTGCGCGCTCGAGGATCGCCCGGGGCCGTGGGTGTTCAAGATTGCGCCGCGCGGGATGCACGCGGCGAAACCCGACTGCCCCACGCGGCTCGAAATCCCCGGAAGCTGCGAGTAGCCACCTCCGGTGTCGAACCCGCACACACCGCCGCGTCACCGGAGGATGGGGTAATCCGGGTCGACGGTCAGCGCATACCCCCTGCGTGCTTCCTCGGCCGGCGGAGGAGGCGGACCGTCGCCGAAGCCTACGAAGGTGAACCTGGGCACACCGAGCGCAGGTGGAGAACCCTCACGGGAGCACGCGGCGCGCGCCCGGGGACGTCGCGGACGGTCGCGGACGACCGCGGACAATCGCGGTCGAGGTGCTCGGTGGACGTATTCCCCGGCGCCGCCGACGGCGGCGGCTCACCCGTCGTGCCCTGCGCTCAATCGTCGGCGCGGGGCGGCGGGGATGTGCCGCCGGCGCGCCACACGTGCCGGAGGTGGTCGGTGAGCGTGTCGACGACGTCGCGGCCGTCGCGGCAGGCCAGAACGAAGTCGACGTCGGTGTAGCCGTTCTCGACTCCGTCCTCGGTGTTGAAGACGACGCTCGTGACGTGTGCGGGGAGCTGTGGAAGGAACCAGGTGGTCCACGCCTCGGCGGCGGCGCCCTCCTGCGCCTGGTCGCAGGCGACGACGGCACGGCGTCGGGGAAACTCGTGCGCAGCGTGGCGTTCATGGAGCTGCGCGGCCAACGCGACGACGGCGCGGGCGGGTTCGAGGCGGCGCGCGAGGCCGAGCCGGCCACGAGCGAGGCGGCGGTGGAGTGGGTGTTGGAGTCGCTGTACCGGGACGGGAACTTCACCCACGCCGTCGCGCTGCACCTGCCCGACGTGCGGCTGGAGACGCTCGGGGGCGGCACCGTGTGGCGCCTGTGGGACCAGGGTCGTTCCTGGGCGCTGGTCGACGACCGGCCCGGAATCGGCAAAGCCGTCCAGGGCGGGCCGCGCCGGCTGTGGGACGAGGTCGACGCCGCCCTGCAATGGCAGGACGAACACCGAGTGCAAGGCTACGACTTCGGCATCACCGTCGAACCCGACCGACAATGGGCCTGGGCCCGGCAGCCTGATCGGCACTGGGAGATGTAGCCGGCGGCTCCCGAACGCGTGAACCACCGAGGCTGCAGGTTCGGGTGCGGCGCAGCGGCCGGCGGTGAGCCGGTCGGGTATCGATCGTCGCCGGTGTCGGTGTGCCGAATATCGGGTGCGGATCCGGCGGAGCGCCCGAGGTGGTCTAGGTTCTGTTTCTTGGATCTTCTGACGCGGTCGTGGTTTGTGGTCCAGGCTGTGTGGTGTGGTGGGTCGAGGTGATCTGACGAATGCCGAATG
>NZ_JBHTVA010000069.1:0-56023 GCF_042793325.1 Embleya sp. NPDC056575
GCACCTGGGAGGTGCGCCGGGGCCGCGGCCGGGATGTGGGTGCTCAGCCCATCATCGAGCCGGTGGCACCGCTCGCCAGGGCGGCCAGACCGGTCGGGTCCTGGCAGTCGTCCGTCGGCGGGACGTGCGGCGGCGGGGGCAGCTCCGGCGGGCAGTCGTCGACCGGCGGGGCCGGCGGCGGACAGTCATCGGTCGGCGGGACCTGGTGCGGCTGCGGGGCCTGGTGGCCCGGGTGACCCGGCTTCGGCAGCTCCACTCCGTCACCGTTCACGCAGGTGTTGCCGAACGTCGGGTTGATCGCCGCGATGACGTTCACGGTGTTGCCACAGACGTTGACCGGCACGTGCACCGGCACCTGGATGTTGTTGCCGGAGAGCACGCCGGGCGAGTCGACGGCGGCGCCGTCCGCCTGGGCGGACGCGAACGCCTGGCCCCCAACCGAAACCGAACCGCCGAGAATGGCGGCGGTGACGACCGCACCCTTGGTGAGCTTGTTCACTGGTAGTTATTCCCATCGATCGATAGACAGTGGAACCGGGGTTCCACGACGTCCAACGCGCGAGGGGGATACCGGTGACGGGGGGCGCGCGGTCTTCCCTCATAAGTAGCAAGCCGCGCAGGCGAGAACGCCGGACCGCACCGACACGGGGACCGCGGACGTCCGCGGTCGGTTCAACGAGCCGGACGGCGATCGATCACGCGATCACGCGCCCGCGATCGCCTTGTGGTGGTGAATCACCTCGGCGACCAGGAAGTTGAGGAACTTCTCCGCGAAGTCCGGGTCGAGCTTGGCGCTCTCGGCCAGCGCGCGCAGCCGGCGGATCTGTACCGCCTCGCGCGCCGGGTCGGCCGGCGGCAGCCGGTGCTCGGCCTTGAGCACGCCGACCCGCTGGGTGCACTTGAACCGCTCGGCCAGCAGGTGGATCAGGGCCGCGTCGATGTTGTCGATGCTGTCCCGCAGGTCCAGCAGCTCGGCGGGCTTGTCGGGCGCCTCGCCCGACCTTTCGTCAGTGGTTCCGTTGGCCATAACGGGTGACCCTACCCGGCGGCCTCGCGCGTGCGGAGGCACGCACGCCGACGGGCCCGCGCCGGCTCCCCGACACCCCGTCCCCGGGCCCACCGAGCGATCCGAGGAAAATGTCACCACCTGTCATCTCTCGTTCTGCCAGGTGTCACATCGCCACCTGCGGGGGACCCTTTGAGTACGGTCCGCGCCGTCGGCTGTCCCTGCCGTGTCGCGACGACCGTTCGGCCGTACTCGTGGGATGCGGGCGGAACTGCGGTAGGGGGCGAACGACATGATGGAGGAAGTGCGTCTGACGCCGAACGAGCGGCGGATGCTGGAGGAGATCGAGTACGAGCTGCGCAAGGACGAGGAGTTGGACCTCGCGCTGCGCACGATGCGTCCTTCCCGCAACCGTCGGCGCGGCGGTCCGCGCGGCCGGGTCGTCCCGGGCGCGGGCTCGATGCCGGCCTCGGGGCGCGCCCGCCGAAGGATGCGCCGACCGACACTCTCCGGCACCTGGCACGTGCTGTTGCTCGTCGTGCTGTTCGCGGCCGTGTTCGCGGCGCTGATCACCACGTCCGGCGCCTACCTGGTGGTGATCGCGTTCGCGCTGATCATCATGGGCTGCACCACCACGCTGGTCTGGCTGTGTGTGTCCTTCCTCCTGCGCCGCGGAGGCGGCGGCCGGACCTAGGCCCTGTCCGTCGCGGGAGGCGAATCACCGGGCACGATGGTCGCGGCCGGCGGCCGTGCGGCCGAGGCCGCGACCGCGGGCCGCGACCGTCAGCGTGCCCGCCGGAGCGGCCACACCGAGCAGCAGCGCGGCGTCCAGCGCGCCCATCCCGCCCCGCCCGATCGAGTAGAACACCAGCGCGAGCGACGCGAACATGCACATCAGCACCGCGGCCGTCATGCGCTCGGCGCGGCGCGCCCGGGTGAGCAGCCACAGGCAGCCGCCGAGGCCGACGAACAACGTCGCCAAAGCGGCGATCGCGGTGGTGGTCATCGCGTCTCCTGTCTTCCTGCTGCGTTCGAACGGGTCCTGTTCCGGCGGTCTACCCGAGGCGACCGCGATGATGCGCGACCCCACCGGAATCGAATCCTAACCGGCATGTACCCCCATGGGGTATACGATCGGGGCATGACACCCACCACTGCCCCCTGCGGCGGCATCGCGCGCCTGGACCTGCTCCGACGCGCGGGGTCCGCGACCGTTCGAGTGACACTCGCCGTCGAACGTTGCCGACGCGCCTGCGCCCGGCGACGCGGGTGATACCGCCCACCCGGGACCCGCGCGGGATGGATCGGCCCGCGCCGGCCACCGTGCGTAACATCGTCGTTACGCTCACGTCGAAAGCCGGAAACGGTCGGGCTGTTCACTCCGGGTGAGATCGGTTCCACTCCCGGGACCGGGCCCCCGACCCAGGTGACGGCGCGAGATGACGACACAGGACCGTACGACGGCGCCCCCGCGCCCCGGCCGACCGCCGTGCCCGGGGGTGATCCGATGACGCCGGACTCGCCGGTGGCCGACGTGGTGATCGTCGGGTCCGGCCCCGTGGCCATGGCGATCGGGTACGCGTTCACCCAACGCGGGATGCGCGACGTGCTGGTGTGCCCGGCCGGGAGCGACGACGCGGCGGCGCTCGGCGTCTTCGGAGCCTTCGGGGCCTTCGGCGGCCCCGGGCCGGGCGGCGGCGCCGTGTACCGCCCCGCGACCGCGCCCGCGCTCGCGGCGATGGCCGAGGCGGGCATCCGGCTGTTCGAGAACGCCTCGGACGAACTCGGCGAGGACGTCGGATTCCGTCGCTGCGGTCGACTGGTCGCGGTGGCCGCCGCGGATCCGGACGCGCCCGACGCGGGTGTCGGGACGCCCGGCGCCCTCGACATCGGCGTGCGGCGAATGTCGCCCGGGGAGGCCGGTACACACTGGCCCGAACTGATCGTCGACGCGTGCACGGGCTTCACCCACGACCCCGGCGCCGGATACGCCGACACCCGACGCACCGCCCACGCCTTCGCCCGCGCGGCCCGCCGCGCCGGCGCCGCGTTCCTGCCGCGCGCGCCGGCGGTGGGCCTGTCGGCGCGCCGGGACCGGATCACCGGGGTGCGCCTGGGCGACGGCCGCGAGGTGGCGTGCGGCACGGTCGTGGTGGCCGCCGGGGTCGACGCGCCCGCGCTGCTCGCACCGCTCGGGGTGAGCCTGCCGCTGCGCTCCGCCCGTGAGGTGGCGGTCCGGGTCCGGGTCGGCCGGGCGCTCGGCGAACGACCGGTCCTGGTCGACCCGTCCGGCCACTGGCTGCGCGCGGACGGTCCGGACCGACTGCTCGTCGGCACCCCCGACCCGGGCGCGGCCGGCGCCGACCCGGCCGCGCACGCCCTCGCCCACCTGGCGGCCCGGCTGCCGGGCCTGCCCGACCCCGTCCCGGAGGCCGTGTTCGACATCCGGCGCGACGCCGGGCCCGATCACCTGCCGTTGATCGGATCGACCGGACCCGACGGGCTGTTCGTCGCGGCCGGCTGCGACGAGCACGGACTCGGCGTGGTGCCGGCGGTCGGCATGCTGACGGCCGATCTGCTGTGCGACGGCGCGAGCGGCCGACCGGACATCCCGGCCGGCGACTTCCGCCCGGACCGCCCGGCGGGAGTCCTCAGTCCCGGTCGGGCGTGAAGAACGGCAACACCCGTTCCTCCCCCGTCGGTCGCAGGTCCACCCGCACCCGCATCCCCGAATGGATCTCCGCCGGTTCGACCTCGACCAGATTGGTGAGCATGCGATAGCCCTCGTCCAGATCCACGATCGCCACCGCGTACGCGCCGCCGAACGAGCGCGTCTCGGGCCGGCGCACCACGGTCCAGCTGTACACGCTCCCGCGCCCGGCGCTGGTGGCCCACTGGAGCGCGCGCGACGAGCAGCCCCGGCACATCTCGGTGGGGGCGAAGTTCGCCGTATCGCACGCACCGCACCGCTGATAGCGCAACTCGCCCGATTCGGGCGGGATCCGCACCGACGCGGCAGGAGAGACGGGTACACCGATCTGCGGTCCCAACACGGGTGTCACGGCCTTTCTGGTCGAACATGCCTCGTCGAGTTCTGCGGGCCCGCCGGCGGTCGAACACGAGCCCCGGCTGCATGCTCGCGCACCAAGCGCCCGGTTGCCGAATCGACCGCCCATCCGTTCCCGTTCCGAAATCGGGCCACTCGAAGAGAGGACGTCGACAGGACTTCTCGGCCAAGTCGAAGACATGGCTTGCGTGATTGGCGCAGGATGGGTAGCGCAAGTGATCCGCCACGGCGCGTAATCGATCCGCGCGGGCTCGGGGTGGGGACGCACGGCAGAGAGGTTGCGCGATGACGGCAGGACGCACGGCAGCGCGCCCGGAAGGCACGGGGCGCGAGCACACACCCGACTCCACCTCCCCGGCGGAGCCCATGCCCCTGGTCGAGCGCGATCTCCTGCAACACGAACTCCGCGAACAACTGGCCGCGGTGCGGGAAACCGGCACGGGCCGCGTGGCGATCGTCAAGGGTGTGGCCGGCATGGGCAAGTCGGCCGTGCTGGAGTGGGCGAAGCTCACCGCACGGGCCCAGGGCTTCGACACGCTCGTGGTGACCGGCTATCCGCTGGAGCGGGTTCGTGTCTACGGCCTGGTGAAGCGGCTGTTCCAGGATCTGAACGGGATCGCCCAGCACACCGCGAGGGAACGACTCGGCGAGTGGTACGGGATCATCGCGCCGATCTTCGGCATCATCCCGCGCCAACCGGCGGAGCCACCGGACCCGGAGAACGTCCTCAACGGCCTCGACGCGGTCATGCGCGGCTACCTGACGTCGGATCGCGGGCCGCTGCTCATGGTGGTGGACGACGCGCACTGGGCCGATCCCTCCTCGCTCGCCTGGCTGGCCAAATTCGCCGTGCAGATCACCGAGTTGCCAATCCTGATCATCGTTTCGTATCGGCACGACGAGGTCGACGAGCAGCTGTGCGAATCGCTGGACACGCTGGAGCGGATCGCGGTCGCCGGGCTCGGCAAGCTCGCACCGCTCACCCTCGAAGGCGTCACCCCGCTGATCCGGCAGCGCTTCGCCGGCCGCCGGGTCGACCCCGAGTTCGTCGAGCACTGCCACCGCTGCTCCGAGGGCCTGCCGCAGACCCTGCGCGAACTGTTGCGCTTCGTCGAGGAGAAGCGGATCCCGCCGACCTCCGACGCGCTCGCGCAGCACGGCCGCGCGATGAGGCAGCACGCCGTCTACGCCTACCACAAGGGTCAGTTCGACGAGCGGTTCGGGCGCCTCGCGCCCGATTCCCGCAAGGTGGCGCTGGCCGCGGCGATCCTGACTCCGCATCTGACGGTCGGGCGTGTCGCGCGGTTGGCCGGACTGAGCGGCGACGCCACCCGCGCCGCGGCCGCGGACCTGCGCAGGCGGGAGATCCTGACCGCCGTCGACGACGAGGATCTGCCCTGGGGCTTCACCCACTCGTTGGTGCTGCGCGCGGTGTACGACCACTGCTTCGAGGCGAACGACCGTTGTGTGATGCACGCCCAGGCGGCCCGGGAATGTCTCGCGTCCGGTGTCCCGAAGGCCGGTGTGACGTATCTCGAACACGCCCTCGCCGAGGTCGCGCCCAGGGAGATGCGCCCGCTGATCCACTACAACATCGGCCGCGCGCACTTCGTGAACGATCCGCCGGCGAGTCTGGAGCCGCTGCAGCAGGCCCTCGAAGGCTGCCCGCCCGGGGATCTGCGCACCAACATCATTTGTGAGCTGGGCCGTTCGCTGGCCTTTTGCGGTCAGCTCGACAAGAGCATCGAACTCCTGGACCGGGAGATCAGGAAGACCCCGGTCGGCCAGACCCGACAGCGGCTCTACGCCGACCTGTTCATGTGGGCCGCGTTCTGGGAGAACGACGCGAGTTTCGCGTCGCGGGCGCACGACCTCCAGCGGTTGACCGTGCGGCTGAACACCGAGAGCGCCACCACCCGCACGAACTACTCACTGTTCGCGCTGGTCGCCTGGTACGGCGTGCTCAGCGGGCGCCGGCTCCAGACCACCACCAAGTTCGCCCGGGCGGCGCTGGGTCCCGAGCTGCCGAACAAGGAGCGCAACGGCTTCAGTTGGGTCGAGGAGGGCTGGGGCTTCGAGATCCCGATGGTGCTCACCCTGACGTTCATCTACTGCGACCTGTTCAAGGAGGCCCGCGAACTCCTGGAGCGCGGCATGGCCGAACTGCGGGCCAACGGCCGCCAGCGCTCGCACCTTTCCTACGGCCACGCGTTCCGGGCGATGCTGCACTACCGGATGGGCCGGCTCAAGGAAGCGCGCCAGGAGGCGGAGACCGGCCTGGCGATGGCGATGGACCTCGGGGAGAACACCCCGTCGAAGTGGTACGCGGCGGGTGTGCTGATCCAGACCCTGATCGCCCAGGGCGATCTCGAAGGGGCCGAAGACACCTGCCATCGCATCGGTTTCGACGATCCCGCCAAGGTCGATCAGTCGGCCCGCGTGTTGCCGGTGCCCGCGATCGTGCTCGCCGAGTTGCGGATCGCCCAGGGCAGGCACCACGAGGTGATCCGACCGCTGACCGAACTCGGCGAGCGGCTGCGTGCCCAGGGCATGGACAACCCGGCGTGGTGCCCGTGGGGCCTGCTGCTCGCGGAGGCGTTGAACGCCGAGGGCCCGCAGCAGGACCAGGAACGGGCCAAGGAGGTGGCGAAGCAGGCGGTCGCCCGCGCCGACACCTTCTACGCCCCGGTGGCCGCCGGCCAGGCCAAGCGGGTGGCCGGGGAGGTCGAGGACAACGTCAACGCGCAACAGGCGCTGTGGGACGCGGCGGTCGCCCTGGAGGGCGTCGGCGCCGAGTACGAATACGCCAAGGCGCTGCTCGCGTACGGCGACCGGCTGCGCAAGGACGGTCACAAGCCGGACGCGATCGGCGAGTTGGAGCGGGCCCGGATCACCGCGGCGAACTGCGGCGCGATCCCGCTGCAGACCCGGGCGACGAAGATGATCGAGGCCCTGGTCGGCGGCAACACGCTGCCGGCCGACCACGGACGGGCCGACTCCGAGGAGTGGGTCGAGGAGTACACCGGCGGCTACAGCCCGTTCGGCATCCCGCACCGCGACGACTCCCGCCCGGACGCGGACGCGGATCGCACCGAGACCTGGCCCTTCCGCGGCGGCCCGACGCGCGGCTCGGAGCTGTAGCGGGCCGCGCCGTAGCGGGCCCGCGATCGGGGTGGGCGGCCCGCGATCCGGGCCGCCGGGAGCCGCCGCGCGGCTCGCTCCGAGCCGGATCGACGCCCGGTCCGGCCCCGGCTCGACGCGTCGGGGCACGGTCGACCGGCGCTCGGTGTCGGCCCGGGCCTTCGGTACGGTAGCGGGGTGATCGACACTGCTGCTTCCTCCCCCGTTGGTGCCGTCGCCGCCGGCCTCGCCACGATCGCCGCCGATGGCACCGTCCTGGACACCTGGTACCCCGCGCCCGAGCTGACCTCGGGCGACGCCGACGGCAAGACCGAGACGGTGCGGCTGTCGGCCGACGAGGCCCTGGCCGCGCTCGGCCCCGACGCGATCGCGGGCCTCGGCGCCGACGCGGTGCGCGGGGTCGAGGTCGTCGCCGTGCGCACGGTGATCGCCTCGCTGGCCGCCGCGCCGGTGGACACCCACGACGCGTACCTGCGCCTGCACCTGCTCAGCCACTGCCTGGTCCGCCCGCATGGGCAGAGCCTGGAGGGCCTGTTCGGCCTGCTCCCGAACATCGCCTGGACCAACCTGGGCGCGGTGCCGGTGGACGGCCTCGCCGCGGCCCGGCTGCGCGCCCGCGCCGCGCGCGTGCCGTTCGAGGTGGCCGGGGTGGACAAGTTCCCCCGGATGACCGAGTTCGTGGTGCCCGCCGGCGTCCGGATCGCCGACGCCACCCGGGTCCGCCTGGGCGCGCACTTGGCGCCCGGCACCACGGTGATGCACGAGGGCTTCTGCAACTTCAACGCGGGCACCCTCGGCGCGTCCATGGTCGAGGGCCGGATCAGCGCCGGCGTCGTGGTCGGCGACCACAGCGACATCGGCGGCGGCTCGTCGATCATGGGCACGCTGTCCGGCGGCGGCAAGGAGACCATCTCGGTCGGCGAGCGCTGCCTGCTCGGCGCCAACGCCGGCATCGGCATCTCGCTCGGCGACGACTGCGTCGTGGAGGCGGGCTGCTACATCACCGCCGGCACCCGGGTGACCACCCCGGACGGCACGGTGGTCAAGGCCGCCGAACTCTCCGGTCGCGACGGCCTGCTCTTCCGCCGCAACTCGGTCACCGGCACGATCGAGGCGATCGCCCGGACCAAGTCGTGGGGCGCGCTGAACGAGGACCTGCACAAGAACGACTGATCCGGCGCCGTGTTGCGCGGTGGTGGTCCCGAGCGGGGTCGGCGGCGAACAACGGCCGCCGGCCCCGCTCGCGTCGTTCACTCCTCGACGAGGTCGGCGGGGCGGCCGCCCGTGGCCACCGCGCGGATCACCTTGCCGGTCGGCGTCCGGGGCAGCGGCTCGGCGCGCAACTCCCAGTGCGCCGGCACCTTGAAGTGGGCCAGCCGCTCGGCCACATAGGCGCCCAGCTCGGCTGCGGTGATCGGGCTGCCCTGGGCCGGGACCACGATCGCCTTGACCTCCTCGCCCCACTCCTGGTGCGGTACGCCGACCACCACCGACTCGGCGACGTCCGGGTGTGCGTCCAGGCAGTGCTCGATCTCGGCCGGGTAGACGTTCTCGCCGCCGCGCAGGATCAGGTCGCTGCGCCGAGTGGCGAGGTGGAAGCGGCCGGCGCGGGCGAAGCCGAGGTCGCCGGTGCGCAACCACCGGTCCGGCGTGAGCGCCTTCGCGGTGGCGTCCTCGTTGCGCCAGTAGCGGCGCATCACCAGCGGGCTGCGGATCCACAACTCGCCCTCGACGCCGTCGGGCTGTTCGGTGCCGTCCTCGTGACGGATCGTCACCTCCACCGTCGGCACCGCCGTCCCGATCGCCCCCGGCTCGCCCTCCAGTTGCGCGGCGCCCGCCGTGGTGGCCACCCCGCCGGACTCGGTCAGCCCGTACCCGACGCCGAGCGCGCCCTTGGCGCTCGGGAACACCTCCTGGAGCCGGCGCACCAGTTCGGGCGAGAACGCCGCGCTGCCGCCGCCGAGGCGCACGATCGAGGACAGGTCGTGCCGCGCGGTGTCGGGATGGTTGACCACCCGCCAGCCGAGCGTGGGCACCAGCGACCACGTGGTGCACCGCTCGCGCTCGATCAGCTCCAGGAGCCGCGGCACCTCGAAGCGCCCGGAGTAGAGCACCATCGTCTGCCCGCCGGCCAGCGCCGCCACGGCGCCCGCCAGCAGGCCCGAGACGTGGAAGAAGGGGCTGTTGACCAGCCATCTCCCGGGCGGCGCCTGGGCCCGTGCGGCGGCGGGCAGGTGCGCGCTCGCCCGGGCGGCGAGCAGCGCCTGGAGGTTCTGCATGGCCACCACGTTGCGATGGGTGAGCACGGCGCCCTTGGGCCGGCCGGTGGTGCCGGAGGTGTACAGGATCAGCGCGGGGTCGTCCTCGTCGGCGGCGCCCGGCGGCAGGTCGGCGTCGGGGGCGTACTCGGTCAGCGCGGCGAAGTCGCCCTCCATCTCCACCACGGGCAGGCCTGTTTCGCCCGCGGCGGCGACCGCGCCGCCCAGCCGCTCCAACCGGCGCCGGTCGGCGATCAGCACGGTGGGCGCGCAGTCCGCGACGGCGTAGCGGATCTCGTCGGCGGCCCACCACCCGTTCATGCCCACCGCGATCGCGCCGAGCGCCGCGGCGGCCTGGAAGGCGGTCAACCACTCGGGCCGATTCGCCGCCAGGATCGCCACCCGGTCCCCCGGACCGACCCCGAACCGCTCGCGCAACGCGTGCGCGGTCGAGGCGACGTCACGCACGTGTCGAGTGAAGCTGATCCGGCGGTCCTCGTGGACCAGATACTCGCGATCCCCGTATCCGCGTGCCCGCTCGACGAAGGCGGTGATCGAGCGGGGCCGTTCGGCCAGGACGCGCAGCGGGACGCCGAGCACGTCCTCCTCGACGAGCGCGAACGGGCCGTCGGGGGCGGTCAGGGCGGCGAGTACGGGATCGGGCGCGGCTGCCGCGGACCCCGCGGAACTGGAGGTGGCCATGGCGGGGACCCTAGAATCCTTGACCGAGTCATTCAAGCGATCCGCGATGTGATCTGCGCATGGATGCGACGAGCCCGCGACAACGCACGAGGGCGACCCGCCCCTCGGCGGATCGCCCTCGTGCCCCCTCCCCCATCCCCCCGGATGAAAGTTCGTCGGCCCGAAAGACTCGAAAGACTCGACACAGTCGAATGAGTCGAATCGACCCGGAAGACCGGATCGGGCCCCGGCCTCAGCCCACGTTCTCGATCCCGGCCATGCCCTTCTCCACGTCCAGCACCTCGACCGAGGAGACCTTGCGGCCGGTGTTGCTCTGCGCCCACTGCTTGGCCTCGTTGGCGAGCTTGCCCGCCTTGTCCATCCGGGCGCTCTCGGCCGTCGGGTTCTCGCCGAGCGAGACCTCGGCGGGCAGTGTGGTCATGACGGCGATGTCGTAGCCGGAATACGTCTTGGCGATCCGGACCTTGGTGACCAGGGAGCCGTAGGTGGTGGTCTTCAGCTTGGCCAGCATGTCGGCGGCGTACTTCTCCGAGCCGGCCCTGTCGCCGTCCTTCTCCGCGCCGTTCTCGATCCCGGCGCTGCCCTTCTCCTTGTCGAGCACCGACACCGACGAAATCGTCAGCGTGGCCGAGTCCTGGGTCCACTGCAACGCCTCGACGGCGAGTTTCCGCCCCTTGTCCATGCGGGCGTTGGCGCCCTTGATGTCCTCGGTGATGGAGACCTCGGCGGGGAGTGTGGTGTTGATGGTGACCTCGTACCGCTCGTACTGCTTCGCGATCCGTACCTCGGACACCACACCGCCGTGCTTGGTGGTCTTCAGGTAGGCCAGCAGGTCCTGGGCGACCTTGTCGGTGCCGCCCTTCGGCTCGCTCTTGTCGCCCTTGTCGCTCTTCTCCGTCTTGGCCGGCCCCGCGCCGGGCGCCGCGCTCGCGTCCGCCGCGCCGGTGGTCTTCGGCGACTCGACCGTCGCGCTGGACGCCCTGCCCTCGTTCTTCTTCGGGCCGCACGCGGCGAGCGAGCCGGTCAGGGCGATCGTCGCGGCGACCGCCACGGTGGTGATCAGGCCCCGGCGCCGGCCCCGCGGGGTCGCGGTCGATGCGGACTGCCGGAGAACGGTCGGCCGGGGAGCGATCGGGGACATCGGGTTTCCCTTCGGAAGCACTGCTCGGAGTCACTGCTTGGCGTCACTGCCCGGAGGCACTGCGGAGGCAGGCGGCGGTGCGGGTGTTTCCGGGGATGCACCGTGCTGCCTGGGTCAATAGAAACAGTAGCTGTGAACGCTGTCAACACGTCTTCTGGCTCGTCATCCCGTTGCTTCTCTATGATTGACTTCTCGTGGTTCACACCCCAGGTCTGAGGAGGAGACGGTGCCCACCAGCCCCCAGGTCACCGCTGCCGAGATCGCCCGCATCGCGGGTGTCGGGCGCGCCGCCGTGAGCAACTGGCGTCGGCGCTTCGACGACTTCCCGCGACCCGTGGGCGGCAGCGACGCGAGCCCCACCTTCGCGCTGGCCGACGTGGAGGGCTGGTTGCGCGCGCAGGGCAAGATCGCCGAGGTCGCGCCCGAGGAACGGCTGTGGCGCCTGATCGCGGCCGACGGCGACGTGGCCGACCGGCTCGCCGACATCGGCGAATACCTGCTCGCGGGCGCGCCCGCGCCGATCGGCCCGCACGCCGATCGACTCCGCGCCGCCGGCGACCTCGCCGCGACCCGGGGCGCGCCCGCCGTGTTCGCCGACCTGTACGCCCGCTTCGCCGAGTCGCCCGCCGGCCCCGGCGGCGCCACCCCCGCGGCCACCGTCGCGCTGATCGCCGAACTCGCGGGCGCCGGACGGGAGAAGCCGGTCACCGTACTCGATCCCGCGACCACCCACGGTGACCTGCTGCTCGGCTTCGTCCGCACGGCGCGCACACTGCGCGGGCAGACCGAGGCACCGGCCCTGGCCCGGTTGATCCGGGTTCGCCTGGCGCTGCGTCCGGACGCCGCACCGGACACCGACGTGGCCATCGCCGAGGGCGACGGACTGCGCGCCGACGCGTGGCCCGGCGCCCGCTTCGACACCGTCGTGGGCAACCCGCCGTTCAACGACCGCAACTGGGGGCACGACGAACTGGCCTACGACCAGCGCTGGGAGTACGGCCTGCCGCCGCGCACCGAATCCGAGCTGGCCTGGGTGCAACACGCGCTCGGGCACACCGAGGCGGGCGGGCGGGTGGTGCTGCTGATGCCGCCGGCGGTGGCGGCCCGCGGCTCCGGGCGTCGGATCCGGGCCGAACTGCTGCGCCGGGGCGCGCTGCGCGCGGTGTTCGGCCTGCCCGCCGGCGCCGCGCCACCGTTCGGGGTGGCGCTGCACCTGTGGATCCTGGAGCGCCCCGGCGAGCACATGCCCTCACACTTGCTGTTCGCCGAGCTCGACGACCTGGCGGACCCCGTCGCGGCGGACACCGCGCTGCGCGCCTGGCGCGACTTCCGCGCCGATCCGGCGGGCCTGGCCGAGATCCCGGGCCGACACCGCGCGGTCCCGCTGATCGAACTCCTCGACGACAACGTCGACCTGACCCCGGCGCACAACCTGCCCGCGCAGACCGACGTGAACGTCGCCGAGCGGGTACAGGACACCCGCGCCCGGCTGCTCGCCCTGCTGGCCCGGCTGCCGCACCTGGTGCCCGCCGTGCCGGCCGCCGAGGAGGGCGCCGGGACGTGGCGCTCGGTCGCGCTCGCCGACCTGGCCCGCACCGGCGCGGTCACCCTGTACCGCAGCGCGTCGCGGGCCGGGCGGGTCGGCCACGAGACGCCCCCCGGCCCGACCGTGCCGATGCTCACCACCACCGACCTGGCCGCCGCCGTGCCGCCCAGCGCGCGCCTGTCCGCGGCCGAGGCGGACGAGGCGCAGCACCCCCGGATCCACGCCGGCGACGTCATCGTGCCGACCCTGCTCGGCGGCGACGAGCACGGCTGGGCGAGCGCGGTCCGAGTCGCCGGGGCGGCCGAGCAGGGCGCGGTCCTCGGGCCCAACCTGCACCTGCTGCGCCCCGACCCGGCCGCGCTGGATCCGTGGTTCCTGGCCGGATTCCTGACCGACCCCGCGCACGCGCGGCGGGCCGGCTACGGCTCCAGCATCGTGCGCGTCGACGTGCGGCGGATCGAGATCCCGCTGCTGCCGCCGGACCGGCAGCGCGCGTACGGCGAGACCTTCCGCGCGCTGCGCGCGTTCGTCACCGACCTGCGCGGCGCCGCCGCGCTCGGCGAGGACCTGGGCCGGGGCCTGCTGGAGGGCCTGACCGCGGGCCTGCTGCGACCGCCGGGGTAGCCGGACGGCGGGCTCTCAGCGCCCCTCCAGGGCCCGCAGCACGCCCCGGGAGCGGTCGGCGGGCTCGGCGGCGCGGAGCGGGCCCGACGGGGTCAGCCCGGCCGCCGCGGCGGTCCAGTCGGGGCCGGTGTAGCAGCGCACCAGGGCCTCGGCGGCGGTGCGGTGCACATCGCCCATCGAGTACAGCTCCTCGCCCGGGACGATGCGATGCCGCCGCCGCCCGGCCGCCCGCGCCTCCCGCTCCGGCCACCGCGCGTGCACCACCACGCGCGGCTCGTCGACCGGCTCCGGCGCGGCCAGCGTGGAGAAGGACAGCGTGTACGGCAGCAGCGGGCCGACCAGGTCGCACAGGCCCCACAACACCGCCTCCGGGTCCGGCACGCCGTCCGCCTCGGACAGCGCGAAGGTCTCGTCGGGCCGGGCGAGCACCGCCGCGACCACGTCCGTCAGCACGTCGGCGTGTTTGCCGGCACGGGCCCGCAGGCGGGGCGCGCAGCGGGCCAGTTCGGCGTCGAGCACCTTCGGGTCGATCCGCGGCGAGGGCCGACCGGTGGGCTGCTCCAGGGCGCCCGGATCCCCCGAGGCGGCGAGCGCGAGCGTGTGCCGGGGCCCGGTGAGCGAGACCGCGGCGGGGTCGGAGCGGGCCGGGGCCATCAGCACCAGCGCCCGGCCGGGGGTGCGCCGGATCAGCGTGGGCCGACCGCCGAGCAGGCCGAACCGGACCGCGGGCCGGTCCGCCGTGCGCCCTCCGCCCGGTTCGGGGTCGATCATCGGCGCCAGCACCGGGTGCCACCGGCGCAGGTCGGCGTCGGCCAGGGACGAGGCGAGCACGCCGGCCGGTCCCGCTCCGGGCAGGTCGTAGAGGATCCGGTCCAGCATCGGCGCCCGCGCCGACCGGTACGGCTCGCGCGTGTAGGGCCGGGTGGGCGCGGGCGCGGGCATCGGCCGGGTCGGCTCGGCGGGCGACGGCCGGTCCGGTGCCGTGCGATGGGCCCCGCCCGGGCGCGGCCGCTCGGGCGTGGGCGCGCGCACCGCCTCGGGCTCCGGCGCGGGGCGCGGGGCGCGCGGCCGGGGCGCGTCCACGGCGGGCCGGATCCGCCGCTCGTGCTCGTGCAGCAGGTCCAGCACCGGCCGGGGCAACCACGCGGCGGCCTCGTACGGGCGCCGGCGGCCGGTCAGCAGCTCGGCGAAGTCGGCCACCACCCGCTCCGGCGTCGGCCGACGATCGGCCCGGCGGCGCAGGCACGACTCGACCAGCGGCAGCAGCTCCGGCGGCAGCCCGCTCAGGTCCGGGTCGCGGTTGCGCACGGCACTCATCACCCGCATCGCGCTGCCCTGGTACGGCGCGTGCCCGGTGCCCGCGAACAGCAGCGTGGCGCCCAGCGCGTACACGTCGGAGCGGACCGTGCCGGATTCGCCCTCGACCTGCTCGGGGGCCATGTACGCGATCGTGCCGACCAGGTTGACGGTGTCCTGGTCCTGGGCGAGGGCGAGCCCGAAGTCGATCACCTTCGGCCCGTCCAGGGTGACCAGGATGTTGCCCGGGGCCAGGTCACGGTGCACCAGACCCGCCCCGTGGATCGCGCCCAGCGCCTCGGCCACCCCGGCGGCCAGCCAGCGCACCGCGTCCGGCGGCAGCGGGCCGCACTCGTCGACCACCTCGCGCAGCGACGGCGCCGGCACGTACGCGGTGGCCAGCCAGGGCCGCGCGGCCGCCGGGTCGGCGGCCACCACCGCGGCCGTGAACACCCCGCTCACCAGCCGCGCCGCGTGCACCTCGCGGGCGAACCGCCGACGGAAGTCCTCGTCGTGGTCCAACTCGGCCAGGATCGTCTTGATCGCCACCAGTCGACCCGCCGGCGACAGCCCCAAAAAGACCCGGGCCATGCCGCCGCGGCCCAGCCGGGACAACACCCGGTAGGGCCCGATCCGGCGCGGATCGTAGGCGTCCAGGGGCGCCGGCCCCCGTCGTCCGTCGTCGGTCACGCAACGTCCCCCCGGCTGCCCGATCGTGTGCCCTCATCATGACGCCGCATGGGTGACCCCCGAAGCGGGAAGCCGAAACACAGGGCACCGTCGCGACCCGAGCCGGCGGTGACCAAGGGCGTTGCGACCCGGCACCCTGGGTCAGGTGACGCGGCTCACGGTTTGTCGCCCAGGTGGGAGGTGGCTGCGAGGCCGCCTCGTGCGCCTGCTATTCGTACTGATGCACACATGTCACAAAGACCGGAACCGCACGGACACGATCCGGGTGGCTGCCGGAGCCTGAGCCGAGAAGTAGGGGACCCCCATGAGCGAGGACTCGGTAGTACTGCGCCACCAAGGAAACGAGCACACCTTCCCGCTGATCGAGGGCACCATCGGCGACACCGCCATGGACATCTCGACTCTGCGCGCCAAGACGGGGCTGGTGACCTACGACGGAGGGTTCGTCAACACCGCCGCGTGTAAATCGGCGATCACCTTCATCGACGGCGAGGAGGGCATCCTCCGCTACCGCGGCTACCCGATCGAGCAGATCGCGGAGCAGGGAACCTTCCTGGAGACGGCGTATCTGCTGATCTACGGCGAGTTGCCGTCGGTGAGCGCGCTGGACAACTTCCGGGACGAGATAACCCAGCACACGCTGCTGCACGAGGACGTCAAGCGGTTCTACGACGGCTTCCCGCGCGACGCGCACCCGATGGCGATGTTGTCGTCCGTGGTGTCCGCGCTGTCGACGTTCTACCAGGACAGCCACAACCCGTTCGACGAGGAGCAGGTCCGGCTCTCGGCGATAAGGCTGCTGGCCAAGCTGCCGACGATCGCGGCCTACGCGTTCAAGAAGTCGGTCGGCCAGCCGATGCTCTACCCGGACAACTCGCTCGGCTACGTCGAGAACTTCCTGCGGATGACCTTCGCCGTCCCGGCCGAGTCCTACAAGGCGGACCCGGTCGTGGTGGACGCGCTGGACAAGCTGCTCATCCTGCACGGCGACCACGAGCAGAACTGCTCGACCTCGACGGTGCGCCTCGTCGGCTCCAGCCAGGCGAACATGTTCGCGTCCATCTCGGCCGGGATCAACGCGCTGTGGGGCCCGCTGCACGGCGGCGCCAACCAGCAGGTGCTCGAGATGCTGGAGCAGATCAAGAACGACGGCGGCGACATCGACGCCTTCGTGAACAAGGTGAAGAACAAGGAGGACGGCGTCCGCCTGATGGGCTTCGGCCACCGGGTGTACAAGAGCCGCGACCCGCGCGCCACGATCATCAAGAAGGCCGCCGACGACGTCCTGTCCCGGATGGGCAAGAAGGACGAACTGCTCGACCTCGCGATGCAGTTGGAGGAGCGCGCGCTGGCCGACGACTACTTCGTCGAGCGCAAGCTCTACCCGAACGTGGACTTCTACACCGGACTGATCTACCGGGCGATGGGCTTCCCCACCGAGATGTTCACGGTGCTGTTCGCGATCGGCCGGCTGCCGGGCTGGATCGCGCACTGGCAGGAGATGATCGCCGACCCGAAGGCGAAGATCGGCCGTCCGCGCCAGGTGTACACGGGCGTCGCGCTGCGCGACTACACCCCCATCGGTGCCCGCTGACCCGGATCGAACACCCGACGACGATCCCGGAGTCGAAGGTCGCGAACCGCGGTTCGCGAGCGGCGGCTCCGGGATCGTCGCGTGTCCGAGGTGTCGAGGGTGTCGGGGCGGGCGCGTTCGCCCGCCCCGCGCTCAGCCGTTGGTCCCGACCGACGGGCCCTTGCCGGTGACCGCGTCCAGGACGTACAGGTGGCGGTCGGCGCTGCCCACGAAGAGCAGGCCGTCGGCCACGATCGGCGAGGTCACCCGACCGCCGGTGGTGAACCGCCAGCGGGGCTCGCCGCCCATGCCGACCGCGAGCACCGAGCCGTTGCTGCTGCCCGCGTACACCATGTCCTCGGCGACCACGGGCGAGGTCACCCAGCCCTCGGCGCCGTAACGCCACACGCAGCGCGTGGTGTTGACGTCGACCGCGTACAGGCCGCCGTCGCCGCTGCCGAAGAAGGACAGGTTGCCCGAGGTGGCCGGTTGGGCGACCGGGCCGCCCGCGCCGAACCAGCCGCGCATCGCGCCGTCGCCGGCGTTGAGCAGGTACAGGTACTGGTCGGTGCTGCCGACGTGCACGATCCCGTTGGCCACCGTCGGCGAGGACACCCAGCCGCCGGTGGGGAAGCGCCAGCGGCACCAGCCGGTGGCCGCGTCCAGCGCGTAGACGCAGCGGTCGCTGGAGCCGAAGTAGACCGTGCCGTCCACGACGGTGGGCGAGGTGGCCCAGCCGCCGGTGGGGAACCGCCAGCGACAGCGCCCGGTGGCCGCGTCCACGGCGTAGAGCGCGTTGTCGCTGGACCCGAAGTAGACGGTGCCGTCGGCGACCACGGGGGCGGCCACGACCTCGCCGCCGGTGGGGAAGCTCCAGCGCCACTGCCGCGAGGTCAGCTCCAGGGCGTAGACGTGGTTGTCCTGGCTGCTGAGGTACATCAGCTCGCCGTCCACGGCCGGCGGGTGCGACCAGCCCGAGGAGTCGAACCGCCACTCGCGCGTGGCCAGATGCAGGGTGTGCAGCCCGTTGTCGTTGCTGTGCACGTGTACGCGGGCGGTCCGTCCGGAGCCCGCGCGCACCGGCGGGGTCAGGATCTCGCCGGTCGCGGCGAACCGCCACACCGGCGCGGCCTCCATGCCGCCGGTGGGGGTGCGCGGCGGCGTGGGGTGCTGGCGGGGCACGTCGGGGCCGCTCTCCGGCCACGTGACCGGAGAGTTGGGTATCGGGGCGGGCGGCCGGGCCACCCGCTCGGTGGGCAGCGCCGGCGAGGGGGAGGACGTGGACACCGGTCGTCCCGAGACCGGTCGCGAGCCGCCCGGCGGGCCGCCCGTCGGCGAGTTCGTCGGCGGGGCCGGCGGCCGGGGCGGCGGCTTGCGGGTCGGGTTCGTCGGGGGACGCTGCGGCGGTGGCGGCCGGTGGGTCTCCGGGCGCGGCGCCGGACGCGGCTCCTGGCGGACCTGGTTGGGCAGTTTGCCCATGTTGTTCGGGTCCGGGCGCACGTTCTCCGGCAGTTCGGGCCGCTGCTCGCCGTCGGGCTCGACGAGTTCGCGGACCGGCGGCGTGCGCGGGCCCATCGTCGGCCGGTACTGGCTCTCGAACCGCTGCACCATCGCCGACGCGTTGTCGGGCAGCTGGCTGTCCGCGTCGCTGTCGTCCAGGAGCGGGGCGAGCTGGTTGAGCAACTGGGTCGGGCTCGGCCGGTGTTCGGCGGCGCGCTGCATGCACAGGTTGACCAGGCCGGTCAGCTCGGTCGGCAGCCCCTCCAGGTCCGGCGAGCCGGTGACCAGGCGCAGCAGCGCCTCGGCGGGCTTGCGGTCGGGGTAGGGCGAGTGCCCGGTGGCCGCGTACACCAGCGTGGCGCCGAGCGAGAACATGTCGCTGGCGGGGGTGATGTCGCGCACACCCTGCGCCTGTTCGGGCGACATGTACGCCGGGGTGCCGACCGCGACGCCGGTCATGGTGAGCGAGCCGAAGTCGGCGGCGCGCGAGATGCCGAAGTCGATCACCTTGGGGCCGTCGCTGGCGACCAGCACGTTGGACGGCTTCAGGTCGCGGTGCACCAGGCCGGCGGCGTGTACCGACTCCAGCGCCTCGGCGATGCCGGCGGCCATCCAGCGCACCGCGCGCGGCGGCAGCGGGCCGCAGGCGCGGACCAGCGACTCCAGCGAGGGCGCGGGTACGTACGCGGTGGCCAGCCACGGCACCGCGGCGTCGGGATCGGCGTTGACCACGGCAGCGGTGAACACGCCGCTGACCCGGCGGGCCGCGGCCACCTCCTGGGCGAAGCGCGCGCGAAAGCCCGGGTCGCCGCCCAGCTCCGAGCGGATGGTCTTGATCGCGACCAGTCGCCCGAAGGGCGAACGCCCCAGATAGATACGGCCCATGCCGCCGGCACCGAGTCGGCCGAGCACCGCGTAGGGGCCGATCCGCTCCGGATCCCCCTTGGCCGGTGGCTCACCCGGCCATCCGTGTTCCGTCACAATCCCCCCGAAGTCGCTCCACCGCCCATCATCCCCGCCGAGCGGCTGTTTCGACAGGAACAGGCGGGAGGAGTGCCACGGCGCCGGTCGTCCCGTCGTCGCGATAGAGGTGCCCCGGGGCGGAGCACCCGCTGCCTGTCGCAGGGTACCCGCCTGCTCGCTCTGCCGCCCACGCCGCGTCCCGCTTGGACCGAAACACGGGGGAATCCCCCAGGCGTCGATCACGAAGAGTGGCCGCCGAAGCGGAAATTACTCTACCGATCGGTGCTTTTCGGACGTGTCGCACCTCCGGACCGCGAACACCCGGGCCGGTTCGCGGGAACCGGTCCGGGTGTCGAGGTGTCGACGGGCGAGCGGAGGACCGCCCGGCGACGACGTCCGATGCCGTCCTAGTGCAGACCGCCGGTGGTCTCCGCGGGCAGCTCCGACTTGTCCACCCGCAGTACCGCGACCGCGATCACCGCGGCGACCGCGAGCAGGATGCCGGCGGTCGTGAAGCCCGCCGTGTAGCCCTCGGTGAGGGCGACCTTGATCGCGTGCAGGTCCGGGGCCTTGCCGCCGAGCTTGGCCACCTCGTCCCGCAGCTTGTCGTCCTTGGCGCTGGAGTAGATCGTGGTCAGCACCGCGATCGCCACGGCGCCGCCCACCTGCTGGGTGACGTTGAGCATCGCGGAGCCGATGCCCGCGTCCTCCGGGGCGATGCCGGCCACCGCGGTGGCCATGATCGCGACGAAGATCAGGCCCATGCCCAGACCGAAGATGATCATCGCGGGCAGCAGGCCGGCGACGTAGCTGGAGTCGACGTCGAGCATCGCGTAGTAGAACAGGCCGACCGCGGCCAGGATCGGACCCACGGTCAGCAGCACCCGCGGGCCGATCTTCGGCAACATCACGCTGGTGAACTGGGCCGAGACCATCACGCCCGCGCACAGCGGGAGATAGGCGAGACCGGACTTGATCGGCGAGTAGCCCGCGACGAGCTGCATGTAGAGGGTGATGAAGAAGAACGAACCCATCATGCCGCCGGCGGCGAGCGCCATCACCACGTAGCTGGCGGAGCGGTTGCGGCTGTGGAACAGCCGCATCGGCATGAGCGGTCGCTCGACCTTGAGTTCGATCACGATGAAGGCGGCGATCAGCACCGCGGACAGGGCCAGCGAGCCGATGGTCAGCCCGTCGCCCCAGCTCTTGTCCGCGGCCCGGATCACGCCGTAGACCAGCGCGGTCACACCGAGCGTGGAGGTGAGCGCGCCGGGGATGTCCAACCGGCCGCGCCAGATCGCCTTCTCGCCGGTCTTCGCGTCGTCCGGGATGGCCAGCGGCAGCGCGGCCACCAGGGCTATGCCGATCGGCACGTTGACGAACATGACCCAGCGCCAGGACAGGTACTCCACGAGCAGGCCGCCCATGAGCAGACCGACCGCCGAACCCATGCCCGACACCGCGGCGTAGACGCCGAACGCCTTGTTGCGTTCCGGCCCTTCCTCGAAGGTGGTGGTCACCAACGACAGGACCGCGGGGGCCACCATCGCGCCGCCCACGCCCTGGAGGGCGCGCGAGGCGAGCAGCATGGCCTCGTTGCCGGCGAACCCCCCGAGCAGGCTCGCGACCGTGAACACGATCAGGCCGAGCGCCAGGAGCCGGCGTCGGCCGAAGAGGTCACCGAGTCGACCGCCGAGCAGCAGCAGGCCGCCGAAGGTCAACATGTAGGCGTTCATCACCCAGGAGAGCGATGTTTCGCTGATGTCGAGCGCCTTGCCCATGTCGGGAAGGGCGATGTTCACGATGGTCGCGTCGAGCACGATCATCAACTGGGCCCCTGCGAGCAGGGCCAGGGCCAGTCCGCGACGCGCGTGCGGCGCCTCGGCGGACGGGGATCCGGTCGAACCGGCCACCTCGGGAGGTGCCGTCGTCATGGATTGCCTCGCATTACTAGTGGACGTGAGCGTTCTCTACGTGAATCTAGAGGTTATGCCTTAGAGAACGCAAACGTTTTCTGTAGCATGGCAGTCGGAGGTGACAGTGAGCACAGGAGTACGCGCCGGTCACGTCGAGACAGCCCTGCTGGTCACCGACTACCGACAGCGCCCCCGCAAGCGTGGCGTCACGCTGGAGCGGGCGATCACCGACGCCGTGGTCGCCGAGCTGGGCGAACGCGGCTACGCCGGGGTCACCTTCGAGGGCGTCGCGACCCGGGCCGGGACCGGCAAGTCGGCGCTGTACCGGCGCTGGCCGGACAAGGTGGGCATGGTCGCCGACGCGCTCTCCGCCACGCTGCCCGACCCGGAATCCCTGTCCTTCCCGGGCACGTTGCGCGGCGACCTGATCGTCTACCTGGAGGCCATCGCGCGCAGCATGCTCGGCCCGCTGGGCCTGGGCACGCGGATGTTGTGCGGCGAACTGAGCCGGCATCACGAGTTCGCCGAGATGTGGGAGCAGCGGGTGGTCGGCCCGTGGACGTCGCTGCTGGCCGACGTGCTCGCCGACGCCATCGCCCGCGGCGAGGCCCGCCAGGGTGCCCTGGCCCCGGAATGTGTGCTGGCCGGACCCACGTTCCTGTGCCAGCGCTTCACCGTCACGGGCGTGCCGATGACCGGCGCCGAGATCGAGTCCCTGGTGGACAACGCGCTGATCCCGATGCTGGCCTTCCGCGACTGAGGACGGGCTCGCTCCGACGCACGCGGGCCCGGCGATCGTGGTGTTCGCGTCGCTCGGTGTCGCGACCGGTGGTTGCTACTCCCAGGGCAGGTCGGCCAGGGCCGGGGCGGCGTCGTCGCGCAGGACCGTGCCCTCGATCAGGCCGTACGGCCGGTCCGTGACCTGGTACACCTCCCCCGGGTTGGTTTGGCCGAACGGACTCAGGTCGACCTCGACGTGGTGGCGGTTGGGCAGCGTCAGGCGTACCTCGGCCAGGTGCTCCTGCTCCGCCAGGACCGCCTCGCCCATCGTGTACAGGGTGTGCTGGAGCGAGAGGCTGTGCGTCTCGGCGAAGGTGCGCAGCAGGGTGTCCCGGGCGGCGCGGAACGAGACGTCCCAGTCGGCCGGTGCGCCGCCGTCGCGGCGATGGCGCCAACGCGCCCGCACGGTGGTGGCCAGGACGCGGTCCCGGGTCGGCGCGAGCGTCGTGTAACGGTCCGTCGGGAAGCCGTGGAACTCGGATCCGGTGGACTTGAGCACGGCCACGTCCGCCACGCCGGAGCAGACCTCGACACCCTCCGGCCCGTGCACGACCCCGGCGCAGCGCACCCCCGCCGCCCGGGTCCACGCGTGCGGGTGCGGACCGTGCGTGCCGGCGATCCGGACCCAGGGGTATTCGCGCAGACGCACCCGTGCGGTGTCGATCGAGGTGTGCGCGTCGACGAAGTGTCCGGCCAGGCGCAGGCCGAACTCCTCGATCGAGGGCAGGGGTCGGTCCTGGGCGAAGGCGTACACCACGGCGCGCATCGTGTCCGTGGGCACCACCCGGGCGTTGTCGCCGCGCAGATGGGTGTCGGCGAGGTCGCCGGACAGGGACACCGAGACGTCGAGGTCGCACAGTTCGTGGTCGCTCGCGGTGGTCCGGGTCACCCGGGCAAGGCGCACCTCCGCCTTGCCATATCGATTCGGCCCCAGAACGATCGCCATCGGTCCGACTCCCTCGTCATATCGGGGTGTGCTCGCCGCGAAACCAGTGTGCCCACACGGTCCGGCAGAACGTCGGAATGCGGACATGTCCCGGTGTTCCGGCGCCCGTCCGGAGTCGGTAACAGGAGATCGACGGGGCGGTCCGGGTCCTCGGTGACACCCCGACCGAGGGGTAGGCTGCGGCGAAGTCCGCGGGGAGGCGAGACCGACAGGGCCGTCGGCGTGCCCTGGGGCCACTCCCTGCCTTGGCACAGAACGCACGTACGTGGAGGGGGCGGCAGTCATGGATCCGCTGAAGCCGGGCGATCCCGGGGTTGTCGGGCGGTACCGACTGTCGGCCCGGCTCGGTCGGGCCGGCCTGGGGACCGTGTTCCTCGGTCGAGCGCCCGGTGGTGAGCAGGTCGCGGTCAAACTGGTGCGGTCGGATCTGGCGGCCGACAAGAAGTTCCTCGAACGGTTCCGTACGGACATGGCGGCCGCGCGCGAGGTCGGCGGCACGCATGTCGCCCACGTTCTGGACGCCGACGCCGACGGCACGCCCCCGTGGCTGGTGGTCGAGCATGTCGCGGGCCCGTCCCTGGAGGCGGCCGTCGAGGCGCACGGGGCGTTTCCGGAGCGGACGTTGCGGGCGCTGGGCGCCGGGTTGGCCGAGGGCCTGGCGGCCGTGCACGAGGCGGGTCTGACGCACCGTGACCTGAAGCCGGCGAACGTCCTGCTGGCCGCCGACGGGCCCCGGGTGGCGGACTACGCGCTGGCCCGGGCGCTGGGTACGGCCGGGCTGAACCGGACCGGCGTGGTGGAGACACCGGGGCTGCCGGCGCCGGAGCAGGTCACCGGCGGGTCCATCGGTCCGGCGATCGACGTGTTCGCCCTCGGCGGTGTGCTCTGCCATGCGGCGGGCGTGGCTCCGTTCGGTACGGGGTCGGCCGCCGAACTGGCCCAGCGGGTGGTCCGGGAGACGCCGGACCTGACCGAACTCCCGGACTGGCTGCGCGAGATCGTCGCCGACTGCCTGAAGAAGCGGCCCACCGCGCGACCCACCGCGGCCGACCTGGTGGCCCGCTTCGCGGCGGCCGACTCGGCGAAGGACTGGCTGCCCAAGGCTACGGCGGCCCTGCTCGCGACCCACGCGGCGGAGGCCGCGGCGGCCTCGGCCAAGCGGGTGGAGATACCGGACGCCGACGAGGCGGACACGGTGGAACCGGGCGACGCGGACGGCACGGACGCGGACGGCACGGACCCGGCGGAGGAGTCGGAGACGGCCGAGGTCGCGGCATCGGCCGCGCTCGCGACACCTGCGGCGGCGCCGGCCGCCGGGGCCAAGGCGACCAGGAAGACCGAACCGCGCACCGGCGCGGCGGCGGCTCGGAAGACGGGCGACGAGGCGGATCGGCCCGATGGGGCGGCCGACGACACCGAGGCGAAGCCCGCTCGACCGGCGGCCAAGGCCACGAAGCCGAAGCCGGGCAGCGCGGCGGCCGACAACAACGACGACGCGGACGACGCGACGCCCGTCGCCACCCCGGCAGCACGAGGCGGCAAGGTCGGCAAGGCCGCGCCCGCCACCGATGTGCCTTCCGACGCAAAAGCCCCCGAGGACGACGCGACCACCCCCGTGGCCGTGCCCGCCGCCCGCGACGACAAGCCGAAGGGCGAGGCCGGAGCGAAGGGCGCGCCGAAGGCCGCGGACGACGACGCGACCACCCCCGTGCCCGCCGCCCGCGTCGGCAAGGACGAGGACGACGCGCCGGCCGCCGAACCCACGCCGCCCGCGCCCGAGTCGGGCAAGCCGAAGGGGGGCTACGACGGCGGCGAGCCGGTCAAGGTGCCGGTGGTCCGGCGCGGCGACAACGCCGAGACGGTCAAGGTCCCGCGCAAGCCCGACGGCCCCGCGCCGGCGGGGGCCGGCGCCGAGACGGTCAAGGTCGAGCATCCGGCCGCGAGCCCGGTCGGCGCGACCACGGTGCTGCCCGCCCCCGCGCCACCGGTCGCCGCACCGCCGCTCCCGACCGCGACCCCCGCCGCCGCCGCCGCGACACCGGCCGCGCAACCGGGCTCCGGCCTGCCCTTCCCGCTCGGCCTGACCGAGCAGCGCCCCACCCCCGAGCAGCGTCCGGCCAATCCGCTGCTCTGGCACGCGGTGATCGCGCTGCTCGGCGTGACCGCCGTCGGAATAGGGCTGTTCCGGCTCACCGACTCCGCGTGGCGCGACGCCCAGAACACGATCCTGGGCATGGTGCTCCCCGGCGTCTCCGTACTGGCCGGTCTCGCCGGCCTGGGCACGCTGGTCCTCGCCGTCCTCGACGCGCGCAAGCCCGCCCCCCAGGGCGCACCCCCGCTCGGCGCCACCCCGCACCACCACCACACCGAGGCGGACTCGCCTCGCTAGATCCCATCACGCGGCACCGTGGTCCGCCGGTCGTCCACCCGACGGCCGGCGGACCCGGTTCCGGGCTCGGTACGACCATCGTGGGCAACTCCCGCACCGTCCCCGCCCGTTCAGGCGCGGGCCGCGCCCGTGGGCCACACCACGTGGACCTGCTTGCCGGCCGCGCGGGCCCGGGACACCGCCTCGGCGGTGCTGCCCCGGTTGTCGTCGGGCCGGCCGTCCCAGACGGCGAAGAGCACGTCGGCCGCCGCGATCAGGTTCTCGTTGGCCGCCGCGTAGGCGTCCCGCGAGGCGTGGGGGTACGGCATCACCCGAACCTCGTCGGCCTCCGCCAGCAGGTGGTCGAAGGTCGTGCGATAGGCCGCGCCGACCCTGGACTCGCCGTAGTCGGCCGACGGCAGCAACACCACCAGCCGGCCGCCCAGGTCGAGCACGGCCCGGGCGAAGATCGCGTCCGCACCGGCCGCCAGGCAGCTGTAGCCGACCAGTTCGTCCGCCGCGACACCGGCGAGCAGATCCCGGAGCGCACGGTCGACCAACGGCGCCGTTCCCGCCGCGAGGTTGATGTGCCCGGTGATGCCATAGCTGGTCACACGCGCTCCAAAGTTGAACGATCACACCGAGGGAACCCCCCATTATTTGGGCAGTCGGTCCCGATTTCCGGCGGATCCGATCGATAATCGGACCGCACCGGCACTCGGAACACCGGCCCACGGGGAGTGGCATGCACTGGGGAGCCCGCCGCACGGCGACCGCGGCAGCAGCCGTCGCCCTGGCCGCCACGCTGGCCTCCTGTACCGGTTCGTCGGGCGCGCCGCCGGCCGAGGTCCGTACCGCCGCCGAACCGGTCGTCTCGGGAGCACATCCGGCCGGCCCGGAGGACTACCCGAAACCGTCCACCGCCGCGCCGTGCGACCCGCGCCGGAGCCTGACCCCGCCCGACCCGCTGCCCGCCGGCGGTCGCATGCCGGCCGGGTCCACGATGGAGACCATCCAGCGGCGCGGCTACCTGATCGTCGGGGTGGACCAGAACACCCGCTACTTCGCCGAGTTGGATCGGCGCAGCGGCCGGATCCAGGGCTTCGACATCGAGATGGCCAAGACCCTCGCGCGGGCGATCTTCGGCGGCCCCGACGACCCCGCGCACATCCGGTACAAGGTGATCACCCAGGCCCAGCGGCCCGAGGTGCTCCAATCCGGGGTGGTCGACGTGGTGATCGACACGATGACCATCACGTGCGAGCGCAAGCACGAGGTGGCGTTCAGCAGCGACTACTACACCGACGGCCAGCGGGTGCTGGTCCGCAGCGACTCCGATGTGCGTACGCTCGCCGATCTGCGCGGCAGGCGGGTGTGTACGGTGCGGGCGACCACCTCGATCGTGTTCCTGCGCGACGATCCGGCGGGCGTGCTGCCCTACGCGGTGGAGAACTGGACGGACTGCCTGGTCGCGTTGCAGCAGGGCGAGGTGGACGCGGTCTCGACGACCTCCGCGCTGCTGCACGGACTTGGTGCGCAGGACTCGGACACCGTCGTGGTCGGGCCCGCGTTCAGCGACGAACCGCACGGCATGGCCTTCCCGTTGGCGCACGAGGACTTCGTGCGCTTCGCCAACGGGCTGCTGGAGCGGATGAAGCGCGACGGTTCGTGGCAGCGGTTGTACGACACCTGGCTGGCCGGGCCGCTGGGCCCGCAGTCGCCGCCGGCCGCGTCCTACGCGGACTGATCGCGCCATCCGGATCCGCGGTGTCCTACTCGTCGACGAGCGTCGGCCGCAGGGCGTCGAGTACGGCGGGATCCTCGATCGTGGACGGCGGTTCGGGTCGTTTGCCGTCGGCGATGTCGCGCATCGTGCGGCGCAGGATCTTGCCGGACCGGGTCTTGGGCAGCGCGGGGACCACGTCCACCCGACGCAGCGCGGCCACCGCGCCGATGGTGTCCCGGACGCGGCGGACCAACTCCGCGGCCACCTCGTCCGGTTCCCGGTCCACGCCGGCCTTGAGCACGACCAGGCCGCGCGGCACCTGGCCCTTGAGTTCGTCGGCCACCCCGATCACCGCGCACTCCGCCACGTCCGGATGGCCCGCCAGGACCTCCTCCATCGAGCCGGTGGACAACCGGTGTCCGGCCACGTTGATCACGTCGTCGGTGCGGCCCATCACGTAGACGTAGCCGTCGGCGTCCTTGCGTCCGCCGTCGCCGGTGAGGTAGTGGCCGGGGAAGGCGGTCAGGTAGGAGGCGACATAGCGCGCGTCGTCGCCCCACAGGCCGGTCAACGTGCCCGGCGGCATGGGCAGTTTGAGCACCACGGACCCGTCCGTGCCGGGCGGCACCTCGACGCCGTCCGGGTCCAGGATCCGCACGTCGTAGCCGGGTACCGGCAGGGTCGGCGAGCCGGGCCGGGTCGGTTGCGGCTCCAGGCCGATCGGGTCGGCCACGATCGGCCATCCGGTCTCGGTCTGCCACCAGTTGTCCACCACGGGCACGCCGAGCAGGTCGCCGGCCCAGCGGTAGGTCTCCGGGTCCAGGCGCTCGCCGGCCAGGAACAGGGCGCGCAGGGCGGACAGATCGTGTCCGGCGAGCAGCTTGCCCTCCGGGTCCGCCTTGCGGATCGCGCGAAACGCGGTCGGCGCGGTGAACAGCATCGTGGTCCGGTGCTCGGCGGCCACCCGCCAGAACGCGCCCGCGTCCGGGGTGCCGACCGGTTTGCCCTCGTACAGCACGGAGGTGCAGCCGGTGAGCAGCGGCGCGTAGACGATGTACGAGTGGCCGACCACCCAGCCCACGTCGGAGGCGGTCCAGCTCACCTCGCCCGGCCGCACGCCGTAGATGTTCTCCATCGACCAGCGCAGCGCCACCGCGTGCCCACCGTTGTCCCGGACGATGCCCTTGGGCGGGCCGGTGGTGCCGGAGGTGTAGAGGATGTAGAGCGGGTCGGTGGCCGCCACCGGCACACATTCGACCGGCTCGGCACTCGCCATCGCGGTGTCCCAGTCGAGGCAGGTGTCCGTCGACTCGGCGACCAGCTGCGGGCGTTGCAGGATCACCACGTGGTCCGGGCGGTGTGTGGCCTCGGCCAGGGCGGCGTCCACGAGCGGTTTGTAGGCGATGGTGCGGGTCGGCTCGATGCCGCAGGACGCGGCCACCACCACGGTGGGGCGGGCGTCGTCGATCCGCACCGCCAACTCGTGGGCGGCGAAGCCGCCGAACACCACGGAGTGCACCGCGCCGAGCCGGGCACAGGCGAGCATCGCCACCACCGCCTCGGGCACCATCGGCAGGTAGAGCACGACCCGATCGCCCCTGCCGACCCCGAGGCCGCGCAACACGCCGGCGAACCGTGCGGTCAGGTCGAGGAGTTCGGCGTAGCTCAACCGGCGCCGGGTGTCGGTGACGGGCGAGTCGTAGACGATGGCCGCCTGGTCGCCGCGGCCGGCCGCCACGTGCCGGTCGAGGGCGTTGAAGCAGGTGTTCAGCACGCCGTCGGGGAACCAGCGGTACAGCGGCGCGGCGGAGTCGTCCAGGGCCCGGGTGGGTGGGGTGACCCAGTCGATCGCCTCGGCCGCGGCCAACCAGAATCCGTCCGGGTCGTCGAGGCTTCGCCGATACGCCGACGCGTACGCCCCGCCCTGGTCGCGACTCATCCGCGGTTCCTCTCGGTGGTTGCGGCGGGGCGCGGTGTGACGATGCCGCCCCGCCGGCAGGATCCCGACGGAGCGGCACGAAGTCAAGACGCGCGAACGGGCGTTCGGACGCGCGTCGGCGGGTCGGGGCGGTCGGTTCGGGCGACCGGTTCGGGTCGCCCGTGCGGGCCGCCGATGCGAGCCGCTTCGGGTCGCCGGTTCACGCCGCCCGGTTCACGCCGCCCGGTTCAGGCCACCGGGTTCAGCGTGGTGACGATGCCGGACGCGGTCGGCATGGCGTCCCGGCCGCTCTGTTTGCCGGCGTCGATCGCGGCGTCCAGGTCGTAGCCGTTGCGCGCGCCGAGTTCGTTCTCCACCAGTTGGGACAGCAGTTCGTTGGCGGTGCCTTCGAGGGCGGCCACCGCGGGTGCGGTGGCTATCTCGATCACCCGGGCCATCAACTCGTCCTCGAGTTCCTTGAAGATGCGTTTGACCGCGGTGCGCACGATGCCGACCTCGGCCAGGCCGGCGATCGCGGACAGGCCGAGGGTGAAGGTGGCCGCCGCCGCGGCGGCGGCGATCGCATCGGCCAGGATGATCAGTTGGGCGATGGCTCTGCCCTTGGCCACCTCGATCACCACCGCCGCCGCGTCCAGCGCCTTGGCCAACATGCGGGCGCCCTCGGCCAGATCGTGCAGATGCTCGTTGTTCAGTTTGCCGTAGTGCGCCTCGAACGCCTCGGCGGCCATCCCGCTGGTGCCGGAGAGGATCCACGCCGCGCCGTTCTTGCCGTCCGCCCGTGCCTCGTCGATCTCGTCCGCGAACTCACGGTAGGCGACCGCCAGTTCCTTGAACTCGTCCTCGTCGAGGTTGGGCCAGTCGATCCCGATGACGTCCAGTGCCGTGTCCAGGTAGCCCGGTACGGTGATGCCCACAGTCGACCCCCGTCGTCGTCGCCCACGCCCGAAACGGCGGGGCGCCCGCTGTCGACGCTACGCACCGATTCCGGCCTTGTACACGCCTTTCGGGCCCGGTCGGCCCGTCCCACGCCTGCGCCGAACATCCGAACGACTCTCATCCGACGGGGCGTTCGAGGCGCAGTCCGATCACCCCAGCGGCGGTGCCCAGCACGATGTGGCCCTCCACCGACACCGCGATCCCGGTCACCGGCAGACCCGGGTTCAGGTCCACCGTCGTGTCGTCGCCCGGTCGGCGCAGTCGGACCGGGCCGTCCGCCCAGGCCACCGCGATCAGCAGGCCCTCGGTGGTCTGTTCGCAGGCGAGCGCGGTCACCGGGGCGGCACGCGCGTCCAGCGCGTCCGGGCCCGGCTCGGCGCCCGGGCTCCACATCCGCACCCGGCCGTCGCGCCCGCCGCTGATCACCAGCGTCGGCGCTCCGGCGGTGCCGGTGCGGACCGCGCCCAGCGCGGTGACCGGGCCGGTGTGCAGCGGCGCGGAGAACACCCCGCGCGGCGGCGGCTCGTCGCCGGCCGGGGCCGATGCCGAGGTCGGCGCCGGGGCGTAGCACCACACGGCGCCCTCGGCGTCGCCGAGCGCGGGCAGCGGGTGTGCGCACAGCACGGTCGGCTCGGCCCCGCAGGTGTTGACCAGGCGCTGGAATCCGGCCTCCAGGGCGCCGCGCGGGCCGTGGTAGGCCGCGTCCAGGACGTCCACGCCGCCCCATCGGTTCAGCGTGGCGACCCGGCCGCCGTACGTGCTCGCGAGCGCGCGCAGCGGAATCGGCCCGAAGGAGGCGCCGACCCGGCCGACGATGCCGCCGTCGGCGCCGCGCACGGTGCGGATCGTGCCGGCGTCGTCCACCAGGAGCGCCTGTCCCGCCAGCGCGCCGCGGCCCGACGCGGCGGCGAGCACCGGTCCCGGCCACCGGTCGGGCCGCTGCGGGTCGCCCTCGCCCCACCGGGCCCACGCGGCCCGCCAGCCCGGCGCCGCGGCCCGGGCCGCGAGTCGGCGCGCGGCGTCGTCGTCGCGACCGAGTCGGTGCATCGCGAGCAGGGCCGCCCGCGTCCCCGGCGCGGGCTGCGCGACCAGCGTGCCGTACGCGCCGCGAAACGCCGCCTGCGCCGGGTCCGCCCACTGCCCGGTGGCCACCAGCGCGCCGGCCACCACGTGCGGCCGGGCCAGTGCCTGCACGATCGGGTCGGCCGCGAGCGCCGCCGCGTCCCCGATCCGCACGCTGTGCTCCAGGATCGCCGACAGCCGCTCCTCGCCCGCGTCGTAGAGCCCGGACAGGTCCACGATGCCCGCGTCCGCGTCCCGCCGCAGTGCCGCGTGCACCCGGGCCGCCCGGCCGGGATCGCGGCATTCCCGGCGCTGCCCCGCCACGAAGTCGGCGAGCGGCCCGGCCGGCAGCGCCCAGGTGTCGCCGCCGTCGAGCAGCGGGGGCAGCGCGCGGGCCGCCGCAGCGATCGGCACGTCCGCCGCCGCGCCGCCGGGGCCCGGCGCCGGGCCCGGATACAGGGTCGAACAGGCGATCGCCCACTGCCGGGCGGTCAGCGGCAGGTCGAGGCCGTACAGGGCGGCCACGGCCGAACGCACGTCCTCGCCCAGGCCCGCCCACCACGCCCGGTGGATCCGGGCGAACCGCTCCGTCGTGCCGCCCGGGTCGACCGCCGAGACCGCGGAGGCGGCCGAGGCGGGCGACGCCGAGGCCCCGTCCACCCGCGCGGCGAGCCGGGCCAGGCCGGGGTGCGGGTAGGCGACATCGGCGGCCGGCGGCGCCGTGCCCGGTGCGGCGGCGAGCAGTTCGGCGTACCAGCGGGCGAACCGGCCCGGGTGGGTCCACCTGGGTTCGTCCAGGTCCAGCGCGGCCGGCCCGGCGACCCGGGTGAACGCGGCCCGGGTCGCGGCGTCCGCGCACTCCACGAGCAGCCGTACGTGCGGCAGGTCGAGCAGCGGGTCGAGCAGGTCGGTGACGATCCGGGCGCCCTCCCCGGGGCGGCCCGGCACGCCCGCGTGGTCGAGATCGGCGATCGTGATCACCGTGCGCCGGGGGTCCAGGGCCGCCCAGGCGACCAGGTGGCGGGGTGTCCGCGCCGCGACCCCCAGGTGCCGCGCCAGTTCGACGGTGACCCCGGGCAGGGTCGATCCGCCGGCCGGGACGAACGCGTGCAGTCGGCGCGCGGGCGGCGTGTCCTGCCCGGCGGTGGCCGCGTACAGCCAGGCCAGCAGGTGCGACTTGCCCGCCCCCGGCGAGCCGCCGACCAGGCACAACCGGGGCGAGCGCGGATCGTCGAGCCACCCGAGCAGCGCGCGGGCGGCGAGGTGGCGCCCACCCGTCATGTGCGGCAGCCGATGCCCGTCCTGGTCGACCACGGTCTCCGTCCCCCGATTCCCACCACTCGTATCGCTGTGTGCCGCTCGTACCGTGCCCGGTCGCGGTGGCGCTCCGTCAGCGGTTTCCCGCCTGCTCGGCGATGTGCGTCATCAGCGCCCGTACGCCGTCCTCCCGGGACTGCGCGGTCTCCCCGTAGCCGAAGCCGTGGGTGAACTCGGCGTCGGGGAACAGGCGGCCCATCCAGAGCGCGCAGTAGTGGCCGGGCATCAGGCAGGGTTCGAGTTCGCAGTAGACCCGCCGGACGTCCTCGGCGTCCACTCCCCCGGCCGCCAGCCGGTACCACAGCAGTTCCTCCGGATGCGGCAGCCCCGGGCGCGACGACTCGGTCAGGATCTTCGGTTCACCGCCGGCGTCCACGATCTCGAACGCGGCCGAACTGCCGATGTTCAGCGGGAGTCGCACGTCGTCCAGGACCCTGGGCCACCACGCCTCGCGCTCGACGAACGCGGCGGGATCGGCCGCCGTCAACGCCTCGCGCAGCTCCCGGTACAGCGGAAAGCCCTCCGTCGGCTCGTCCACGGCGGCGATCCGGGGCAACATCTGATCGAGCGTCAACAACCCGTCGGCGAACGCCTCCACGCTGCTCGCCACGGCCATCGCGGGCAGGTCGACGCCGAGGAACAGGGCCCGCACCGACCCGTCGCCGGCCACGTACAGCTCCGCCCCCTGGTCGGTCCCGAGCCGAACCCGGTCCCGAAGCCCGGCATCGGGCAGCAACTCACCGACCGCGTCGGCGAACGCCCCCATGGTGAGCGGGTGTTCGTCCTCCGCGGCGATGAAGTACGCGCCGACCTGCACGGGCAGCGGCAGGCCGTCGAGATCCGGCGACGCGTACGTGCGCAGCCCGTCCCGGCCGAAGCGCTGGTGGAGGGCGGCGGAGAGGTCGACGTTCATGGTGGTGCGGGTTTCCTTCCCGATCGCTCGGCTCGATCGCTCAGCTCAGTGGATACAGGCCGTCGACGTACGAGCCGAAATAGAAGACCCACAGGCCGTCCCCCTGGAAGGGAAGCGGGTCGCGCGGCTCGATCCGGGCCCGAACGGAGTCGGCCACGTGCGCGTATTCGTCGTTGCCCGGGCCCCGGGTTCCCGGTGCCGTGCGCGGGGTCTCCCGCTCCAGCAGGCACAACATGGTGCACAGCGAGGACAGGTCCCCGTTGATCGTGCAGTAGTCCGCCCCGTCCTGCGCAAACGCGTGGATCCGGCCGGTTTCCAGGTGCAGGAAGACGTACCAGTGCTGGATTCCCCCCAGCAGGAGTACCGGGCCGACGCCGTCCAACTCGGGCAGGTCCACACCCTCGTCCGGATCGCCGAGATCCAGCAGCCGCGACGGTTGCGCGCCCGCCTCGCCGGCCAGCGCGGGGGCGATCTGGAACAGCCCCTGCGGCAGGCCCACGTCGCACAGGAAGTCCAGATCCTCGGCCCGACCCTCCACCTCGGCGAGTGCGGCGCGCGAGGCACGCACGACCCGCCGCTCGGGAAACGCCTCCAGGAGCCGGCCCCGGTCGATGTCGAAGATCATCCGTTACTCCAGCGTCGGGCTCAGGGATACCGGTACGTGTATACACCGGCGAGCGGACTCGTGTTGCCGGCCCGGTGCTGTTGCTCCAGGTCGAACATGTACAGGTTGAACGGACCGTTGCGGTCCGCCCCGTCGAGCCGACTCGAGTCGAAGTCCGCGACGTGGCCGACCTCCAGCGGGGAGCTGCGACCCGGACCGTTGAGATGCATGTCGACCCACAGGTCGCAGCCGGCCCCGCCGGTCTGCGGGAAGACCTGGCAGGGCGCACGTTCGGTATACAACCGGGTCACGTCGTTCTGCATGCCGTTGTGCACCATCGGCAACCCGATCGCTCGTTCCGAGTGACCGCCGTTCTGGCCGCTGCTGCCGACCAGGATGAAGTCCCCGCCGGCTTGTCCGGAAGGATCCCGATAGTACAGCGACGCATAGTTGTTCCCGCCGTAGTCGTTGCCCGCGCGGCGCACGTCCTCCACCGCCTGGGACAGATCCGTGGGGTGTTCCAGGCGCTGCGATTGCACGGGCGTGCGCGGAGCGGCGCCGTCGTTGTCCGCCTGCTCCTTCTTCGAGAACCGGTCGTATCTCCCCTTGCCGCCCGGCACCGGGACCCGTTTCGGTTTGCCCTTGGGGGTGAGCTCGGGGTTGCCGTCGTCGTCGGTCTTGATCTTGACCTTGATCGTGCCGTCGGGATTGAGCACCCGGTCGATGCCGCTGTTCGTGCCTCCGGGGGTGACCGGTACGAGTTGGCCGTTCACCAACTGGTGGACCCGGCCGTTCTCGTCGACGAAGTACACCGGGGTGCGGTTCGGGCCGGGCTTTTGCGCGGCATTGCCCGACGGGCCCCTGCCATCGCGCTCGGCGTCGCCGATCTTCTTCGGGTCGCCGTCGATGCGCTGCCCGAACTTCTTGAGGTTGGCCTCCTCGGTGGCGGCCGTCTTCTTGGCGCTGACGCGCACGTTCCCGGCGGTCTTGGCGACCGCCTGCTGGAGCGCCCCGCCGGCCCGGGAATGGCCGGTGGACAGCGGCTCGAAGACCTTGCCGAAGGTCTGGCCCAGGCTGTCCTTGTTCCAGAACGAACCCTTGGCCTGGAGTACGCCGCTCAACTTCGTGTGCGCGGCCTCGATCCGGGCGGCGGAGGCGTCGATGCCCCGGGCGCCGGACTCCACGTGTTCCGGCTTGTGGCTGAAGCCGTTGCCGCCCCTGGGCGGCGGTCCGGCGGGCGCGCCGGTCTTGGAGGTGGTGGTCGCCGGCGGACCGCCGGGGGCGCCGCCGGTGTCACCGCCGGGGCGTTTGGGTGCCTTGGGCACGGTCGCGGTCGGCGCTCCGCCGCTCGGCCCGGTCGTGTCGTGGCCGGTGCCCGAGGCGCCCGAATCGCCGCCTTTCGGGCCGGTCTTCGTCTTGCCCATCCCCGATCGCCTCCCCGTAGGACGTCGTGTGCGTACGACGTTCCGGGAGAAGGCGAACCGATGCCGCCGAGGCCGACGCGAGGCGCGCCCGCCCGTTCGATGCGGGGCGACCCGCTCGCGGTCGCCGCGCGCCACTGCCCCCGTAGTGATCGAACGACGCCGACCAACCTACGTTCGATGCGCGGGGGAACCAACCGGATTCGGGTCAAGTAATGGAAATCCTGGGGCAGTCGAGGGTGTTTCCGCACGGACGTGTCGGCCGATCGAGCCGGGTCGCGACCTCAACCGCGCTCTCCTGCCGCACGGTTCGTCGGCACCAGGGCCGCCGCGACGGTGGCCGCGCCGATCAGGACGACCGCGAAGGTCGTGGTCGCGGTACGCAGGCCCACCGCGTCGCCCAGGTAGCCGGCGGCGACCGGGAGCAAGCCGGCGGGCAGGTAACCGCCCACGTTCAGCGCCGCGTTGGCCTCGGCGGCGCGCTCGCGCGGGACATGCGTGCCGAGGAGGGTGAGGCCGCCGAGTTGGCCGAGGCCCTGACCGGCGCCGGCGAGGATCGCGGCCGTGATCAACAGGGGTGCGGACGCGAGGGATACGGCGGCGATCAGCACGATCATGCCGGCGGCGATCGCGGCGGCCCCGGCGAGCAGCACCGTGCGAACCGCCCACCGGCGCACCGCGAACTGCACGCCGGTCGCGGCGGCGAACATCACGAACGCCGTGGAGCCCGCGACGATCCGGCTCGACGTGTCGAGGAGGTCGGCCAGGAGGGCGGGGCCGAGCGAGAGCACGAACGAGGTGGCTGTGATGCCGGGCGCGAACACCGCGATGCCCATGAGCAGTTGGCCCCGATTCGCGGCGGGCACGGACGGCACCCGCAACCATCGGGCGGCGCCGGGTGCGGCGGCCGGTCGGGCGAGCGGCAACCGGTACACGACCACGAACGCGGTGGCGAGCAGCACCGCCTCGACCACGAACACGGTGGTGGTCGGCCCGGGCACGGTCTCGGACAACACGCCCGCGAGCATCGGCCCGAGCCCGGCGCCGAGCACCATCGCGGACGAGGCCGCCAGCGCCCCCAGCCGCCGGTGCGTCGACCCGGCGACGTCGGCGACCGCGGCCATTCCGGCCGATACGGTCGCGCCGACGGCGATGCCGGTGAGCAGGCGCGCGACGACGAGCGCGGGCACCGAGGCGGCGGTGGCGAAGACGAGGCACGCGAGCGCGGCCAGACCGAGGGCGGGCAGCAGTACCGGCTTGCGGCCGATTCGGTCGGAGAGCGCGCCGGCGACGGTGAGCGCGCCGAGCAGGCCGACGATGTAGGCCGCGAAGATCACGGTCGACGTGCCGGAGGAGAAGCCGAGTTCGCGCCGCCAGACGACATAGAGCGGGGTCGCCGCGTTGGAGAGCACGAAGACGGCGGTCACCGGCCAGGCGGCGAGCCGGATCCGGGCGGGCGATACGGGCGCGGGCGGGGACGGGGCCGAGGTGGGCGCGGCGGGCATGGGCGCAGGGCGGACGTCGGTCGGTGACATGGAACCCCCAGGACACGGCTGTACGAATCGAGTCGTACTGACTGTACGAGTCGATTCGAACATGAAGTGCAGTACGATGCAACTCGTACAGCAGCGGCCGGCGCCGGCCGCCCACGGCGAGGAGAGATGCCCAGTGGCCCACAACGCGGTCGTCCGCCCGGTCCCCGACGACGCCCCCGAGCCGCTGCCGGAGCCCGCGGTCGGGGAGTTGCGCCTCGAAGCGGTCATGGGCGCGCTGAGCACCCCGCTCCGGATGGGCATCGTGCGCACGCTGCTCCTGGACTCGACCGAGTTCGACCACACGTGCGGCTGGTTCGGCCTCGGCCAACCCAAGTCCTCGCTCACCCACCACTTCCGCGCCCTGCGCGAGGCCGGCCTGATCCGGCAGCGCCAGTACGGCCTGGAACGCCGCAGCCACGTCCGCGTCGACGACCTGGACCACCGCTTCCCGGGCCTGCTGGACCTGGTCGCCGCGTGGACCGCCGCCCTCGAACCGACCGACACCTGAGCGCGGCTCCCGAACCGGGCCGGGACCGGTCGGGCGCTAGAGGCGGTCGTACCAGCCCGGGTGGCTGTTGTGCAGGGCCGCGAGGGCCAGGAGTATCCGGCAGTCGGTGTGGCCCGGCGGCAACTCGTAGGAGTCCGTGGTGCCTACGCTGCCCAGGTATTCGAAGACGCGCCTGCCGTCGTGGCGCCAGATCGTGCGCAGCGGCAACCTCGGTGCCTTGCCGCCCAGTACGGCCACGGCCATCATCAGCCCCCACAGCGGGGACAGCGCCCACCACGCGATCCAGCCGAACGTGGTGCCCTTGGCCGCGTGCAGCGTCGGCCCCTCGGCCGGGCGGATCGTCCAGGACGTGCGGCGCAGTCGACGAATGCTGCCCTGCTCGCGGTGCACCGTCGCCAGGTGCTCCCCGGCCGGTCCGGTGACGCTGTAGACCGCGTAGTCGGGCGCGGCGGAGTAGGTCCCCACCGCGGCGATCCGCTGTCGGCGGGCGCGGTCGGCCCACAGGACCAGATGCCGCGAGGGGGAACTGCCCATGCCGTCGGTGGGCGCCGCGTCGATGTACGCGACGTCCTCGTAGTGCCGTTCGCCCTGCGGGCGGACCCGGACGATCGGGCCGACCCACGTATGGGCGGGCACGTCCCTGGCTTCATCAGCCTGGAGTGCGCGGCGTACCTCGATTGCGGCACCCGCGCCGGTGTGAAGCGCGACGGTCATGTGCGTCCAGAGTTCGGTAAACGGCCGGTCTGGACAGCAGGGTAGACAGCACGGAGGCCCCGTGGGGAACGTGGGAGCGAGAACCCCACCAAAGCGTGCACCGGTCGGGCGGAATGTCCGTCCGACCGGTGGGTCCGGGCCCATGTGGGGCTCTGTGCAGGGGACTTACCCGCGCGGGGCGGCGAGTTCGGCGAAGTCCTCGCGGTGGTCCAAGACCCAGGCGCGGAAGCTGCGCCCCGGCCGGCCGGTGATCGCCTCGGTGACGCCGGAGACGGGCTCGGGGTCGACGGCGTGCCGCCACAGGTCGAGGAGGGCGTTGGCGTAGCCCTCGTTCATGTGCCGGGTCAGGCCCGCCAGCGCCTCCTCGCGGCTCACCTCGGCGAACGGCAGCGCGTGGCCGAGGACATCGGACAGGATCGCGATCTGCTCGGCGAAGGACATCGATTCGGGGCCGTTGAGGTCCAGCGTTTCGCTGAGGTGGTCGCCGGACAGCAGCACGGCGGTGGCGACGTCGGCGATGTCGTCCTCGTGAATCGGGGCCGACTGGGCTTTGGGATAAGGGAGTTGGATGCCACCGGCGCCGAGCACCTGGTACTTCCAGCCGATCGTGTTGCCTGCGAACGCGCCGGGGCGCAACACCGTGTACGGGAGGCCGGATTCGGCGACGGCGACCTCGACCGCGTGGTGGCTCGCGGCGAGCGGGTTGACGGCGGGGTCGGGCGCGGCGGCGGCGGCCGAGGACAGCAGCACGATGTGCCGGACCCCGGCGGTGCGCGCGGCCGCCAGGAAGTCGGCGATGCCGGCGGCCTCGGCGTAGAGGAAGACGTTGTGCACGTCGCGCAGCGCGGCGGCGGCGTCGGCGGCGGGCTCGCGCAGCGACAGCCGGACCACTTCGACGCCGGGGGCCGGGTCGAGGGCGGTCGGATCGCTGCTCGCGATCCGGACGTCGCGGCCGGCGGCGAGGAGGCGGGTGACGACGCCGCGGGCGACACTGCCGCGGGCGCCGGTGACGAGGGTGGTCATGGTGATCGATGTCCTTGCGTGTGCGTGTGTATGGGGCCGCCGTGGCGCGTCGGCCTGGGGCCCGTGCGTTCCGAACGGTGTTCGTCACGAACAACGTATGTTCCGAACAGTGTTCCGTCAAGGCGTTATGCTCGGACCATGTCGAACCCTCCCGGCGCACCTCGACGGTCCGCCCCCGCCGCCCCGGTCAGCCGCCGCACCCGCCCGGCCAAGGCCGCGCTCAGCGCCGACGCGCTCGTGTCCGCCGCGCTCGCGATCCTGGACGCGGACGGGCTGGACGCGGTGACCATGCGGCGGGTCGCGCAGGCGCTCGACACGGGCGCGGCGTCGCTGTACGTCTATGTGGCGAACCGGGACGAGCTACTGGCGCTGGTCTACGACCGGGTGGTGGGCGAGATCCCGCTGCCCGCCGTCGGCCCGGTCGGCGCGCCGGTGCCGCACTGGCGGGCGGAGCTGACCACGCTGATCGGCAACGCCGTCACCGTCCTCGGCGACCGGCGCGGCATCGCGTCGGTGGCCCTGGGCGACGTCCCGACCGGCCCCAACGCCCTGGCCCTCGCCGACACGATCCTGGCCCTGCTGGCCGGCGCGGACGTCGACGACCTCACCCGCTCGCTCGCCCTGGACCTGATCAACCTGTACATCACCGCCGCCGCGACCGAACAGTCCGCCTACGCCGCCAAGGGCGAACATGGTCAAACGGAGGAGGGCGCGGTGGCCGAAATGAACGAAACCTTCGCCCGCCTGTCCGCGACCGAATACCCCCACCTGGTCGCGATTCGCCCCACACTCACCGAGGGCTCCGGCGACGAACGCGACGCCTGGGCGATCGAGGTCTTGCTCAACGGCATCCTGTGCACCCCGGCCCGACCGGCCTGAACCCACGCCCCGCCGAACACCCATCGGCCGGCGATCTCCGGTATAGCTGACAGGTCGTCGGATCGCCCGCCCTTCCGGTGACGCCGCCCGTGTCGATTCGCCACGTCCCGAGGTTGCCCGTGTCCGATGCCTGGTCCCTCGCGCTGATCATCGGCGCGATCGTGCTGCTGGGCGCGACCGTGCAGCGGCTCAGCGGGATGGGGTTCGCGCTGGTGGCCGCGCCGGGCCTGGTGCTGCTGCTCGGGCCCGCGCAGGGGGTGGTGCTGTGCAACGCCGGGACGTGCGTGATCAGCGCGATCGGCCTGGCCACCTCCTGGCGACGGGTCCGGCCCGCCACGATGGTGCCGTTGGTGGTCGCGGCGGCATGCACCGTGCCGCTGGGCGCGTGGATGGCCGCACACCTGCCGGAGCCGTGGTTGCTCACCGGGATCGGCGCGGCGGTGTGTCTGGCCGTCGTCCTGGTCATGCACGGTGTCCGGGTACCGGCGCTGCGGGCCCGGCGCGGCGCGGTGGCCGCCGGCGCGGCGAGCGGCTTCATGAACTCCTCGGCCGGCGTCGGCGGCCCCGCGGTGTCCCTGTACGCCCTCAACGCCGGCTGGACCGCGGCCGAGTTCGTGCCCAACGCCCAGTTCTACGGCGTCGTGGTCAACGTCTTCTCCCTGGCCGCCAAGACCCCACCCCACCTGACCGCCCCGGCCTGGACCACGACGATCACCGCCCTCCTCGTCGGCGCCGTCCTCGGCCGCCTCCTGGCCGCCCGCACCCCCGAACACCGGGCCAAACGCACCGTGCAATGGCTCGCCCTCGCCGGCGGCACCACCACCCTCACCAAGGGCCTGTGGACCCTGTGACCCCGGACCGACACCGACCGCGCGCGACGGCCCGGCCGGCGAATCGGCACCGCGTGCGGTCATGGCGGTGTCGTGGGACGCGGCGACACCATCGGATGATCAGAATGGGCGTCATGGTTGATGTCGCCGACTCCACGCCCACCGCCCCACCACGTCCGGCGCCCAGCGGCGCCGGACGCACCGCCGCCGAGGTGGAGAAGTTGCGTGGGGTACGGCGGATGAAGGTGATCGCCACCGGGTTTCTGGTGTTCGCCGTCGTGTTGTTCGTATTGGCGCGGTGGGCCGAGTCTCGGGGGGCCGGGGCGTGGGCCGGATACGTACAGGCGGCGGCGGAGGCCGGGATGGTCGGCGCGATGGCCGACTGGTTCGCGGTGACCGCGCTGTTCCGGCGCCCGCTCGGGCTGCCGATCCCGCACACCGCGATCATCCCGACCCGCAAGGACGCCCTCGGGCGCAACCTCGGCGAGTTCGTCGGCGAGAACTTCCTCTCCGACGCGGTGGTGCGGCAACGCCTGGCCCGCATGGACGTCTCCCGACGCGCCGGCACCTGGCTGGCCGCCCCCGGGCACGCCGAACGGGTCACCGAACAGCTGGGCGCGCTCGCCCGCGCCGCGCTGACCGTGCTGCGCGACGAGGACGTGCAGAACGTGTTCGGCCAGGCGATCACCCGTCGGGTCTCCGCGCAGGCCGTCGCCCAGCCGATCGGCGAACTGCTCGACCGGCTCGTGCGCGACGGCGCCCACCACGGCCTGGTCGACCTGGTGGCGACCAAGGCGCACGACTGGCTGGAGACGCATCGCGAGGCCGTGCTGCGCGTGGTCAGCGAGGAGTCCCCCGGCTGGTCCCCGCGTTTCCTGGACCGACAGATCGCCAACAAGGTGCACCGCGAACTCGTGCGCTTCGCGGGCGCGGTGCGCGACGACCCGGAGCACACGGCCCGACTCGCCATCGACACCTTCCTCGCCGACGTGGCCCGCGACCTCCAGCACGACCCGGCGATGATCGCGCAGATAGAGCGGCTGCGCGACCGCACCATCGCACACCCGGCCGTGCAGGACCTGATCGCGTCGGTGTGGGGCGCCGCCCGCGCGATGCTCGTCGAGGCCACCGAGGACCCCGACAGCGCGCTGCGCAATCGGGCGACCGACGCGATCCGCTCTCTGGCGACCCGGCTCGCCGAGGACCCGCGCGTGCGCGGCAAGGCCGACCGTTGGATCGAGCAGGCCGCCGCCTACGTGGTGACCACCTACCGCGACGAGATCACCGCGCTGATCACCGACACCGTCGGCGCCTGGGATCCCAAGGAGACCAGCCGCAAGATCGAGATCAACGTCGGCCGCGACCTCCAGTTCATCCGGATCAACGGCACCGTCGTCGGCGCGCTGGTCGGCCTGCTGATCCACACCCTCACCCAGGTGCTCGGCTGAACCGACCCCGACCCCGGCGACGGCGCCGCCGCACTCAGCTGCTCGGCCGCGCCGACTCCGACAACTCCTCCGCCCGCGCCTTGGCCGCCCGCAGGTCCACCTTGCCCGCCGCCGTGCGCGGGATCGACTCGACGAAGTGGATGCGCTTGGGCGTCTTGTAGCCCGCGATCCGGGTCCGGGCGTGCGCGGTGATCGCCTCCGCACCCGGGTCGGCGCCCTCGCGCAGCACCACGAGCGCGGTGACCGCCTGGCCGAAGCGCGGGTCGGGGACTCCGACCACGACCGCGTCGAACACGTCCGCGTGCGACTTGAGCGCGTCCTCCACCTCGTCCGGGTACACCTTCTCGCCACCGGTGTTGATGGTCGCGCTGCCCCGCCCGAGCAGCAGGATGCCGCCGTCCTTGTCCAGCTGTGCGTAGTCGCCCGGCAACACCCACCGCCGCCCGTTCGCGTCCCGCACGAACGTGGCGCGCGTCTTCTCGTCGTCGCCGTGATACCCGAGCGGGATGTGCCCGCCGACGGCCAGTCGGCCCACGTCGCCCGAGCCCGGCTCGACCGGCACCAGGCGATCGTCCAGGACCGTCGTGGTCTCCGAGGAGGCGAAGCGGGTGGCCGTGCCCGGCGCGCCGGTCTGCCGCATGGCGGCGCCGGTCTCCGACGCGCCGAAGCTGTCGATCACGAACATCCCGGCCTGTTCGAGCGCGGTCCGCACCGCCGCGCTCATCGGCGCCCCGCCGTTGCTGATCGCCTTGAGCGCGGACAGGTCGTAGGTGTCGGGGTTGGCCGCCAGCCAGTCCGCGAGGGGCCGGCCCATGCCGTCGCCGACCACGGCCATCGACAGTGCCTTCTCCCGCGACGCCAGCGCCATCACCGCGTCCGCCTCGAAGGCGCGCCCGGTCCACATCAGGAACGTGTTGCCCATGTAGAAGGTGTTCCACATCGACCACTGCCCGCCGCCGTGCATCATCGGCGCCAGGCCGAGCGTGGTCATACCGGCCGACTCGCGCACCGTCTCCGCGAGTTCGCCCGGCGTGCGCAACTTCGGCCGGGCGCCGCGCCCGGCCTGGAGGGCGGCGAAGAAGATGTCCTCGCCGCGCCACAGCACACACTTGGGCATCCCGGTGGTGCCGCCGGTGTACAGGCCGTACAGGTCGTCGTCGCTGCGCGCGCCGAAGTCGCGCGCGGGCGAGGCCGCGGCGAGCGCGTCCTCGTAGCCCACGGTGTCCTCGGCCGGTTCGGTCGAGCCGTCCTCCAGGATCACCACGTGCCGCAGCGTCGGGAAGTCGGCTCGGATCGCCGCGGTCGCGCCGGCGAACGAGCGCTCGGCGATCACCGCGACCATGCCCGAGTTCTCGTACAGGTAGCGCAGTTCGGCCTCGACGTAGCGGTAGTTGATGTTGATCGGTACCGCCCGCGCCTTGTAACAGCCGATCATCGCCTCGACCCACTCCGCGCGGTTCCACGCGTGGATCCCGACGAAGTCCCCGGGCTCGATCCCGGCCCCGAGCAGGTGGTGCGCGACCCGGTTGGCCCGCTCGTCCAGTTGACGGTATGTCAGGCGTACCTCGCCCGCGATCATCGCGGTGCGGTCGGGGATCGCGTCCACCACGATCTCGAACAGGTCGGCGAGGTTGAACGACGGGCTGACGGGCGTCATGGTCGGCTCCCACGGCGGATGTACGGATGCTCCCGAGGCCGGGGATCCGGGGCCGAGGCGGGGATCCCATCCGGTCGGAAGCAGGGTCGGGCCAACTTACCCTTGACTCGATCAAAAGAATAGCCGCGCCATGATCCGGCGAAGCACCGTCGGAACCCGCCCACCCGGCGGTGATTTCTCGCCACGAAGGCCCGGCGTATGTCCCCGAACAGCCGGTTGCTCCCCGCTCGCGCGGCCACGCCCGACCCACGACCGAAGTGCGCTCCCGGCGCCCGGCCGCGACATCGCCGAAATTTTCCGATCGATCGACGCAACCCGCGCGGCCGCACACGCGTCGAGATGATGAGGACCCGCCGGGGGATTGCCGTCCCTGACCCGGCGGGCCCGTTTCATGCCGAAGTTTTCCGATGGCACATCACGTGCCCTTGAACTCCGGGGTCTTCTTCTCCGCGAAGGCTCGCGGACCGATCTTGGCGTCGTCGCTCATGAATACCCGCATTCCGATCCGCGACTCCAGCTTGAACGCATCTTCCTCGGTCAACTGGTCGGTTTCACGCAGAACGCGCAGGACCGCCTGAACGGCGAGCGGACCGTTGGCGGCGATCTGGTGGGCGATCTCCTTCGCCTTCTCCAACGCGCCGCCGTCGGGTACGACATGCCCGATCAGACCGAGCTCCTTGGCTTCGGGCGCCTTGATGTGGCGGCCCGTCAACAGCAGGTCGGCGGCGACAGTGTACGGAATCTGCCGGCGCAGGCGCACCGCCGACCCGCCGAGCGGGAAAAGACCCCAGCGCACCTCGGAAACCCCGAAGCGGGCCGACTCGCCGGCCACCCGGATGTCGGTGGCCTGGAGGATCTCGGTGCCGCCCGCGATGGCCGGGCCCTCGATGGCGGCGATCAACGGCTTGGTGAGGGTGAAGCCCTTGAGACACCACTTCATCACGGACATGTCCATGGCCGGCCTGCCCTCGCCGCCCTTGAACGCGTCGCCGGGCGCGCGCCGGCTCATCGCCTTCAGGTCGGCGCCCGCGCAGAACGCGCCGCCGGCGCCGGTGAGGATGGCCACCCGGATCTCGGGGTTGTCGTTCACCTCGTCCCAGGCGGCCTCCAGGATCTCGACCATCTCGCCGGTGACCGCGTTGCGGGCCTCGGGGCGGTTCATCGTGATGACCAGGACGGGGCCGTCCCGCTCGACCAGGGCGTGCGGTTCGCTCATGTCTGTTCGTCTCCAGAAGATCCGGGAATCACGGGATGCGGCGCCGGCGCGACCGCACCTGGGGTGGGCCGGGACAGGCCCCGGGGCGAGCCGGTCAGGCGAACTCCCCCGCCGGCGTGGCCGCGAAGCCGGCGCCGATCCGCAGCGCCTGCTCGGTGGCGCCGCCGAGGGAGAGTTCGAGCTGCTTGGCGTGGTTGAAGTAGCGGTGCACGAAGTGCTCCTCGGCCACGCCCATCCCGCCGTGCACATGCACCGCGGCGTGCGCGACCCGGTGGCCGCCGTCGGCCGCCCAGAACTTCGCGGTCGCGATCGCCTCGGCGGAATCCAGGCCCTCGGCCACCCGCCAGGCCGCCTGCCAGGTGGTCAGCCGGATCGCCTCGACGTCGATGTACGCGTCGGCGAGCCGGTGCCCCACCGCCTGGAAGGAGCCGATCGGCCGCTTGAACTGGACCCGCTCGCTCGCGTACTTTGCGGTCTCGCGCATCGCCTTCTCGGTCACCCCGAGCTGGGTCGCGCACAACGCGAGTGTGGCCAGCTCGCGCAGGTGCACCGCCGCGTCCGGGCCGGCGAGCGCGGTGCCGACGGCCCGCTCAAGGGTGACCAGGCCCGCTATCTCCTTGGCCGTGGTCAGCTGGGCCTCGATCCGCACGCCGGGCGCCTTCGGGTCGACCAGGAACACCCCCGCGTGGCCGTCGCCGAGGTCCGCGGACACCAGGATCAGGTCGGCGACGGTCGCCGCCGGGACCCCGGTCTTGACCCCGTCGAGGTGCCAGACCCCGTCCGTGCACACCGCCTTCGTCGCGGGCGCGGCGCCGTCTCGGCCGTACGGCTCGGCGAGCGCGTAGGTCAGGATCCGCGAACCGTCCACCGCGCCCGGCAGCCAGGCCGCCTTCTGCTCGTCGGTGCCCATCCGGCTCAGCAGCGACGCGGCGACCACGATCGAGGGCCCGAACGGCACCGGTGCGAGCGTGCGGCCGATCTGTTCCAGGATCAGACACTGCTCGAACACGCCGTAGCCGGAGCCGCCGAACTCCTCCGGCAGGCCGATCCCGAGCAGGTTGGCCTTGGCCAGCTCCGCCCACAACTCGCGGTCCAGGCGCGGCGCGCCGTCCTGCTCGACCCGCTTGTCCAGCGCGGTCAGCGCCTCGTGGGTGACCCGCTCACCGAGGATCCGCCCCGCCAGGCCCACCAGGTCCTGCTGTTCTTCCGTGTAACCGAAGTCCATTTCACCTGTCCTTGTCAGCGTGGTGACGGCGGGTCAGCGCGGCGGCCGGGGCAGCCCGAGGCCCAGCATCGCGATCATGTCGCGCTGTACCTCGTTGGTGCCGCCACCGAAGGTGAGGATGAGCGCCGTGCGGTGCATCTTCTCCAGCCGGCCGCGCAACACCGCGCCCGGCGAGTCCTGCTGGAGGTAGGCGTCCTCGCCCAGGCACTCCATCAGCAACCGGTAGGCCTCGGTGGCGAATTCGGTTCCGAAGATCTTGGTCGCCGAGGCGTCCGACGGGCCGACCTTGGCACCGTGGTCGACCGCCCAGGCGATCTTCCAGTTGACCAGCTTGAGGAACTCCACCTTGGCGTGCACCCGGCCGAGGTTGGCCTGGACGTGCTCCCGGTCGATCACGCGCGAGCCGTCCGGCAACACCGCCCGCTCGGCCCAGCGCCGGGTCTCGTGCAGCGCGAGCTGGATGCCCGCGGCCGAACACAGCGCCACCCGCTCGCGGTTGAGCTGCCCGGTGATCAGCTTCCAGCCGCCGTTGAGTTCGCCGACCATGGCCGACGCGGGCACCCGGACGTTCTCGTAGAAGGTCTGCGAGGTGGTCTGGCCGCCCATGGTCTTGATCGGGGTCCAGGAGAAGCCCTCGGCGTCGGTGGGCACCAGGAACATGGTCAGCCCCTTGTGCCGGGGTGCGTCCGGGTCGGTACGCGCGGCCAGCCACACGTAGTCGGCGACGTGGATCAGCGAGGTCCACATCTTCTGCCCGTTGATGATCCAGTCGTCGCCGTCGCGGACCGCCTTGGTGGTCAGCGCGGCGAGGTCGGTGCCCGCGCCCGGCTCGGAGTAGCCGATCGAGAAGTGCATGTCGCCGGCGAGGATCTTCGGCAGGAAGAAGTCGCGCTGCTCCTGCGTGCCGTACTCCATCAGGGTCGGGCCGACCGTGTTGATGGTCAGGAACGGCACCGCGGCGCCGGCCAGGGTGGCCTCGTCGGTGAAGATCAGCTGTTCGAGCATGGTGCGGTCCTGGCCGCCGTACTCCTTGGGCCAGCCGATGCCCAGCCAGCCGTCCTCGCCCATGCGCTTGACGACGCGGCAGTACGCGCCGTCCTTGCCCATCAGGCTGGTCTCGCCCGCTGCCTGCTCGGCCCGGATCTCGGGCGTCATGATCCGCGCGAAGTATTCGCGCAGTTCCCGTCGCAGGTCCTCCTGCTCGGGTGTGTAGGCGATGTGCACGTGGTCTCCCTGATAGCCGTGGGCCTGGTTGGCCGTGGACCTTGCCGGCCGTGGACGCTGTCTGTCGGTCGCGGGACGCGGGGTCGAGGACCCCGGGCGGTCGCCGGGTTCACCCCCGGGGCAGGCCCAGGATGCGTTCGGCGACGACGTTGAGCTGGATCTCCCGGGTGCCGCCGCCGAGCAGGACCGCGGGCAGCGAGAGGTAGTCGGTGATCGGTTCGCCGGCGGGGCCGTCGAGGTGTGTGCCGCCGGGGCCGAACCGCTCCAGGCGCGCGGTGACCACGGCCCGCTGGTGCTCGGTGACCGCGAGCTTGAGCACGCTGGAGGCGGCGCCCGGGTTGAGCCCGGACAGGCGCTGGAGGGTCGAGCGCAGGGTGAGGGCGCGCAGCGCGAAGTTCTCCGCCGCGAAGGCGCCGAGCCGGCCGAGCAGCGCGGGGTCGTCGGCGGCGGCCTCTCCCGCGAGGTCGGCGACCAGCTTGCCGAACGCCTGCATGCCCGGACCGCCGGCGATCATCACGCGCTCGTTGGCCAGCGTCGTGCGGGCGATCCGCCAGCCGCCGTTCACCTCGCCGATCACCTGGTCGTCGGGGACGAACACGTCGTCCAGGTAGACCTCGTTGAACTCGGACCGGCCGTTGGCCTGCTTGAGCGGCCGCACGTCGATCCCGGGCGTGGCCATGTCCACCACGAAGTAGGTGATGCCCTTGTGCTTGGCCGCGTCCGGGTCGGTGCGGGCCAGGCAGATGCCGAAGTGCGCCTCGTGCGCCTTGGAGTTCCACACCTTCTGGCCGTTCAGCCGCCAGCCGCCGTCGACCTTGGTGGCCCGGGTGGCCAGCGCCGCGAGGTCGGAGCCGGCGCCCGGTTCGCTGAACAGCTGGCACCAGACGATGTCGCCGCGCAGGGTGGCCGGCACGTACGCGTCGCGCTGCGCCTCGGTGCCGTGCGCCATGATCGTGGGCAGCGCGAACTCGCCGATGACGGTGCTCGGCGGGGTCAGTCCGATGCGGGCGAACTCCTGCTGGATGACCACCTGTTGGGCCGGGTCGGCGGCGATCCCGTACGGCCTGGGGTAGTGCGGCGAGACGTAGCCGAGTTCGGCGAGGCGCTGCCGGCGGGCGGGCTCGGGCAGCACGTTCGCCGCCTCCAGGTTCGCCGCCGCCTCGGCCCGGAAGGCGCCCGTGTCGCCCTCGTCGAGTTCGAGGTCGAAGCGCCGGGTGGGGCCGCCCGCGAGCGCGGCGCGGCCGAGCCGTTCGGTCCACTCCCCCGCCGGGCCGAGCCACTGGCCGAGGAAGACGGCCCGGCGCCAGTACAGGTGGATGTCGTGTTCCCAGGTGAAACCGATGCCGCCGAGCATGGTGATGCAGTCGAGCGCAGTCTCGCGGGCCAGGGGCAGGCAGAGCACGGCGGCCTCGGCGGCGGCCAGGGCCAGTTGTTCGTCGGCGTCGGGGGCGGTGTCGTCGGCGGCCCGGGCCGCGTCCCAGGCAGCGGCGCCCGCGAGTTCGAGCCGGGTGAACAGGGTGGCGGCCTTGTGCTTGATCGCCTGGAACGAGCCGACCGCGACGCCGAACTGCTCGCGGATCTTGACGTAGGCCAGCGCGGTCTCGAAGCACCAGCGGGCCACCCCGACGGCCTCGGCGGCGGCCAGCACGGCGGCGAGTTCGCGCACCCGGGCGGTGGTGACGCCGGCCAGTACCTGGGACGCGGTGATCTCCAGGCCGTTCGCGCGCACCCGGGCCACGCCGCGGGCCAGGTCGAGCGGGCCGAGGGCGGTGACCTCGACGGCCGCGCCGGGCTCGGCCACGAACCAGACCTCTTCGGCCGAGGCCGGGTCGGCGTCGGTGCGGGCACCGAGCAGCAGGTAGGTCGCGCCGATCGCGCCCGGGACCGGTTCGACGGCGCCGTGGATCTCCCAACCGACCTTGGTGGCGCGCGCGGTCAGGCCCGGTACGACGGCGACCGCGCCGCGGGCGCCCTCGGCGAACGCCGGCAGCAGCGCCTTGGCCGGTTCGGGGCCGGCGTGGCGGGCCAGCACGGCGCTGGTGAGCACGCTGGGCAGGTACGGGCCGGGCAGCAGGCCGCGGCCGGTCTCCTCGACGGCGACGGCCAGTTCGAGCAGCCCGGCGCCCGCGCCGCCGTACTCCTCGGGAAGGTGCACGGCGGTCAGGCCCTGGCCGACCAGCGCGGCCCAGCAGTCCGGCAGCGCGCCGGCGGACAGGTGTTCGGCGGCGCGGCGGGTGCTCTCGATCGAGGCGTGGCGAGCGACGAAACCGGCTACCGATTCCGCGAACGCCTGATGCTCGGTGGCGAATCCGATCGGCACTGTGTACTCCCTCACCAATACTTGTCTCGATCAAGTAAGCAGACAGGCTACCTGACTGGATCCTGGGTGGCCAGATCCGCGCGGCCGGCCGGCGGCGTGTGGCGGGCGGGCGCGGGTGCGCCGGGGTTCAGTTCGGGCGGGTGGACGGCAGGCCCAGCTTGCGGTGGTCCCAGGAGACGATCCGGTCCGGGACGACCTTGATCACCACACGCTTGTTCAGCATCATCTCCACGGCCGGGCGCAGCTCCTCGGTGTACGGCGCCGCGTAGCGGCTGAACACGCTCACCCCCAGCTCCCAGATCCGCTCCGGCTCCTCGACCACCTCGGCCCTGCCGACGATGGACACCCCGCGCAGTTCCTCGTAGTACTCGCCGGTCTCGACCAGGCAGGTGATGGTCGGATTGCGCCGCACGTTCAGCACCTTCTGCGCACGGGCCTTGCTCTCCAGGGCGACGTCGCCCTCCAGGAAGCCGTACCACATGCCGATCGAGTGGATGCTGCCGTCGGCGTTGAGCGTGGACATCGTCATCGAGTGCCGCCCGGCCAGGAACGCGGCGACCTCCTCGTCCGTCATCCGGACCCGGTCCCGCTGCTTGACGCCGTGGCCCATGTGCTCGCCCATACCGCCCTCCCCTTTTGATTGCCTGAATCAACCATTTGTACACTGCCATGCCCGGGGCTCGATTGACAGACCGTCAGTTTTGGCACCACGCAGGCCCGGAACGATGATTGACACTGCGTCAGGTCCTGCCTAGCGTCGGCGCCATGACCCGAACCGACGACTCCGAGGTCCCCGACTACCCGGCCCGGTTCCGGCTCGACGGGCGCGGGGTCGTGCTGCTCGGGGCGGGCCAGGGCATCGGCCGGCAGACCGCACACGCGCTCGCCCAGTGCGGGGCCCGGGTGTTCGCCGTGGACCGCGACCCGGAGCTGGCAGACGACATCGCCGGCGAGATCGACGGCATCGCCTGGTCCGGCGACGCCACCTCCCGCGCCGACGCCACCCGCATGTGGGCAGACGTCGAGGCGCGCCTGGGCCGCGCCCACGCGATCGTCGACATCATCGGCATGAGCCGCTACGCCGACCTGCTGTCCATCACCGACGAGGACTGGACCTGGCACCAGGACGTGGTGCTGCGCCACGCCCTGCTCGCCCTGCAACTGGGCGGCGCGCACCTGGCCGCGCACGGCGGCGGCGCGATCACCTTCGTCGCCTCGGTGTCCGGCCTCACCGGCGCCCCGATGCACGCGGCCTACGGCGCCGCCAAGGCGGGCCTGATCTCCCTGGTCCGCTCCGCCGCGGTCGAACTGGGCCCACACGGCGTCCGCGTCAACGCGGTGGCCCCCGGCGTCGTCTGGACCCCGAGGGTCTCCGCCTACCTGGGCGAACCGGGCCGCAAGGCCAACACCGCCAACGCCCCCCTGAACGACGTGGCCCTCCCCGCCGACATAGCCGGCCCCCTGCTCTTCCTCACCACCGACCTGTCCCGCTACCTCAGCGGCCAGGTCCTCACCGTCGACGGCGCGGTGAGCGCCAAGTTCCCGTACCCCCTCCCGGACATGGACGCGGCGCCGCACTGAGCGAGGCACATTCACCCACACGGTTGATTCCCAAACCCACCTGGGACGCCATGGGTGGCAAATTTGAGCCGGCACGAGTGCGCAGGCCCCGTGGATCTCGTGGTTGCCGTGACGGCACGTCACCATGGGCTGACGCTGTTACATCTCGACCGCGACTTCGAGGTCGTCGCCAAGCTCACCGGGCAACCCGTCGAGCGCATCGACGCCCGCCGACCCCCGCCTGAGAGGATGCCGGGGAGGCTGACGACGGTAGCGAGTAGTGGAGCGAGGAGTACGCGGTGAGCGATGTACGGCGCGTAGGGGTGGTAGGGGCCGGGCTGATGGGGTCCGGGATCGTCGAGGTGTGTGCGAAGGCCGGGCTCGACGTGCTGGTGGCGGAGACCAACGCGGCGGCGGCCGAGGCCGGGCGCGCCCGGGTGACCAAGTCGATCGATCGTGGGGTGAAGGCGGGCAAGCTCGCCGAGGCCGATCGTGACGCCGCGCTGGCGCGGGTGACCTACACCACCGATCTGGGCGAGTTCGCCGATCGTGACCTGGTGATCGAGGCGGTGGCCGAGATCGAGGAGGTCAAGACGCAGATCTTCGCCACCCTGGACAAGGTCGTCACGCGCGAGGACGCGATCCTGGCGTCCAATACGTCCTCGATCCCGATCATGAAGCTGGGCATGGCCACGTCCCGGCCGCAGCAGGTCGTCGGGATCCACTTCTTCAACCCCGTGCCGGTGCAGAAGCTGGTCGAGCTGGTGCCCTCGCTGCTCACCGACGAGAGCACGGCGGCGCGCGCCGAGGCGTTCGCGTCCGAGGTGCTGGGCAAGACGGTGATCCGCTCGCAGGACCGCGCCGGCTTCGTGGTCAACTCGCTCCTGGTGCCTTATCTGCTCTCCGCGATCCGGATGTTCGAGTCCGGCTTCGCCTCGGCCGAGGACATCGACAACGGCATGGTGCTCGGCTGCGCGCACCCGATGGGCCCACTGCGGCTGACCGACCTGATCGGCCTGGACACGATCAAGGCGGTCGCGGACAGCCTCTACGACGAGTTCAAGGAGCAGCTCTACAGCTCGCCGCCGCTGCTGCTGCGCATGGTCGACGCCGGGCTGCTCGGCAAGAAGACCGGGCGCGGCTTCTACCAGTACTGAGCCCGGCCCCACACGCACCGCGAGGGCGGTCCCGATCGGGGCCGCCCTCGCGTCGTGTGTGGTCGGACTACGGCGTGCGCGCCTCGACCTTGTCGATCCGTACCGGCTCGCGGCCCTGTGCCGGGACCGCCTCCGCCCCCGGCGCCCGCTGGTCGGCCTTGGCCACCACGACCGCCTGGCCCGTCTGCAGCGGGACCTCCTTGATCAGCAGCACCACGATCAGCGCGAGCAGCCCGAACGGCGCCGCGAACAGGAAGATGTCGCCCACCGCGTGGCCGTAGGAGTTCTCCACGATGCCGCGCGCCGGCTCCCGCAGGTGGTGCACGTTCGGGATCCCGCCCCCGCCGCCGGCGCCCGACTTCAGTCCCGCGTCGGAGAGGTAGCCGGTGACCTTGGTCGCCATCACCGCGCCGAGCGCCGAGACGCCGACCGCACCACCCAGGCTGCGGAAGAACGCGACGACCGAGCTGGCCGCGCCCAACTGGTGCACCGGCACCGCGTTCTGCACCGCGAGCACCAGGTTCTGCTGGAGCGCGCCGACGCCCATGCCGAGCAGGAACATGTACACCCCGAGCACCCACAGGTTCGTGTCCGCGCGGGTGGTGCTCATCAGGGTCAGCCCGATGGTCAGCGAGACGCCGCCCATCACCAGGTAGCGCTTCCAGAACCCGGTCGCGGTGATCAGCTTGCCGACCACCGTCGAGGCGATCACCAGACCGCCGATCATCGGCAGCGTCATCAGGCCGGACACGGTCGGCGACTTGCCGCGGGCGATCTGGAAGTACTGGCTGAGGAAGACCGACGAGCCCATCATCGCCAGACCCACCGCGAGGCTGCCGAGCACGGCCAGCACGATGGTGCGCTGCTTGAACAACCACAGCGGGATGATCGGCTCCGCCGCCCGACCCTCGACCCGGATGGCCAGCACGATCAGCAGCAGCGAGCCGAGCACCATGGCCGCGGTCTGCCAGGAGACCCAGGCGTAGTTCTTGCCCGCCAGCGAGACCCACACGAGCAGCACCGACACACCGGCGCTGATCAGCGTCGCGCCCAGGTAGTCGATGGTGACCTCACGCTTGACCACCGGCAGCTTCAGGGTCTTCTGCAGGATGACGATCGCGGCCACCGCGAACGGTACGCCGACGTAGAAGCACCAGCGCCAGCCCAGCCACGGGGTGTCCACGATCACGCCGCCGATCAGCGGCCCGCCGACGGTGGCCAGCGCGAAGGTGGCGCCGAGGTAGCCGCTGTAGCGGCCCCGCTCGCGCGGCGAGATCATCGCGGCCATGATCACCTGCGCCAGGGCGGTGAGACCGCCGACGCCGACGCCCTGGATGACCCGACAACCGATCAGCATGCTCGTGTTCTGCGATAGGCCGGCCAGCGCGGAGCCCGCCACGTAGATCACCAGCGCGAGCTGGACCAGCAGCTTCTTGCTGGTCAGGTCGGCGAGCTTGCCCCAGATCGGGGTGGTCGCGGTCATCGCGAGCAGCGTCGCGGTGACCACCCAGGTATAGGAGGTCTGGCTGCCGTGCAGGTCGGAGATGATCCGCGGCAGGGCGTTGGACACGATCGTGGACGACAGGATGGCCACGAACATGCCCAGGAGCAGCCCCGACAGGGCCTCCATGATCTGCCGGTGGGACATCGGCTCCGCCGATGTCTGCGCGGCCGGTGCGTTGCTCATACCTACCCCTTCTGCTGCGGATGCTCTGCGCCCGGACGCGGCTTCCCCACCCCCGACACTCGTTGCTTGGTACAACCATAGCAATCTTTGTTGCTGCAAGCAACTTTCAAGAGATGGTCAAGTCGGCGCGCCTCAAAGTGACCGGGCGACTACGCGGATAGGATCCGCGCTATGGCAAAAACCCCTCAATCGGGCACTTCGGGCGGCAATATCGGCGGTGTCTCGTACCGCACGATCGGCATCGCGGTCGTCGTCGTCCTGAGTGTCTGGTTCGTGCTGGCCAACACCGGCTCGGTGAGCATCCGATTCTGGATCCCGACGCTGGAGGCGCCGCTGTGGATCGTCCTGGTCGGGACGTTCGCCGTGGGCATGTTGACGGGGTGGTGGGTCAGGGCCAACCGGCGCTGAGCCGCCGGATATCCTGGGCCGCATGCTTCGCTCCAGGCTGCGTCCGGCCGTACACGTGGCAAGCCTGTTGACCGCCGGCGTACTCGTGGCCGGCTGTTCGAGCTCCGCCTCCCCCTCCGCCGAACCGTCCGCGGTCACGCCCACGGGATCGAAGACCACGCCCGTCGGCGACACGGTCTGCGCGGGTCTGCTGCCCACGTCGGCGGTGACCGCGCTGCTCCCGGCGGCGCCCGCGTTCACCGGCAAGGACCATGAGCCGCTGCCGCACTACCCCGTGCTGCGCTGCCAGGTGACGGCGGGCGAGCGTTCGTTCGTCGGCTCGGCGTACCTGTTCAACATGGCCGGCGCCGAGCGGGTGCAGTTGCCGGGGCTGACCACCACGGGGTCGGCGCCGCTGGGCAACGGCAAGGACGAGCTATACGGCATGGCCGGTGCGGACGACGCCTGGTTGGTGCAGAACTGCAAGGTGCAAAACGTCGAGAATCCGGTCCCGATGCTGGTCCGGGCCCGCACCCTCGCCCCGGCCGGTGCACCGGACCAGCCGGACCAGCGGCAGCAGTTGGCCGACCTCGCGGTGGACCTGGCCAACGGCGTGGCCAAGGCGGCCGGCTGCGAGTCGGAGCCGGCCCCCCGGCCGGACCGGATCAAGCCCGCGGAAAAACCCGAGCCGATCACCGACGCCCCCGTCTGCGGCATGCTCGACCCCGCCGCGCTCGGCCCCCAGGCGGCCGGCGATCAGCGCGCACGCTGGACGGCCGCCGCGACGCCGCCGGGGGCCGGCGCGATCCAGGGCTGTGACCTGTTCCTGGACAACCGGCGGGTGCTCTCCTTCGCGATCGTGCACGGCTACCTGGCCCCCGGCACCGAGGCCCCGGGTGAACGCGCCGTCCTGTCCGAGCGGCTGCCCACCGGCGGCATCGCCAACGACGCGCAACTCGCGGGCACCGTCGAGGGCAAGGTCCTCGGCATGTGCGACGGGCACACGGTGGCCTACCAACTCAGCCGCCACAACGGCGAGGATCCCCCGGGTCGAACCCTGGGCCAGCCCACCGAACAGTTCTTCCGCGCCTTCGCCGACGGCGCCTCGAAGTGGGGCCTCCGGTGCGAACCGATCAACCCCACCAAACCCGAGGAAGACTGGAAGTTCCGCTCCTGACCCGACGCGGGCCGGCAACGTGAAGGAGGGCGCCGCGCGAA
>NZ_JBHTVA010000070.1:0-10866 GCF_042793325.1 Embleya sp. NPDC056575
GGGGGGGTGGGGGGGGGGGGGGGGGGGGGGGGGGGGGGGGGGGGGGGGGGGGGGGGGGGGGGTGGGGCGCCTGGGGGGGGGCCTGCGGCGGGGCGGGGGTGCTCGCGGGCGCCGGCGGCGGGGTGCCGGGCCAGGCGCCGGGCGCGGGGGCGGCCGGGGCGGTGGGCTGCCGGTCGGCCGGGGCCATCGGGGCCGGGGTCGGTGCGGGGGCCGGGCGGTGGGCGGGGGCGGCGGTGCCCTCGCCGGCGACGACGCAGTCGATCCGCCAGTCGAGGCCGAACGCGTCCAGGACGGCCTGGCGCACGATCTCGTCGCGCCCGCTGCTGCGGAAGCCCTCGCGGGTGCCGGCCTGCTCGAACGCGAGGGTGAGCGTGGTGCCGTCGAAGCCGGCGACGGTGACGGTCTGGAGCATCATCCAGGCGACCCGGTTGCGGGCTCGGACGGCGTCGAGGATCTGCGGCCACATCTCGTGCACGCGGGTCAGGTCGCCGGCGGGGGCGGGGGGCGCCTGGGATGTGGGCTGGTGGGCTTGGGGCTGCTGGGGCTGCTGGGGCTGCTGGGGAGCGGGCGGGCGGCCCTGGGTGGGGGGCAGGCCGGAGCCGGCGGCGCGGGCCTGGGGCCAGGCGCCGGGTTGTTGGGGCTGCTGGGGCTGCTGGGGCTGCGGTTGTTGGGGCTGTTGCTGCGGCTGTTGTACGGGGGGCGGCGGGGCCTGGGGCGGGGCCGGAGCGGCGGCCTGCTGTCGGGCGGCGGGCGCGGGCGCGTCGGCGCGGGCGGGCTCCGGGCCGGCGGGCGCGGGCGGCGCGGCGGGGAGGCCGCCGACGGAGACGCGGCGCTCGAGGCGTTCCAGGCGCGTCTGCAGGCCCTGCTCACCGGAGTCCACGGCGGGCAGCAGGACGCGGGCGCAGATCAGCTCCAACTGCAGCCGCGGCGCGGTGGCGCCGCGCATCTCGGTGAGGCCGGTGTTGACGATGTCCGCGGCCCGGGTGAGCCCGGCCCGGCCGAACTCGGCGGCGTGCCGGACCATCCGCGCCAACTGATCGGCCGGCACGTCGATCAGGCCCTTGTCGGCCGCATCGGGCACCGCGGCCAGGATCACCAGGTCACGCAGCCGCTCCAGCAGGTCGGCCACGAATCGGCGCGGGTCGTAGCCCCCCTCGATCACCCGGTCGACCAGCTCGAACGCGGCCCCGCCGTCCTGCGCGACGAACGCCTCGACCACGTCGTCCAGCAACGACCGGTCGGTGAATCCGAGCAGGGAGGTGGCCATCGCATAGGTGACCCCGTCGTCGGCGGCCCCCGCGAGCAACTGGTCCATCACCGACATCGAGTCCCGGACCGACCCGGCCCCCGCCCGCACGACCAGCGGCAGCACGGTCGGCTCGACCTTGATCCCCTCGGCCTCGCACACCGACGCCAGGTGATCGCGCAGCACACCGGGCGGCACCAACCGGAACGGATAGTGGTGCGTCCTGGACCGAATGGTCCCGATGACCTTCTCCGGCTCGGTGGTGGCGAAAATGAACTTCAGGTGCTCCGGCGGCTCCTCGACCACCTTGAGCAGCGCGTTGAAGCCCGCCGACGTGACCATGTGCGCCTCGTCGATGATGTAGATCTTGTAGCGCGAACTCACCGGCGAGAAGTGCGCCTTCTCGCGCAGGTCGCGCGCGTCGTCCACACCACCGTGCGACGCCGCGTCGATCTCGATCACGTCGATGCTGCCGGGCCCACCGAGCCCCAGATCCCGACACGACCGACACTCGCCACAGGGCGTCGGGGTAGGCCCCTGCTCACAGTTGAGACACCGGGCGAGAATGCGCGCACTGGTGGTCTTGCCACACCCCCGCGGCCCACTGAAGAGGTAGGCGTGATTGACGCGATTGTTGCGCAGGGCCTGCATCAGGGGTTCCGTCACGTGCTCCTGCCCGATGACCTCTGCGTAGGTCTCGGGGCGATAGCGACGGTAGAGGGCGAGCGACACGCCCCCGACGATAGCCGGGCCGAACGACAGACGCGGAACGCCCGACCACCCCCACCGCCCCCGTCCGTACCCGAACCCCACCCCGAGTCGGGTACTGTAGGCGCCGGACCCCCCGTGCGGCGGTATCCCTCCTGAACCTCCCCAGGGCCGGAAGGCAGCAAGGATAGGGAGGCTCTGCCGGGTGCACGGGGGGTTCACTGCATCCCACCCCCACTCGAATAGGGGTGCGCGAGCACCCACGGACCTCCTGTAAGCTTCCGCACGGAGGATTCGCCTAGTGGCCTAGGGCGCACGCTTGGAAAGCGTGTTGGGTTCACCCCCTCACGAGTTCGAATCTCGTATCCTCCGCAGCCGCCTGAACAGGCGAAATGAAGAGCCGAGCCGCGAATGCGGCTCGGCTCTTCGGCGTGCGCTGGTTGCAGTTCTGGTTGCATTTACAGGCGACATTAAGGACATTACGACAGACAAGCAGGCGCACGCCCGTCACCCGCCGCGGGCAGTCGGCACCGACCTGCACTGCGGAAGTCCTGCGGAACCTGGCGGTGGATGTCGCGGCGGTTGCCGACGGCCAGGATCCACACGCTCAACTGACGGTCCTCAGCGGTGTGGACAATGCAGTGGTCACCGACCCCGGCCAGGAAAGTGATGGCCCTCAACGAGTAGATCCCCGAGTGGACAGACTCGTCGAAGGCCGGGCTCGCGCACAGGAACTCGCTGACAGTCCAGAGCGTCCCCGGCGTCGGCGCCGTCCTGGGCGCGGGGTTTCTCGCGGTCGGCGGCGGCTGGGAGGAGTTCGCCTCGCCGGACGCCTTGACGGCCTTCACCGGCGCCACTCCCGCGCCCGGCGCTTCGTGTCACGGCCTCGTGTCGACTCCGGCCTCGCCGGAAAGGTTCCATGTCGAGGCCAACCAGGCCAGGTCGGCTCCGGCCTGACGACGGGTCGCCCGCTCGCGCGAGAACAGCTCCTCGGTCTTCGTCAGCACCAGCGTGTACGGGCGTCCCTGCCGCCTGGTCCGATGGTCCACGGGCAACTCGGCCGCGTCGATCCTGCTGTGCACGTGCCGCCGCCCGTCCTTCGCCAGCGGCCACTCCAGCGTCCGCCGCGAACGGGAGCCGAGAAAGGCACCCAGGGTGCCGCACAGATCGCAGCCGCACCCGGTCCACGCCACCGACCAGTCGTCTGCGGCGCGTGGCACCCGTCGCACGAGCGCGCCGAGCCGGTCCCCGCACTCCCGTGCCACCGCCGCCGGCCCCGCTGCCCGGGGCTCGCCCTCCGTCTGTTCCCGCGCCGCGTGGCTCAGCATCGGCAGCAGGCACTCGAGGACCGTGTCCGGGCAGGAACGCAACGCCGCCATGATCCGACCGCGCAGCTGAGCCTCGGTCGCTTCCAGGATGCGCAGCAGTGGCAGGCTCAGCCGCTCCAACCGCGCGCGGCGGATCTCGGCCGGCCCGGTTTCGGTCCACAGCCGCAGCTCACCGTCCACCTGGGTCCAGGCCCCGGTCGACAGCAGCTGGGCCACCGCCGGACTTCCGGCGGAGCACAGCGCCGCGCACAGCTGGGGAAGCCGCTCGGTCCAACCGTACCGGTGTTCCTCGAAGTGGCTGTGCGCGCCACCGAACCAGCCCGCGGTGACCTGGCCCAGCCAGGGGACGCCGTACCGCTTCGCCACCGCGGCCAGGTCGTTCGTGTGTTCCGGAGTGAGCGCGTCGATCCGGAACGGCTCAAGGAGCATCGCGGCGGTCCCGGACGTCTGAAGGCCCTCGGCCGCCCGTAGCGCGCTCCCCAGCTGCCCGGGCTGTACGCCACTGCCCTTCCAGAACGGTGCGAGGGACTCGGCCGCAGCGCGTGCGCTCTCCCGGTCACCCGTGGTGATGCGGGCCTGCAGTTCCTCGAGTGCCCACCGCGATCCGGCCTCGCCGCGCGCCGCGAAGGCCCGCTCTCGTGGCCACACCACGACTGCGGCCCGCCGATACCAGCGGTCCAGCGTGTTGCCGTAGTTGCCCATGTAGCCCTCGTACTGGGAGTCATAGGGCTTCAGGTCCGCGCTCGGGGTACTGGCGCAGCTCTCGTAGTCGCGGACGTACAGCGAAATCTGCTCGCCGCCGACGCCGTCCGGACCGGTCCACCAGCCGAGGGTGATCTCGTCGTCGATGAGCTCGCCGAGCTCGTAGTCCTCGTCGGCACCAGCGGCCTCGACCGCGGCTGCGCCCTCTCCCTCTCCGTCTTCGTCCTCCTCTTCGTCGTCGTAGCCGTAGTCGTCCCAGGGGTCGTACCCGGCGGGATTGGCGTCCCAGGTCTCCTTCACCTCGGCGAGGGCGAGTACGGCCTGGCACCCCGCCTGGGCCGCCGCGGCGCGCAGCAGCGCGGCACGCTCCGCGTCGGCGCCTTTAAGCCGGTCCCAGCCGAGACCCCGTTGGGTGTACTCGTGATCGAGCAGGTAGACAAGCCGACGGGGCGGATCGAGGTCCTGGCCGCCATAGCGCGGCCTGGCCGGGGCGTTGAAGTGCTGCTCCAGGCAGTGCGCAATGTCGTCGAGCGGGCCGGACTCCTGCTCCGGGGCCCCTCGCTCGGCCAGCAGGTTGAACGTGAGGGTCACCCGGTAGCCGCTCCTGACCCGTGTCACCTCGTGTGGGCAGTCGGCGTAGAAGGCCACCAGGCTCAGCTCCGTCTTCGACGCACGGTAGGTCCGGTTCTGCCCGGCGTGCCCGATGACCAGCTCGCCGCCGGTGTGTGCCGAGGGCAGCGACAGCACCAGCGTGCCCACCATGGCGTCGTCCTTCTCCGAGTCCTGGTGGGGGAGGAAGAACTGCCCCTTGCCGTACACGAGAAGCGCGTGCGGCTCGGCCCTCAGCCTGCTCCGGGCGGGCAGCCCGAGCTCGCCCCGGAAGTACTCCAGCGCGCCGTCGAGCAGCGTCGGCCAGGCCGGGCCGCCCAGCGTGACCTGGTCCGGCGGGATCTGCCACGTGTCGCGCACACTGCTGTCGCTCAGGGTGTCCTCCCCCCGGCCGAACAGCGCCGGACGCGCCACCGCGATGAGCTTCTTCACCTGCGGCGCACGCAGCGGCAGGCGCACCGGTCCGACCCCGGCCACCTCAAGGCCGACACCGTCGGCCGGTGCTTCGAGCCGGGCGCTGAACTCCGCCGCCTTCGACCCGCCCAGCAGCACCCCCAGCCGCTCCCTCGCACTCTTTGCCATCGCTGCGCCCTCCCTGTTCCCACGGCCGTGCCGCCTCGCCCCGACTTTACGGAGCGGCGGGACCGCGGGTGGCCGTCTCACCCGTACGGGAACGCCTTCCCCGGCACGGACGGGCGGCCGGGAAACGCCCGGATCGGGCCCGCATGCCCACGCACGTCCCCGTCCGGGGACAACGGGAACAGCCGATCCCGGCGTCCGACGCCCCGGCGCTGCGGAACAATGGCCCCGTGCATGACGATGATGCTCAACTGCTGTACCAGGTTCGGTCGCTGCGGGAGAAGGGCAGCGGACCGAAGCAAATCGTGCGGGCCCTCGGGCTGAAACCGGCCCGGGCGAGCTCGCTGGTGCGCCAGGTGGCCCACGAACAGCAGACCACGGCCGAGCCAGCCGAGCGCCCGGTGGTGGGCTGCTGGGTGAACGCCGGCTGGACCACGGACCTGGAGCTGTCCGAGGCCCCCGACTGGGCGCGCGCCGACGCCGAGGGCGCCGGGGATCCCGAGGCCGCCGGTTTCGCCCAAGTCCTGATCGCCCGCCAGGAGCGGGCCAGCCGGGTCACCGTCTGCGGATTCCTGGTCGACGTCTACTGCCTCGGCGTCAAGGACACCGGCGGCCCACAGGTGATGGGCGGGGGATCGCTGGACGCCTACGTACGCGACTACTACCGGGCGTTCGGCCGGCCTCCGCTGCGGATCAGCCTGGATCAGGCGCAGAGCATCGTGCACGGTGGTGTGGCCTACGCCCGCGCCCTCGGCTTCGAGCCCGCGCCGGACTTCGCGCAGGTCTCCGCACCTCGGCGAGCCTGGCCCGGCCGCCCCGCGAATCGGCTTCGGCCGCCAGGGGAAGCCGTTCTACATCAACGGCCCACGCGACGACGCCCAAAAGATCGTACGCACGCTGGAGCGCACCTGCGGCGCGGGCGATTACGACTACCTCGTGGGGACGAGGTCTCTGTGACCAGCAACCACGACGAGCGGCGGGTACGCAGGACCGAGACGAGGCGCAGGCCAACCTGAAGGCGGTGCTCCAGCTGTGCACGGCAGGCCGACTGCGCTGCAGTGAGAAGACGCTCCGCCCGTCCGCGGCGACGGTCAAGGCGGTCGCGGAAGCACTCGGCGGCGACTTCTACGCCGAGGAGCCGATCGCGTCCTTCGCCTGGCCGCTGCTGCTCCAAGCCGGCGGACTCGCCGAACTCACCTCCGGAAACTCGCACTGACCACACGCGGCAGGGCGGCGCCGACCAAGCCGGCACACGACCGAACTCCGCCGGTATCCGGACGCCACCGCCGCTCCGCTCCCGCAGACGGTCACCAACGACGCTGCCCGCCGCGCCGGCCAGGTCCGTAACACCCGGCCGGCGCATCTGATCGAGTGCGTGGACTTCGCCGTCGCGGCTCTCCTCGCCACCGACCGCCGCACCCGCGCCCACTGCACCCGCCCCGGTGAACGCCATCTCGCCGTCCCCCTCGACAAGCTCCCCGCCTCCGCAAGCCCGCCCTCGCCTAGGGCTACCCCGTCGGCTGACACCACGCCCTCGGCGCCTGGTGCCACCTGCGGGACGCTGAGCGTGTTTTCACCGTCTCCCGGATCCACAGCGTCATGCCCGAACGAAGGAATGACAGTATCGCCAGGGATAGTATCTCCATCGATACTATCCCTGGCGAGAGGTTCGTCATGCGTCGTTTCATCGGGCGGGAGCGCGAGCTGAACATGCTCGGCAACGCCTTGCAGGCGGTTGACAATGCTGTCGGGTCGGCGAAACCCGGTCAGTGCATTCTCATGCGCGGAAGGCGGCGGGTCGGCAAATCCAGCCTCGTCGAGGAGTTCCTCCGGCACACCGAGGCGCCGTACCTCTTCTTCACCGCGGCGGGCGGCACGGCGGAGGACGAGCTGACGGAGTTGCTCGATGCCGTCGCCAGATCCACTCTGCCGGAGACGGAACTTTTCTCGGAGGAGACCCCGGAGCAGTGGAATGCCGCCTTCAGGCTCCTTGCGGAGATTCTGCCCGACGACAGCCCAAGCGTGGTCGTCATCGATGAGGTTCCGTATCTCATGGACCGCATCGACGCCTTCGAGGGCATGCTTCAACGGGCGTGGGACCGCCTGCTCTGCCGCAAACCCGTACTGCTCCTCCTGGTCGGGTCCGACCTGTCGATGATGGAGGCGCTGAACAGTTACGACCGCCCCTTCCATCAGCGCGGTCGCGAAATGGTCGTAGGGCCGCTGAATCCTGCCGATATCGGCGAGATGCTCGGGCTTGAGCCGGCGGCCGCCTTCGATGCCGCCCTGATCACGGGTGGGCTGCCACTGATCTGTGCCGAGTGGCGGCCGGGAGCGGACGTCTGGGAGTTCCTCCGCGATTCGCTGGACAACCCGATCTCGGCGCTGCTGGTCTCGGCCGAGCGCTCATTGGCCGCCGAGTTTCCACCGCAGGCGATGAGCAGGGAGGTCCTGCGGGCCATCGGAAGCGGGGAGCGGACCTTCACCAACATCGCGCGTGCCGCGGGCGGCATCGCCCACACAACTCTCACCCGGGCCACTGATGTCCTGACCGAGAAACGTGTCGTGGCCGCCGAGCTGCCGCTCTCACTGCGGCCGTCGAAGGAACGCCGCTACCGGGTGGCCGACCCTTACCTGCGGTTCTGGCTCGCGTTTCTGGATCCGCACATGGCGGAGATCGAGCGAATGCGCGGGGATCTCACTCTGAGCCGGATCAAGGAGCAGTGGACGAGTTGGCGGGGGCGTGCTGTCGAGCCGCTGGTCCGGGAATCCCTCGCCCGCCTCCTGCCTGACGAGTTCCTGCCCGCCACCTCGGCGATCGGCGGCTACTGGACCCGCAGCAACGACGTGGAAATCGACCTGGTGGGCGCCGACCGGCAGCCGGTAGCCAAGCAGTTGCTCTTTCTCGGCTCGGTCAAGTGGCTGGAGAACTCCGCGTTCGACAGCCACGACCTGGCCGCGCTGCACAAGCACCGGGCGGCGATCACCGACGAGCCCGTACCGCTGGTCGCGGTCTCCCGCAACGGAGTCAGCTGTTCCGGGCTCCAGGCGGCGTACGGCCCAGAGGATCTGCTCAGTGCCTGGCGCAGGGGGTGAGCAGGGGCTGGACTCCCATGGTTGCAGTTCTGGTTGCATTCACCTCCGTTCAGCACCGTCCGAAACCTCCACAGCCACCGGTTCCACCGCAGGTCAAGACGCCCCTGGCTGAACCCGAACCCCCAGACGAACATTTGGAAAGCGTGTTGGGTTCACCCCCTCACGAGTTCGAATCTCGTATCCTCCGCACCCGCCCACCAGGGCAAAACGTCGGCCCGGACCACTTCGATGGTCCGGGCCGACGTCGTTTCTGATTGCAGTTCTGGTTGCATTTATTTCGGACATATACTGCTTAATTTATCTCCGTGGATCTGGGCTTCGGCCACACGCCTCGAACCCCCGCCTCAACGCTCACGCGATGGTCAGCGGTGGGTAATCCACCACACGACCCACGTACCCGCGGCGGTCCCGGCCCCGGTGGCCACGCCGCGCACCGCGCTCACGGCGAGGGAACGCCCGATGCGGACGAAGCGACGTCGAGTGGCAGACGCGGGGTCGGCGGTTGTGGCGGTCGCCGTGGCGGGGTGGTCGTCGTTCATGGTGGGCTCCCGAGGGGGTGTGAACCGCCATGTGGGGTTCGTGTGGTCCCATCGGGCGCCGGCCGGGGATTTTCCGGCAACCGCCACCGGGCCGCCTCCGGCTGTCTAGGCTGCCCAGACCGGGAACGCGGGATTTCCGGCGGACGTCCGGACCGGATCCGGACCGGACGACGTGGGGACCGGTCGTGGCGGGGCACACCGAGAGCGGCGACGGCGACAAGGCGTGGGAACTGGCGCGGACACTGAGGGAATTGCGCGAGCAGGCCGGATCTCCCACCTACACGAAACTCGTCCACCAAGGCGCCGCGCAACAACCCCCGATCGTGCTGAACACGACCCTGCTCGGCGACTGGTTCAATGGGCACGGGGTACCCGCCGACCCACGCCGTTTCGCGTTCCTGGTGACGTGGCTGGAACGCGAGGCCACCCGCCTCAACCCCGACCGTGTCCCGACACCGGCCGCAGCCTGGGAACGTCGGCGTATCGAGGCCGAACGCAAACGCCGACCCGCCGGACGACCTCGCCTGTCCCACCCCGACGTACCCACCGTCGACGGTGACGAGGTCGTCGGGCGACCCGTGCGCGAGTTCACGGACCCGTTCGCTTTGGAGGTGCACCGTGCGATGGACGCACCCGGGCACACCGGGGGCACATTGCCGGTGCTGCCGGTGTACGTACCCCGCGACCACGACCAGGTCCTGCGCGCGGCGGTCCAACGCGCCGCTGGCGGAGAGAGCACGATGGTCACGCTGGTGGCGGGGTCCTCCACCGGCAAAACCCGCGCCTGCTGGGAAGCACTGTCGGGCGTACCGGACGAATGGCGGCTCTGGCACCCCATCGCCCCCGGGCGCCCCGAAGCCGCCCTGACAGACCTGGGCGCGGTGGGACCGTGCACGGTCGTGTGGCTCAACGAAGCCCAGTTCTACCTCGAACCCGCCGACACCGGAGAACGCATCGCCGCCGAACTACGCGAACTTCTACGCGACCCGTCCCGAGGACCGGTGCTCGTGCTGGCGACGCTCTGGCCCGACCCGCACTGGAACACACTCACCACCGCGACCGAGCCCGGCACCCCGGACCGGCACGCACAGGCACGGGTATTGCTCACCGGCACCGACCTGCGCATCCCCGAGGCATTCACCGGGGCAGACCTGGACACACTGCGCGAACGCGCGGACCAGGACCCCCGACTGGCGCAAGCCCTCGCGAGAGGAGACACCGGGCGTGTCACGCAGTACCTCGCGGGCGCACTAGCCCTGCTCAAGCGCTACCAGCTCGCGCCGGCGGGAGCGCGGGCGGTGATCGAGGCTGCCATGGACGCACGGCGCCTCGGCCATGGGCCCGTCCTACATCAAGCTTTTCTTGAGAACGCCGCAGACGCCTACCTCACCGACGACGAATCCGATGCTTTCGGTGACGACTGGTTCGAACAGGCCCTTGCATACGCCACCTCCCCTGTCCAAGGGGCCACCGCACCTGTGACCAGGATCCGATCCCGACAGCGCAACGATGGCCTTACTGAAGGAGGCCCGACCTATCGGCTCGCCGACTATCTCGAACAACACGCCCGGCACACCCGCCGTGCGCACTGCCCAGGCGCCTCCTTCTGGAACGCCGCGCACGACCACGCCCGAACCCCCGATGACCTACTCAACCTCGCCGAAGCCGCACGCCACAGACTTCGGCTACACCATGCGGAACACCTCTACGACAAAGCAGCGAACTCCCAGGACCCGCAGGCGCTTGGGGAGTTGGCCCGTTTGCGGGAACGAGCGGGCGACCACGACGGCGCCGAACGCCTGACTCACCAAGCTGCCGACGCCGGAAACAGCGAACCACCGAAGCAACCGGCCACACCGGGGAAACGAGCAAGAACCGGTAGTGGCACCAAACGCCGCCGAACTACCAGCACTCGTCTACAGGAACTTCGAGTTACAAGGCGGGAGAAGAGGGGTGATAAGGAGGGGGCGGAACGTCTGGTTCGCGAAGCCATCGAAACAGGAAACACCGACCCACTGACGCTGCTGATCACCTTACGGGAGCGACAAGGTGACCACGA
>NZ_JBHTVA010000070.1:10966-55579 GCF_042793325.1 Embleya sp. NPDC056575
ATAGGAAACACCGAACCACTCGGCCTGCTGATCACCTTGCGGGAGCGACAAGGCGACCGCCATGGGGCGGAACGTCTGGTTCGCGAAGCCATCGAAACAGGAAACACCGACCCACTGACGCTGCTGATCACCTTACGGGAGCGACAAGGTGACCACGAAGGGGCGGAACGTCTGGTTCGCGAAGCCTTCGAAATAGGAAACACCGAACCACTCGGCCTGCTGATCACCTTGCGGGAGCGACAAGGCGACCGCCATGGGGCGGAACGTCTGGTTCGCGAAGCCATCGACACCGGAAACACCGACCCACTGGACCTGCTGATCGCCCTCCGAGACCACGAGAGCGACCACGACGGCGTGGAACGTCTGGTTCGCGAAGCCTTCGACACCGGAAACACGGGCCCACTGACGTTGCTGATTACCCGACGGGAGCGAAAGGGCGACCACGAGAGGGCGGAACGTCTGGTTCGCGAAGCCGTCAACGCCGGAAACACCGGCCCACTGGACCTGCTGATCGCCCTCCGAGACCACGATAGCGACCACGACGGCGTGGAACGCTTGATCCGGGAAGCTGCCGACGCTGGAAGCACACTGATTCGGTGGCACATGGACACGTTGCGAGAACAGATAGGCAACGGTGAAGTCGCCGAACGCCTCGCACGTCAGGCCGCTGACGCAGGAGACACACTGAAATTGACGGTTCTGGTCACACTGCGGGACGACGCGGAAGACCCCGAGGGCGCCGAACGCTTGCGCACATGGTTGCGCCAAGGACTTGACACCGAAGGGGCGTAGGCACAGGTCCGAGGTTTTCCGGCCGAACGAATCGAGTCGCCCACCGCTTTGGCCACGGCGGGCGTAGCGTCCGCGTGCCGGGCTCGTGCCTGATCACCGGGTTGGCCGACGACGACAGGGCTCATACGCCCGCTCAGTCTGAGGGAGCCACGCAATCTGATTAACAGTTGGCACGGCTGGCGGTTGCTGACCGAACTCCACACCCACCCTGCGATGCCCGAAGCTCTGGTTGCAGTTCTGGTTGCATTCGTGGGCGTCCGGCAGCGTTCACAACACCGGCAGCCGAGTGCTCCGTCGCAGGTCAGAACGCCAGTAGCCCCAGTCGAACGGGCAGATGAGCAATTGGAAAGCGTGTTGGGTTCACCCCCTCACGAGTTCGAATCTCGTATCCTCCGCCAGCCTGAACAGGCAAAACGTTGCCCCCCGGTCGCCCTGCGACCGGGGGGCAACGTCGTTGTCGGTCTCGGTTCTGGTCTCGGTTGCGGCGCATCAGCGCCTCGCTCCCGTTCCCGGGCTTCGTGTGCCGAGTCGGCGTCGGGTGTGCCGGGGGCATCGCGGGTTGCGGCGTCATGTGGTGTGTAAGAGCCGGGCGAGCCAGGCGGTGCGGGTGCGGCGGGCCGTGGCCGAGATGTGCGCCTGCGGGTACAGGGCGTCGAAGCCGTGGAAACCGCCTGCCCAGACGTGGAGTTCGGCCTGTCCGCCGGCCGCCCAGATCCGGGTGGCGTAGTCGGTGTCCTCGTCGCGGAACACTTCGGCGGAGCCGGTGTCGATGTAGGTGGTCGGCAGGTTCGAGAGATCGTCGGCCAGCGAGGGCGAGACGTACGCGGGCACGTCGTCATCGGTGAGGTCGCCGAGAACGCAGCGCCAGCCGAAGTCGTTCATCTCGCGGGTCCAGACGCCGGGGCCGCCGGAGTACTGGAGGCTGGAGGTGCTGGTGTTGCGGTGGTCGAGCATGGGGCAGGTCAGTATCTGCGCGGCGATCGCCGGAGTGCCGAGGTCGCGGGCCAGCAGGGTGACGCCGGCCGCCAGGCCGCCGCCCGCGCTGGCTCCCGCGACGATGATCCGGGCGGGATCGACGCCCAGTTCCTCGGCGTGTTCGGCGACCCAGAGCAGTCCCTGGTAGCAGTCGTCGACGGGGACGGTGCCGGTGGCCTCGGGCGCCAGTCGGTAGTCCACGGACACCACGACCGCGCCGAACTCGTCGAGCCACTCCAGCGGGATGTCGATCTGCGAGAAACGGTCGCCCATCACCATTCCGCCGCCGTGGATCCAGTACACGCAGGGCGCGGCGGTGGTGCGGTCGGCGCTGCCGGGGGTGAAGACCGACAGGGGTATCGCAGTGCCGTCCTTGGCGGGCACGGTGACCTCGCGTCGGTCGACCCGCCGGTCGGCGAGCAGGGACTCGACCGGCGTCGAGGGGTACTGCCGCAGTTGTGCGAGCAATTCCACGGTGAGCTCGGGCATCAGCGGCATGTCGGAGAGGAGGTCGCGCAGTTCGGGGTCCAGGGCGGGGCGCGCTGTGGTCATGGTCGTCGGCCTTTCGCGGGGTGGTGCGGGGGCGTTCGGGCGGGATTTCGGGTGGAGCGAGGGCCGCCTCGGCAGCACCGGGGCGGCCTCCCCGAGGCCTAGAAGGCGGCCTTGCCGCAGACCGGGACGTAGTCGGTGTTCTCCGGCTCCTTGGCCAGTAGTTCGCCGATCCGCGCCACGATCGCCTGGGCGGCCTCACCGGCGAACGTCCGGTGGTGGTCTTCCTCGCTGGTCCATCCCTCGGTGACGTGTACGACGTCGGGGTCGGAGGCGGAACGCGAGACCAGGTAGACGACGCAGTGCTCGCTCGCGCCGGGGCTGCCCTCGTCGAGGCCGGTCGACAGCAGATCGACCAGCCGGCCGCCCATCCCGGGAGCGGCGGTCAGCGTGGCGTTGAATCCGTAGTTGGCAATCATGGGGAGCCTTCTTCGTATCGGTGGAGTGGACTTCCTCCATTCAATGCCTCTGACCTGCGGAAACGTTAGAATGATCCTCTCCCGCTCTTGCACGATCCTCGCGAAACCGGGAGTGCTTTCACGCATTGCTGCTGAAATGGGCGCATGTCCCTCGATGAGTTCCGCGAGCTCCTGGCCCGGCACGCCCGCCCCGACTGGACCACCGCCGTCGACGGCGTCCTGATCTCGAAGGTCGACCGGCCCGACCCGCCCGCGCCCTCCATGTCCGGCACGGTCCTGGCGGTCATCGCCCAGGGCGCCAAACGGCTCGCGCTGGGCGATCGGGTCTACGAGTACGGACCGGGGCAGTACCTGGTCGCCTCCGTCGACCTGCCGGTCACCGGACAGTTCACCCAGGCCGACCCCGGCCGCCCCGCCCTGGGCTTCGGGCTCGTTCTCGAACCGTCCGCCGTTGCCGACCTCCTGCTGCGGGCCGGCCCCGGAGACATGCCCCGCACCGGCGGAGGCCCGCCATCGGGGATCGCCGTCAGCAACGCCCCGCCCGCCCTCCTGGACGCGGTGGTCCGGCTGCTGCGCCTGCTCGACGAACCCCGCGACCGCGCCGTACTGGCCCCGCTGGTCAAACGCGAGATCCTGTGGCGGGTGATCACCGGCGAGCAGGGTGCGACGGTGCGCCAACTGGGCATCGCCGACAGCGGTCTCAGTCATGTCTCACGTGCCGCACGCTGGATCCGTGAGCATTACGCCGAGCCCTTCCGGGTCGAGGACGTGGCCCGCCTCTCCGGCATGAGCGCCTCCGCGTTCTACCGCAACTTCCAGGCGGTGACCGCGATGAGCCCCATCCAGTTCCAGAAGCAGATCCGGCTCCAGGAGGCACGACTGCTGCTGGCCACCCACCCGGGCGACGTCGCCGGGGTCGGCCGGCGCGTCGGCTACGACAACCCGTCGCAGTTCAGCCGCGAGTATCGCCGCCGGTTCGGCGCGCCCCCGGGCCGGGACGCGGTCCGCCTGCGGGACGCCGCCCGCACCCCGGCAAGCGTCATGCTGTAAGCACGATTGGGCAGAACGGGAGAATCGTGCAAGGAGGGGCGAGGATAGTTCTACTGTTTTCCCAGCTCAGAGCGATTCAATGGGATCACTGAAACCACCGCTGAGCAGGAATGAACATTCCGGTCCGCGGATCCCACCACATCGCAAGGGGCACAGCATGAACACTGTTCTGATCACCGGGACCTCGTCCGGCTACGGCCGCGCGACCGCCCTCCACTTCCACGCGCGGGGGTGGAACGTCATCGCGACGATGCGCGGCCGGCGCCCGGATGTCCTGCCCGAGTCGGACCGGCTGCGCATCGTCGAACTGGACGTGACCAAGCCCGACACGATCACCGCCGCGCTCGAGCTCGCCGGGCCGATCGACGCCCTGGTCAACAACGCGGGTGTCCCCTCGATCAGCGTGTTCGAGGGCACCCCGATGGCCCGCGTGCGGGAGGTCTTCGAGACCAATACGTTCGGCGTGATGGCCACGACCCAGGCGGTGCTGCCCCAGTTCCGCGAGCGCGGATCCGGCGTGGTGGTCAACGTGACCTCCAGCGTGGTGCTGGGCGACATGCCCCTCTCGGCCGTCTACAAGGCGAGCAAGGCGGCCGTCGAGGGGTTCACTTCGTCCCTCGCGCTCGAACTCGCACCCTTCGGCGTACGGGCCAAGACGGTCCAGCCGGGCGCCTGTCTGACGACGAACTTCGCGGGCAAGGCCATGGACGGCGGGCCGCTGGACGAGCTGGTCCCACCGCCCTACGCGCCGTTCGCAAGGAAGGCCATGGCCGACTTCACCGGCCAGGATCTGTTCACCCAGGAGAGCGATGTCGCCGAGACGGTCTGGCGCGCCGCCCACGACACGACCGGCCGACTGCGCTTCCCAGCCGGCCCCGACGCCGTCCGACTCGCCCAGGCGACGTGACCGAGCCGGATGCGCTCTCGCGTGTACCGGCGTGGGATTGTCCGCGGCGGGCATGGGGAGACTCGACCCGCTGGGCGCGGCGGCCGCCTTCACCCGCCGGCAGTGGCGCTGTACGCCCCTTCATCCCAGAGCTGCCACAGACCGCCCGCAGCACCACCGAGTCGTAGGGCGCGGGACCGAGAACCCCATATCCTCCGCCGGCCCGAACAGGCAAAACGTCAGCCCCGATCGGTTCGCCGATCGGGGCTGACGTCGTCTCGGTACACGGTGCGGCTCGCGACGACTTCCTCGAACGGCCGCCGCATCCGCGCCGGCCCGGCCGGCGTCGACCGTGGGCTCGAGGGTGTCGGTTGTGAATGTGCCGGCGGGGTCCGATGGGGGGCGCTGTCAGCGGCGTCACCCGGATGGCAGGCCACAGGCGTCGTGGTGGGGCGTTCGGGGCACACGGGCCCGGTCACGAGCATGTTCGAGAACCAGTTCAGTGGGAGAGCCCGTCATGCGGACGAACACGGTGCTCCGCGGTGTCGCTGTCGCGGTGGGGCTGATCCTGATCGCCTGCGCGTTCGTGCTCGCGTACGTCATCACGCCGAATTATGTGGTTCGACTCCCCGACGACACCGACGCCAAGCGGTCCTACATCGGCAGTTTCAGGACTCTGCTCGACGCCCAGGAGGTGGCGAAGGGCAGCCTTGCGACAGCCGTCAAACGAGACGTCCCCCTGGCCATCGAGCGGACCGTGAAGGTCGAGGCGACCTCGGGCAACACGGCCCTGGTCAGCGATGCCCGGACGACGACCGCCGCAGGCAATCGGGTCGAGAAGACGGACTGGAAATACGCCGTCGACCGCAAGACGCTCGAACCGGCAGGCAGCCATCCGGCGGACTGGACGGTGGTCGAGGCCCAGGGCCTGACGGTGAGTTGGCCGCTCGGCGCGAAGAAGCGGACGTACACCGGCTGGCGGCCGGAAACCGGGAGCACGACCCCGCTGACCTACACACGCACGGAGAACAGGTCGGGACTCGGCACCTACGTGTACGAGGCGCACCTGCAGCCCACTCGGATCACCGACGCCCAAGTGCTCGCCGGTCTGCCGCCGGCCGTCCCCAAGGCCACCCTGGCCCTGGTCGCCCAGCTCGGGACCCTACCGCCCGCCGCCAAGGAGCAATTGGCGGCGCTGTTGCCCACATTGAGCGATCCGGTGCCGCTCGCCTACACGCTGGCGAGTGCGGATACTTTCTGGATCGCCCCCGAGACCGGCATCGTGATCGACACGCAGCGGTCCCAGCAGCGCGTGGCCGGAGTCATCGCCCCGAGCGGCGGCGCCTTCCTCCCGCTGCTGCCGGTCTCCGACGTTTTCTACCAACAGACCCCCGGGTCCGTGAAAGCCGCCGCGAACGACGCCCGTGACGGCCACGACCTGATCGTGCTCGTCGGTACCACTCTGCCCATCGTGATGGGTGTGGTCGGCGCGCTCCTGGTTGCCGCGGCGCTGCTCATCCGTCGTCGCCGCCGCCCCGAACCGCTGCGGACGCCCGACACCCCTTGAGTTCGGCCGTCTTGGACACCCGTCCACCAACCCAGCTTGCACCCTCCTCCGCAGCGTATGGCGGCCCTGACATCCCGCGTCCGGCGGTGAACCACTCGCGCGACCGAGGCTCGGTGGTGGGCTCCGCCCACATACTGACTGGATGTCAGCTTGGTTCGGCGGTAGTGCCGCGCGTCTGCGCGCCGTGTGTGGCGACAGTCGGCTTTTGGATGTGCTGGTCGCGGGGGCGGTTGCCGCGCCGGTGTTCGTTCCGTTCGCGACCGCGCCCGATGTGACGCCGCTCGGCTTCGTGGTCAATCTCGGCACGGTCGTGCCGTTGATCTGGCGGCGGCGGGCGCCGTTCGCGGTCACGTTGATCGTCGCCTTCTTCGCCACCGCCGTGTCGTTGCATGATCGGCCCGGGCAGACGTTGCAGTACGGGGCGTTGGTGGCCATCTACACGTTGGCCGATCGTGGGCGGCATCGGTGGCAGCGTTGGGGGTTCATCGGCACGCTCACCGCCACCACCCCGTTCGGCGCGCTGCTGGTCAAGGACAACGACGCGGGGCAGTTCATGTTCACGCTGCTCCTGCCCGTCATGGCGTTCCTCATGGGCATGCTCGCCCGGGCGGCTCGGGAGAGGTCGGATGCGTTGGTGGAGCGGTCCGCCCAGTTGGAGCGTGAGCGTGAGGCCGAGGCGGCGCGGGCTGCGGCCGAGGAGCGCGCGAGTATCGCCCGCGACATGCACGACATCCTCGCGCACGCGGTCAGCATCATGATCGTCCAGGCGGAGGCCGGGCCCGTCGTGGTGCGAACGGACCCCGACCGGGCCGAACGCTCCTTCGACGCGATCGCGGAGGCCGGACGCGACGCGATGGAGCAACTGCGCCGCATGCTGGGCGTCCTCAAGGACGATCAGGAGCAGGACATCGGTACCCGCGCGCCCCAGCCGACCGTCGACACGATCGCCCAGCTCATCGAGCACGTCGACCGTACTCACGTCCAGGTGCGACTCGTCGTCGAAGGGGACCGTCGCGACCTGCCCGCCGACGCGGACCTGGCCGCGTACCGCATAGTCCAGGAAGCCCTCACCAATACGGTCAAGCACGCCGGCGCCTCCACGGCGGAGGTACGGCTGAGCTGGACCGGCGACGAACTGGAGATCACTGTGACCGACGACGGCAGGGGCGGCGGCGAAGCGAATGCCGCAGGGTGGCGGCGCGGCGGCGACGGCCTGATCGGCATCCGCGAACGTGCCCTCGCCTGCGGCGGAACGGCCGATTCCGGCCCGCTGCCCGAAGGCGGGTTCCGCGTACACGCGCGTCTGCCCTACACCCCGACCTCGGCGGTGGCCTCGTGATCCGCGTGGTACTCGCCGACGACCAGGAGTTGGTGCGCAGCGGCTTCGCGATGATCCTGGACGCGCAGCCCGACATCGAGGTCGTGGGCGAGGCGGCGGACGGCACCGCCGCCGTCGCCGCCGTCCGCGAGCACGTCCCCGATGTGGTCCTGCTCGACATCCGTATGCCGGGCCTGGACGGCATCGAGGCCGCGAAGATCGTGTGCGCCGAGACCCCGGCCCGCGCGATCATGCTCACGACGTTCGGCCGGGACGACTACGTCTACGACGCCCTCTACGCGGGGGCGAGCGGCTTCCTGCTCAAGGATGTGCGGCGGGACGATCTCGTGCACGCGGTGCGGGTGGTCGCCGCAGGGGAGTCGCTGCTGGCGCCCGCCGTCACCCGGCGGCTCATCTCGGACATCACCCGCAACCGGCCGCGCGCCGGGGCGACCGAGTCCGAGCGCCTGGCCGTGCTGACCGCGCGCGAACGCGAGACCCTGCGCATGCTGGGCCGTGGTCTGTCGAACGCGGAGATCGCCACCGCCATGGTCGTCAGCGAGCACACGGTCAAGACGCACGTGAGCAACGTGCTGTCCAAGCTCGGGCTCCGCGACCGGGTCCAGGCCGTCATCGCCGCGTACGAAACCCGGCTGATCGAGCCGGCCTGACGGGCCTTCGGACGGGCCTACCGGGGCGACGGGTGGCGGGCCATCGGTCGCGCGGGGGAGCCGGGCGTCGCTTCTCCCCCGCGCCGGCCATATCCGGAGATCACCGGCCGCGGCGATCTGCGGGACCGTCGTTCTCCAGAGGATTGAGGACATGGGAAACACCCGTTCCGAATCCCGGGAGAATCGCTCATGACCAGGACCGCCTTCCACCTCGCCCCCGCCCTCATGGGCGCCTACGGTGTCGTGCGTCTCGTCGACGGCATCGACGGGCAGCACGGTCCCGGCCCCGCCTGGACCATCGGCCACCTGCTCTTCCTCGGGTCCCTGCTCCTGTACGGCGTGGTCATCGCGGGACTGCGACGCCGGATCCTCGACGCCGGAGGTGGCGGTCGGGCCCGCAGGATCACCGCCGACGCGCTCACCACCGTGGCCGCCGTCGGGCTGGCCGCCTTCGTCCGCGTCGCCGTCGTCGACATCGTCGTCGGGCTGAAGGCGGCCGACGCGGCCGAGAAGAGCGCGTTGTCCGACCGGTACGCCGACGTCCCCGCCGTGATCCCCCAGGCGTTCTACGAGATCGGACCGGTGTTCTTCATGCTCGGCCTGCTCGCGCTGTTCGTGCGGTACGCGGTCGTCGGCCCCCGGCGCGGCCTCGCCTCGGCGGCTGCCCCGGTGCTGGTCCTCGTGGGCTTCGTGGCCATCATGGCCGACCTGAACCTCCTCCCGATCGGCGCCGCCCTGATCTGGGTCGCCCTCGTCCCGCTCAACCGTGCCGACACCATGACGCCGGTCCGCCGGGACGCTTCGGTCACCGCCACGGTCTGAGGCGCGGTGGCGCGGACGGTACGACCCGACCTGCGCTTTCCCGGGCCGCGGCCGTGACGTTAACCGTCAGGTTAACGCGCCTTGCGGAAACGGCCGTTGCCGAAGATCCACCCGAGATCCGATGGTTGACCTGCGGCGACGCCCTCGTGGCCGCGTCGTCGAGATGACTCGCAACCAGGAGGACGCGCCATGGAACACCTGCAGACCGGTGTGCTGCTCACCACCCTTGTCACCGCGGGGCTGATGGCCGGGCTGTTCGCCGCCTTCTCCTACTCGGTCATGCCGGGTCTCGGCCGGTCGTCCGACCACACGTTCGTCGAGGCGATGCGGGACATCAACAAGGCCATCCTCAACCCGGTCTTCATGCTTCCGTTCATGGGCACGATCCCGCTCCTCGGTGTGGCCACCGTCCAGGCCTGGCGCGACCAGGGTCGGCCCGTGTTGCCCTGGGTGCTGGCGGCGCTCGCGCTGTACCTGGTCGCCTTCGTGGTCACCGCCGGCGTCAACGTGCCCCTCAACAACCGACTCGCGGAGGCCGGTGATCCCGACCGGACCGGGCGATCGGCCGCGATCCGCGCGGACTTCGAGGGCAAGTGGGTCACCTGGAACATCGTCCGCGCGTTCCTGCACACGGCGGCGTTCGCCTGCCTGGCCTGGGCGCTGATCGTGCACGGCGCGCACCGGTAGTACCGCGGTGGGAGCGTCCGCGACGCGGACCGTCGATACCCCGGGTATGCCTAGGGATACCCGGGATCCGCCTGCCTCCCGGAGTGCCCCCGACCGCCCGTGTTGATGGACTTCGCATACCGCCCGAACCGTGGCGGCGAGCGGGGCCGGGAGGACGAAGTGGGCGGCACGGGTGGCAAAGTGGAGTACGCGCCGAGAGGTTCGGAGCCGGTACGGCCCGCTCCGGCGCGACCCGATGTACCTGTCCTGGAGATGCGGCAGGCGGTGCGCGGGTACGGCAGCGGCGACGCACGGGTGCGGGCGCTGGACGGTGTGGACCTGTCGATCGCGGCCGGCGCCTGGGTCGCGGTGATGGGGCCGTCGGGATCGGGCAAGTCGACGCTGCTGCACTGCGCCGCCGGACTCGACACGCTCGACTCGGGCCGCGTGACCCTCCTCGGTGAGGACCTGACCGACGCGGACGACCGGCGCCTGACCCGACTGCGGCGCGGCACGGTCGGGTTCGTGTTCCAGAACTTCAACCTGGTCGCGTCCCTGACCGCCGAACAGAACGTGGCGCTGCCGCTGCGGCTGGCGGGGCGCGGGGTGCGGCGCGAGGACATCCGGTCCGCGCTCGCCGACGTCGGGCTCGCGGACCGGGGACGGCATCGCCCCCGCGAATTGTCGGGTGGGCAACAGCAGCGCGTCGCGCTGGCGCGGGCCATGGTCACCCGACCCAGGGTGCTGTTCGCGGACGAGCCGACCGGTGCGCTCGATTCGGCGTCCGCCCGCACCGTGTTGGGGCTGTTGCGGGGCATGTGCGACGACGCGGGACAGACGATCGTCATGGTCACGCACGATCCGGTCGCCGCCGCGGTCGCCGACACCGTGGTGTTCCTCGCGGACGGGCGGGTGGTCGATCGCATCGAGCGGCCGTCCGCGCGGCGCATCGCCGATCGCCTCGTGTCGCTGGAGGTGTGAGCCGATGTTCACGCTCTCCTGGAGCACGCTGCGCGACCGCAAGCAGTTGTTCGCGGGCGCGCTGGTGGCCATCGCGCTGGGCGTCGCGCTCGTCCAGGCCTCGCTGCTGGTGTTGATGTCGGTGTCCGATCCGGTCATCCCGTCCGACCTGCCGCACGCCGAACGCAACGAGATGCGCGAAGGCTTCGTCGGCGCGGCGATGCTGATGGGGCTTCAGGCCCCGCTCGTGGTGTTCCTCGCGGCCTTCGTCGTCGGCTCGACCTGCGCGTTCGCGGTCGCCCAGCGCCGTCGGGACCTCGCGCTACTGCGCGTGTTGGGCGGCGGCCGCGGCCAGGTGCGACGGTTGCTCGCGGCCGAGTCGCTGCTGCTGGGTGTCGTCGGTGCGCTGTGCGGCGCTCCGCTGGGGCTGATCGCCACGTGGGTCCAGGCACGACTGCTCGAACACGTCGGCTTCGTGCCCGCCGGGTTCCGACCGACGTACTGGGACTGGAAGGCCGTACTCGTCGCGGGCGCCACCGGAACCGGCATCGCCCTGCTCGGCTCGTGGAACGCGGCTCGGCGCGCGGGGCGCATCCGCCCCTTGGAGGCCATGCACGACACCGGCGCGGCGGCCCGCGTGATGACGCCGGGCCGGTGGTGCGTCGGCCTGTCGTGCCTCGCCCTGTCGATCGTGCTCGCCGTCGGCGCGCAGGCCGCCGACATGATCGGCGCGGTCACCATCGCGATGGTGCTCGCGGTCGTCGGCGCGGTGGCGCTGTCGGCGCTCGCTCCGCTGGTCGTGCCGCTCGTGGCACGGGTGTTCGGACTGATCTTGCGGCGCAGCGCGCTGGGTGCGCTGGCCGAGGCGAACATCCGCGACGGCGCGCGTCGCAACGCGGCCGTCGCGGCGCCGCTGATCACCCTCGTCTCGCTGGTCCTCGGATTGTCGGGCGCGTTGGGGGTATTGGCGCGGTCGATCGGTGTCGAGCAGGAACAACTCACCCGCGGCGACCTCGTCGTCACGTCGGCGGACGGCGCGCGGGCGGCGCGGCTGGCGGGGATCCCGGGCGTCGCGGACGTGTCGACCCGGCTGACCGTACCGGTGCCGGTGACCGCCGAGGTGCGCCGGGACGGCGCCGGGGCCGCCCGGCCGCACGTGTTCGACGAGCGGGTGATCGCCGTCGACCCGGCCGCCTACGCACGGGCCCGTACGCTCGCGCCCGCGTCCGGCTCGCTGGCGGACCTGCGCGGCGACACCGTGGCCGTCGGCTCCGCGGTGCCCGCCGAGGGCTACCGTCCCCCGCGCGTCGGCGACACGGTGAGCGTCGACGTCGCGGGGCACGAGCGCACCCTGCGGGTGGTCGCGGTACTGCCGGAAACGCTGGACATCGGCGACGAGTTCCTGATTCCGCGCGAGGCCCTGCCCGGCGATCTCGTCGCCGCCGCGCCGGCGGAATCCGTGCTGACGGTCGCGCCGGGCGTGTCCGTCGCCGAGGTCGCGAAGCGGATCCGCGCGGCGGGTCTCGGCGAGTCGACCACCGTGGCGCGATGGGCGCGGGGCAGAGCCGACGCACAGCAGGACGGCAACGACAAGATCTTCGCGGTACTGCTCGCACTCGCGGGTGTCTACGCCCTGATCGGCGTGGTCAACGCGCTGGTCATCGCCACGGCCGAACGCCGCACCGAGTTCGCGGTCGTCCGGCTCGGCGGCCTCGAACGCCCGCAGGTGGTACGGATGGCGCTCGTCGAAGCCTGTGCCGTGACCACGATCGGCCTCCTGCTCGGCGGTCTCGTCGCGGCGGCGGGGATGGCCGGTACGGCCAGGAGCACGGCGGCCGCGACGGGGACGGCGATCGTGGTGGTGCCGTGGGGCATGGTGGCGACCACCGTGTCGGGGGCGTTCGCCGTGACGGTGGTGGCCGCGGTGGTGACCACGCGGAAGGCAACGCGGGAGCGCCCGGTGCGAGTCGCCGGGGCGCGTACGTGAGGGCCACGGTCCGTCGGGGCGGCCGTTCAGGCCGCGTGAGCCGCGTCGACGGCCGCCGGGCGCGCGACAGGTGAGGGCGGGCGGGGCGGCGGGCTCGACGGCACGGTAGGTACGGTTTGCGCACCGCCGCCAACGATCGCGAGAGGACCGCCGTGCCGTCGTCTGCCCTGCTTCGTCGCCGGCGGTCCGGAAGCCGCGCGAGCGCCGACCACGCGCCTGACGACCACGCGCCTGCCGACAGCAGGGCCGGCGCGGGCCCGCGGCTGCGGCTGCGGCTGCGGCTGCGGCGGATGCGACGCGGGCTCGCCTACCTCGCCCTCGGCCTGCCCACCGGCCTCCTCGCCCTGGTCGTCCTCGGCACATTCGCGACACCGGTGCTGATGGCGTGCACCCGGCCGGCCGACATCTCCTCGTGGGCGGACGCCGTCCGCCGCGCCGCGCTCCTGCTGTTCGGGATTCTCCTGACCGTCGGTATCGCGCCCCTGGCCGCGGCTCCGCTGGCCGCCCTGGAACGCCGCCGGCTGCGCGTACTGGCGTCCGCGCCGGCCACGCCGGCCGATCCCGAGCCGGCCGATCCCGAGCCGAGCCCCCGCGCCGTTCGATTCCGCGCGAGGTACACCACGGCCCGCGCCTGGCGCGAGGTCGCCGCCGGGTACCTGGTCGCCGTCGCCGGGCCCGGGCTGGTGCTGCTCGCGGCGATCTGGGCCGTCCTGTGCCCGGTATGGCTCGCCGCGCCGCTCGTGGTCGCGCGCAGCAGCGGCGGCCCGGTGGCGCTCGGCATCGGCCACGCGCGCAGCGTCCCCGACGCGCTTCCGTACTGCGCCGCCGGGCTCGCCGCGGGCGTCCTGGGCCTCGTGGTTCTCACCACCCTCGTCCGCGCGCAGGCCGCCCTGTCCCGGACCCTGGTCGAGCCCCGCCCCGACCCGCTCGCCGCCCGCCTCGTCGAGGTCACCCGCTCCCGGTCCCGACTCGCGGACGGCTTCGCCGCCGAGCGCCGCCGCATCGAACGCGACCTGCACGACGGCGCCCAGCAGCAACTCCTCGGCCTCACCCTGCAATTGGGTCTCGCCCGGATGGACCTGCCCGCCGACTCCGCCGCGGGTCGGGCCGTCGCCAGGGCGCACGACCAGGCCAAGACCCTGATGGCCGACCTGCGCGAACTGATCCGCGGCATCCACCCCCAGGTGCTGACCGACCGGGGGCTGGGCGCGGCCCTGTACGAACTCGCCGAGTTCTGCCCGCTGCCCGTCGGCACGGACATCGACCTGCCGCACCGCCCACCGCGAGCGGTCGAGACCGCCGCGTACTTCGCCGCCGCCGAGGCGCTGGCCAACGCGCTCCGGCACAGCGCCGCCGACCACATCCGGCTCACCGCCCGCGTGCGGCACGGCCGGCTGACCGTCGACGTCGAGGACGACGGACGCGGCGGCGCCCGCCTCGCCGACGGCACGGGGCTGACCGGGCTCGCCGACCGGGTCGCGGTCGTCGACGGCACGATCCGGGTATCCAGCCCCCCGGGCGGGCCGACCCTGGTGCGGGTGACGATCCCGTGCCCGCCCCATCCACAGGAGGACGACCGGTGAACCCGCTGCGCCTGATCCTGGCCGAGGACACCGTCCTGCTCCGGGCAAGCCTCACCGGGCTGCTCGAGCGCCTCGGCTTCGAGGTGACCGCCGTCGCGGACGGCGCGGCGCTGACCGCCGCCGTCCACGAGCGGGTCCCCGATCTCGTACTGACCGACGTCCGCATGCCCCCGGCGTTCGCCGACGAGGGCCTGCGCGCCGCACTCGCGCTGCGCGCCACGTTCCCGTCCCTGCCGATCGTCGTCCTCAGCCAGTACATCGAGCCCGAAGGCGCCGCCGAACTGCTCGCCGGTGGCGGCGGACGCGCGATCGGCTACCTCCTCAAGGACCGCATCGTCGACGTCGAGGACTTCGCCGCCACCCTGCGCCGCGTCGCCGCCGGCGGCACCGCCGTCGACCCCCAGGTCGTCACCCGCCTCCTGCGCCGCCGCGCCGAACCCGTCGCCGCACTCTCCCCGCGCGAACGCCAAGTCCTCGCGCTGATCGCCGAAGGCCTGTCCAACGCCGCGATCATGCGCGCCCTGGACATCTCCGAACCGGCCGTCGGCAAGCACGTCCGCAACATCCTCACCAAGCTCGGCCTCCCGCCCGACGACGACACCAACCGCCGCGTCCTCGCCGTCCTGGCCTACCTCGGCTCGCGCAACACGCCGGCCCACCCCGCCGACGAACCCGGTCCTGTGGACCCGCCGACCGTAGGCGCCCCGAGCCCTGACCGACCACGGCCTCCGTCGCCCCGCCGATCGGTTGCGCCATAGCCCAAACCTCGAAGCCCGTCAGGTCGCGGTTGGAAGGATGGGCGTACGAGCGCGAGAGCCTCCGAAAACGGGAGTCGCCGAACGTTGTCGGAACCGGACGGGTGCCCCGATCACGATGCGATCAGGGCACCCGCGTCCACAGCCATTCACCGCCCGCGCCACCGCTCGACCCCGCCCGCTACCGGGACCCGAAACGGGACCGTCCCGACACGGAAGCGGACCCGGCAGCCCTCAGTGAGTTGTTTCGTCGAATCGACCGTTCCGGTACTCCGGAGGTCCTTCCTGTGCGAAGGAAGTCGGATTCGCCTGCCAAAGGCCCGTGCCGGGGGAGGGTGGCTCCTCGGTAGCGTCCGTCGGCCTGTCACGGACAGAGTCGGAGGTTCGCTCGGATCGCGGGGCCCCCGGCGATTCCGGATCACCCGAGGGTGCGTGCGGATGGCCGGAAGGGGTTTCGTCGGCGGACGAGCGGCGAGCATCGTCGTCGCCCTTGTGGATATCGAACCTCAGTCGAATCCGTTCAGCTTCGACAAACCTTCCGGCGGCTTCCATCGACCGGGCAATCCGATCCACGAACACTGTCCGTTGGTCGGATTCTCCGGACAGCCCCAAGTCGGCCAGCAGGGTTACCAAAGGACCGATCACGGTGTCCTCGGACGAGGACGCGCCGGAGTCGGTGGGAAAACCGTCTACCGCGTCCACGTCGGGCCTCCCGCCCACCCAATCACCAAGCCCTTGAAATCCGCCGGCCCCACCCACATCGACGGATGCGGCAACCAGGTGTCGGTACAGCTCCGACACTTCCGCGTCATTCGCGGCAGCGGAGATCCGGGCCAGTGGCCCGATGAGTGTGACCGCTTTCTCGACCTCCTCTTCGTGTCGTGCCAGCCACCAAACCACGGCACTTCCCGTGCTCTTGAGGACCTCGTCGCGAAGGTAGGCCCGTTGGTTGCGCTCGTACTGGCGTTGGTACTCCCATGCCTCCTCCGACTTGCGGAGCGTGGACAGGTCCCGCAGCCTCGCCATGTCCGCCGCATCCAGCGTCAAGGTCACGTCGATCGCCAGCACGATCACTGCTCCGGAAGGATCCTGCTGCACCCCACCGAGGGCACCCCGAAGCAGGTGACCGGCGAAATCGCAGTGCTCGGGATGCTCCCGGCCGACGATCGCGCGGGCCCGTCCCAACAGAGCTGAAACAGCCAGGCTCGCCGGGTTGATGTGCGAGTCGGCGGAGAAGTCCTGAATGGGCCGCCACATCACGGTCGCGGAGAACACGAAGTCGTAGTCGGATGCGCAGCTGGGAAGCGCCACGCGCTCCACGCGTGTCTGCTGGTAGGGCGGCACTGTGGGCGCCGAAGGGAGGTTGTGCCGCGACGTACCCGCAGGATGGCCGGTCGTGGAATTTGCGGCTGCCCGCGACAACGCCACACATCCGACGACGACGACCGTGACAGAAACCCAAGCCCACAGGGGCAACCGGAGGATGGCACCGAGGACGGCGGGAATCAGACCGGAGACGAGAATGACGAAAAGGTTCTTGCTCCTGGTATTCACTGGGCCTCTCCCGAGTCCGATACGTCAGGTTCGTCTTCCATGGGGTCGAAACCCTGTGCGACGTCGATCTTGTGCCGGAGCCGGTCAGCGACCATTTCACGGCTCCGGATGCCATCCGACAACGGCGGCGGATCGTTTCGGGCCCATGAGCCGGCGATCACGTACAACCGGTTGAGCGCGTCGGGTCGATCCGCGGCGGCGCTCGTCAAGATGTCGAGCATCGGGTCCCAACCACTGTCCTGCCGAACGGTCGAGAGCCAGCGCCGAACCGTCGCCTCCCACTCCTGTGGGGGCCGCTCCGCCATGACCGTGCGCCACGCGCGGATCAGGTCCGGCCAGAACCTTCGAAACGGCAGGACATCGGGTTCGAGCAAGCGCACGAGCAGCGCCAGGTTGAGCTCGGGTCGCCCGCGTTGCCTATGGAGCAGACGATCGATCAACCTTCGATACAACCGCTCGCTGGACACCGCCAGTTCGAACAGGGCCTCACGCGCCGCCTCGGCCTCTTCTCGACCCGGGTGCAGCGCCAGGTGGTGCAATCTGACCAGCGCCTGGTTGGGATGAGTCCGGGCGATCACCTGATGGCAGACACGGGCCAAGACGTGCACGAGGTTCGTCGGCAAGGCGGGACTGATGGCCCACGTGTAGGCCTGCTCACGAAACGTCGCTCCGTAGCGTTCGTGGCCCAGTCCGGTCTCTAGCGCAGCCGCCGCCTCGACACGAAACGGCCGCGACGCCGTCGGGCGCGTCCACGATTCGACGAGGATCCGAACGTCGTCCGGCCGATCGACGCCCAACACCTGCTCGACCACGCGGGAAACCAATCTTCCCCGATCGTCCGGCGTGAGGTCGGGCATCGCAACGCACTGAGCGACCCAGTCACGCATTCCCTCCCGAAGGTCGGGAAAGTTGACCCAGAAGTGAGTCCGGATCGCTCCGTCGTAGGCAAGGCGCTCGAATCCCACCCGGCCCTCGTCGTCACGCTGGATCCGAAGGCACTTCAACTCTTCTCCGAAGTCTGCCTGCGCCAACCGAGGCGTCTCGTCCTCACGGTGATCGAGATTCCTCAGCAGCAGTCGTGAACCGTGGAAGACGGCATCTCCGGTGGCACCATCGAGCATGGCGGCGGCCAGCAATAACGCTCGCTCCGGAACGCTGCGATGCGCGTTCACCTGCGCCGCCGCCTCCCCCGTGCGGTCGGTGACCGCCGCCATCGCCTCGGCGCACCAGGAAGCGAAGTCGCCCCCGTACCGACCGCTGTCCCGAGCCCGTCGGACCAACCCGGCGAAACGTGCGATCTCCCGCATCGGCGAAGCCGCCGAAAACCGAACCAACTCCGCTTCGGTCAACTGCTCAGGCGCGAAATCCACGCCGTCCACGCGGAGATGGCGACTGAGCACCGCCGTCCCACGCGGACGACCCAAATGGACGACCAACGGAGCGAACTCGGCCTCGAGCAAATACTCGCGCCCGGCCGGAAGGATCGCGACCAGTCGCGCGCCGCAAACTCCGACTGTCGCACGGTATGCCGCCAGGGTTCGCCGGCAGCGCAGAAGTCCATCGTCGTCCGTATCGGACAGGTCGAGGAGAAACCGATCCTGAGGGCCGGCATCGAGAATGGCCTCGTCCCGCTCCACCGACAACTCTTCGAATCGACCCTCCTCCGAAACGTCGAGTTGGTGCAGCAACATGGTCGCTGCGGTGCGTCTGCCGATCCCCGGTGGCCCATCCAGCAGGATCAATGTCCCGGGAGCCGCCAGTCGGTCCCTGGCTCGGCCGTAGTGCGGTGGAGGAATGAAGCGTCTGCTGAGCTGTATCCGGTGCTCACGTGCGACCCGGAGTGGATCCGCGCGCACCCGAAACGTTCGCTCGAACCACTCATCCCCGGCGACATTGAAGTTTATCTGAGTCCCGGATCCGCTGTGAACGGAACCACGAGGCTCATGGATCCAGGCGCCGGCGTCGGTTGTCATCGGCTTTTGTCCGAGCCTCCGTGCCGACCGTCGAACCTCTGGCGTATCGTGCCCGAGCTATCACCGGCAGTGTAATTGAGCCCCGTATTGTCCCCGGAGAATCGCGGGGCGTTGTACTGGTCTCCGGTACCGGTGTGCACCGGTGCCTGAGGCTCGCTGATGAAGGTGCCCGACAAATCTCCCACGAGATTTCCGATACCACCTCGCTGGGTATGCCGAACGTCGTGTGCCCGGGTCTGCACGCCCCGGAAATCCTCCTTGTCAACGGCCATGTCGGTATCACCTCGAGCCTCACCATCGCGGCAACGATCGCGGTCCGCCGCAGCCAACTGCGGAACAAGTTCGGCGAGATTGTTCCCAAGCTGCGCCAAACCGACCTCGATGTTCCGGTGATCCAGCCTTCGATATTGGTGGTCCGCCAGGTCCGCGAGAGCCGGGGGAAGCAACTCACGCTCGAGTCTGACGGTCCTACCGACCAGCACCGGGATCACCAAGGATCCGCTCTCCAGCGCCTCGACGATTTCTCGACGGGTCCAATCCTCGGGATCATCCAGCGCACGTCCGCCCTGCGCGGCTCGTGCCTCCATCCACCCGGACCCGATGACGGCCAGCAGGACGCTACTGCGTCGGAGCGCAGTGATCAACGCCTGGGGAAAGCGCCGGCCAGGTTCGATCGATTTGCCGGCGCGGAACACCCGTTCGCTGCCGAAGCGGCGCGAAAGTTCGTGATCCACGAGCGCAGCAGTGGCCTCCTCGTCTCCGGTTCTGTAATTGACGAAGATATCGGGCATGCCTCTCTCTTCTCCGAGAAGGAACGAAATTCCGAAGCCGAACGAAAAGGACGCACAGTGCCCGAACCTCGGAGTGCAAAGAAACGAAACGACCTGTATCAACCGGCTGTGCCGACCCCGACGCAGGTCACTACCGCGTCTGATCGACCGCCAAAGCCAGTGCGGGCTGCAGGTCTCGAACGGTCCGATTGGCCTGGAAGCGTTGCAACTCCCTGGCAAGGCGCCGTATATCGGTCCTGACTGTGGCGGACGGCACGATCGAAGCCACGTCGAGCAGTTCCTTGGCGATCTCGCAGGAATGCTCCACCTCACCTGCAGCAGCGTGGGCCAGTGCCCGGCGCATGCCGTACCTCATCCTGGTGCGATGCGCCCGCGGCGCGATGCGAAGGCACTCGCGATCGAGAATTTCGACGGCGGCACGCGGTCGTCCGAGGTCATGCAGGCACCAGCCATTCACCATGCTCACCGAATCGGCCAGATTCGTGCTGCCGATCACGGGTGCTTCGGATGTCCGGGCGTCTGCGGAGCCGAGCAGGTCGCGAGCTCGGTCGAGACTCTTCAGGCAGGCCCGTTCGTCCCCCGCAAGAGCATGTCCTTGGGCCTCGCGCTGAGCCGCCAGACCTCGGATCCGGGGTGGCAGCGCGCTGTCCTGTGCTTGATCGGCGAGCCCGATCGTCTGCTCCGCGTCGGACTTGTAGAACGCGATCAGCGCGCGTCGAACGAGCGCGTAGGAGGAAAGGTCGGTGTCTCCCCCCGCCTGGGCCATCTCGACGGCCTGCGCCGTCAGATCGATGGCATTGCGGTCGTCCCCACTTTCCTGGGCCATCCACCCGGCGTATTCCGCGAAGCGGGCGGCCAGCACCAGGAACCGGGCTCGTTCGCGAGCACCGCTTCGGGCCGCCGACTGCACCAGCATGCGCGTCTGGGACTCCAGCAGCGGAAGCAGCACCTTCGGATCGGCACCTTGGCCAAGTTGCCGGATCTGGTCGAACTGCGTCCGAAAGGAGGCCCCGATCGGCAGGTTCGCCGGCGCGGGATCGCCATCGTTCCGGGTCAATATCACGCCGAGCAACGACCCGGTGCCCGAAACGAGCAGATCCCGCCGCTGCACGAACCGGTGGGGATCGTTGTCCGAGTCGTCCGACGGTCCCTGCGGCTCGACCAGGCGCCTCAGCCGACCACCGGCGTCCAGTAGCGCGTCACACCGTTGTGCCAGGTCGAACGACGGCCGTCGAACCCCGCGTTCGACCTTGCTGAGATAGCCCTTGTCGTAGTTCGCCAGCTGAGCGAAGGCGCCGAGCGAGAGACCCGCCCGGTGCCGAAGACGACGTAACTCGGAACCGAAACTCAGAGGCGTACCCATGCAGAACTCCACCCTTTGGGCCGTTGCACACCGGAAGATCGGAAATCAGGGGATCGGAGCGCGTCCCCAGCTCCGACGAAGAGTCTGGCATGCGACACGGCGCAAAAGCCTGGTTCCGCGAGGGTTGCCCGTTGCCACCCCACGAGTACCGGAATGACTGATCCCCACTTCACAAACGCCGCCGCGCGTCACCTGGTGGTCGTCGTGTACGCCCGACCCCAGTGATCGCCCCCCGAGTCGCGCGCTGCGTGCGGCCCGTCCATCCCGGTCAGGGGTTGGTGCGGAGCCAGGTGAGGACTGCGAGGACTCGGCGGTGGTCGTCGTCGGATGGGGGGAGGGCGAGTTTGTCGAAGATGGCGGAGATGTGTTTTTCGATGGTGCCCTGGGTGAGGGACAGGGTGCGGCCGATGGCGGTGTTGCGGCGGCCCTCGGCCATCAGGGCGAGGACTTCGCGTTCGCGGGGGGTGAGGGCGGCCAGCGGGTCGTCGCGGCGGCGGGTGAACAGGGCGGAGACGACCTCCGAGTCCAGGACGGTGCCGCCGGCCGCGACGCGGGTGAGCGCGTCGGAGAGTTCGTCCAGGCGGGAGACGCGGTCCTTGAGCAGGTAGCCGACGCCGCCGCCGTCGGCCAGCAGGTCGCCGGCGTAGCTCTCCTCGACGTACTGGGACAACACCAGGATCGCCGTCCCCGGCACCTCGCGACGGATCCGCAGGGCCGCCCGCAGGCCCTCGTCCGTGAAGGTCGGCGGCATCCGGACGTCGACCACCGCCACGTCCGGCCGGTGTGCGGTCACCGCCTCCACCAGGGACGGGCCGTCGCCGACCGCCGCGACCACCTCCGCGCCGGTCTCCTCGAGCAGGCGGACCAAGCCCTCCCGCAGCAGCAGCGAATCCTCCGCCAGGACCACCCGCATCAACGCTCCCCCACCCCGCTCAACGGAATCTCCGCGGTCAGCGTGGTCGGCCCACCGATCGGGCTCACCACGTCGAGCCGACCCTCCACCGCGGCCAACCGGTCGACCAGCCCGGCCAGGCCATGCCCCTTGCCGGGATGCGCCCCGCCGCGCCCGTCGTCGCGAACCTCCACCGACAACGCCCGCTCGTCCACCCGCACCCGCACCCGACACCGCTCGGCCCCGGCGTGCTTGGCGACGTTCGTCAGCGCCTCGGTCACCACGAAGTACGCCGTATTCTCCACCGCCGGGGCGAACCGCCGCCCCTCCGGCAACTCGGCCGTCAGCGTCACCGGGACCGGACACCGCGCCGCCGCCGCGGTCAGTGCCGGCACCAGGCCCCGGTCGGCCAGGATCGGCGGCGCGATCCCCCGGGACAACGCCCGCAGTTCGGTCAACGCCTCGTGGCTCTGCGAGATCATGTCGGCGACCAACGGCCGGGCCCGCTCGGGGTCGTCGTCGAGCCGACGGGCCACGGTCTCCAGGTCCATGGTGAGCCGCACCAGTCGCTGTTGCGGCCCGTCGTGCAGGTCCCGTTCGAGCCGGCGCAGCGTGTTCGCCTCGGCCGCCACCGCGCTGCGCCGACCCTGTGCGAGCTGTTCGGTACGCAGCTGCAACGCCGCCGTCTCGTTGGTCAGCAACACCCGGGCCAGTCCGGCCTGGATCGCCACCAGCGCCCGCGTCATCGGCGCCGCCGTGGCGAGCAGCACCACACCGATCCCGGTGTTGAACGCGATGTCGGCGGCCCGCGACGAGACGCCGAACATCAGGTCGAGCAGACCCTGCTTGCCCTCGTCGCGCGGGATCGGCCACGACCACGCGACATACAGCACCTCCCCCAACCCGCCCACGGTCCAGGTCAGCGCGAGGCAAAAGCCCACCACCCGCAGCGGGAAGGACACCACTGCGTGCGTCAGATCACGCCAGGATTGCGGGTCGCGCAGCGCGCGCGACCACGCCTTGAAGCCCGTACCCGTCGACGCCCGGTAGCCGTGCGGCGGCAGAGCCCGACCGGTCACCGCCTCCACCCGCCGACGCTCCACCGAGGCGAACCACCCGGCCGCGGCCAACACCCCGACCAGGACCGGGATCCCGAACACCAGGACCGAACCCACCGCGCCGATCGCGAACCCGCCGAGCCCGACCACGAACGCGGCGACACCCAGCGGCAAGCCGCCCAGCACGAACCCGAGTCGGCGCAGAAAGAGCCGAAACGCCCCCGCCTCCTGCGCGAGTTCACGCGGCGCGGCCGCCGCCGGGGATGATGTGGTCGTCTGGGTCATGACCACATCCTCGCCGCCGGAAACGACCGCGCCCAGCGGGTATTCCGGACCCCGGGGGTAGGGCACACCCCCAGACGCCCCCCGTCGACCCGAACCCGCGAAGGCCGGTCCTATCGCGCGGGCACGATGTTCTGATTCGCGTGGAAGAGGTTCCCCGGGTCGTACTTGCGCTTGATCTCGGCCAGCCGGTCGTAGTGCCCGCGATACGTCGCCTCGACCCGATCGTGGCCCTCCCCCTCACCGATGAAGTTGACGTACGCGCCACCCATCGAGTGCGGGTGCAGGTCCCGCCAGTAGTCCACGCACCACTGCCGAATCGTCCCCGCGTTGGCCGGGTCCGGATCGACACCGCCGATGATCCCGGACCAGACCGCGTCCCGGTAGTCCCACGCGGTGTCGTCGCGATCCACCCGATGCGCCGCCCCGTCGATCGGATACAGGTGCATCGTGGACAGCGCCGTCGGCAGGTTCTCCGCGTACGCGGCGTGCACGTCGATCGCCTCGTCCGTGATGCGATCGAAGAAGTCACCGCGCCAGTACCACTGGAGGCCCGCGGGGATCAGCTCGTCGAACATCGACTGGAACGCCGGGTACGGCATCGGCGCGGCGAAGTGGAAGGCCGGCGCGCCCGGTTCGCGCGCCACGGCGAGTACCCGCTCGGCCGCGTCCGGATCGCCGCTCCAGCACCACACCACGCCGCACATCGCGCGCCCGTGGATCTCCTCGGGGAACGGCGGCCCGGGCGGCACCGTCAACAGCGCGAAGAAGCCGTACAGCTCCTCGGGCGCCTGCGGCAGGAACTCGCGGTACCACCGCAGCACTTCGCGCGTGTGCTCGGCCGGCCACACGGTGACGCCGCCGGTCACCATATTCACCGCGTGCAACCGGAAGCGGAACGAGGTGGCCACCCCGAAGTTGCCCCCGCCGCCGCGCAACGCCCAGAACAGGTCCGGGTGTTCGCTCTCGCTCGCGGTCACGAAGCCGCCGTCGGCGAGCACCACGTCCGCGGCCACCAGGTTGTCCACGGTCAGCCCGTACCGGCGGGTCAGATAGCCGTGTCCGCCGCCCAGGGTGAGCCCGCCGACACCCGTCGTCGACATGATTCCGGTGGGGGTTCCCAGGCCGAACGCGTGTGTGGCGTGGTCGAGATCGCCGAGCAGGGTGCCGCCGCCGACCCGGGCGGTGCGCGCGGTGGGATCCACCCGTACCCAGCGCATCGGCCGCAGATCCACGGTCACCGCGTCGTCGACCACACACAGCCCGCCACCGCTGTGGCCGCCGCCGCGCACCGCGAGTTCGAGGTCGTGGTCGCGGATGAAGTCCACTGCGGCCATCACGTCCGCCGCGTCCGTGCACCGCACGACGGCCGCCGGACGCCGATCGATCATCGCGTTGTAGATGGTGCGCGCCGCGTCGTACTCCGCGTCGTGCGGCCCGATCACCGGCCCGCGCAGCGTGGTGCGCATGTCTTCGAGAGTCTTGCCGTCCATGACCATCTCCCTGACGGGACGCGGACCGCAAACCCGCCCGGTCGCACGCCGACCGACCCTCGGGAAGCAATCATGCGCCGATCCCCCGGCGCCGCCGGGCCTGCAGGACTCGCCGAACGCCGCAGGGCTTACCCGTCCAGCGTCCCGCCGCGCCCGGCAACGCGCAATTCAGGGGCGGACCGCCCGACCCGGTCACCCGCGGAATCACCCCACCAAGGCACTCCGCCACGCACTCCCACCAGCCGAAACGCCGCCGGCACACCCGCGCCCCGCCGGGCTCGGGCCGCCGACGATCACTGCCCGCCCCGACAGCGGTCGCCGCAGATCGCCAGGCTGCACCAGCGACGCCGCCCGCTCGCATCCAAAAACAGCCAGCCGCACGCCTCGTCCGGACACCTGCGGACGAGGAACCGGCGCGGATCCGCCAGGAGTTCGGCCGCGCTGCGAGCCACCGCGTACACCGGCAGCGCCAAACCCGCCGCCGGCGACAACCGCCACCGCCCCAGCCCGTCCTCGCCGCGCCGGAACACCGCCGCCCCGGCCGCCTCCCGAGCCGTCTCGGCCACCGCGTTGAACGCGCGCACGTCCTGCGGATCGGTCAGGCAGGCGTACAGATCGGCCCGAAACCCCCGCGCCCGCGCCAATGCGGCGGCGGCCTCGTCGGGCCGCTCCCACGCCCGCCGACGCAGCCACGCGACCAGCCGCTCTTCGGCCAGGTCCAGATGCCCCGTCCACACCGCGAGGGTGGCGTAGCCGCGCAACCAGTCCGCGCCCGCGCGCTCGGGGCCACCCCAGCCCGCGTACGTGTTGCAGAACTCCAGCGCCGGATGCCCGCTCGTGTTCCAGGGCAGCCACTCCTCCCCGACCCGCACCGCGTACACCGGCGCCGAGGGCCGATCCAGGCGCGGGTCACCGCGCAGGATGCGCTCATGCAGCGTGGTCAGCGTCGCTCCCGGCTCGATGCCCAGTTCGCTCACCAGCACCTTGTGGGTATGCCGGTACGCCTCCAACGCCTCGGCCCGCCGACCGGCGCGACACAGCGCGGTCATCCGGGCCGCCACCAGCCGCTCCCGAGCCGGGAACTCGTCGGCCACCGGCGCCAGGTCGGCCAGGACCCGATCGTGCAACCCCATCGCGAGCCGGGCCTCGGCACGCTGTTCCAGCGCGGACACGCGCAGTTCGTCCAACCGCCCGGCCAGCCGAGCGCGCAGCCGATCGTCGATCACATCCGCGAGCAGCGGACCCCGCCACAGCGCCAGCGCCCGATCCTGGCACCGCATCCGCTCCGCCGGATCCGCGGCGCCGCCCGACCGCGCGACCAGGTCCAGGAATTCCCGTACATCCACGGCATGCGCGTCGGCGTCCACCGTGTATCCGCCGTGCCGGGTCCGCACCCGCAGCCCGTACGGCGCGAACCGGCCCCGCAGCCGACCGATGTAGGTGTGCACCGTGCCGCGCGCCGATGCCGGCGAACTCCCCGGCCACATCAGGTCGATCAGCCGCTCCGTGGTGACCACGCGCCCGGCGTCGAGGAGCAGCAGGGCCAGCAGACACCGTTCCTGACGGCGGGTGCCCACCAGCACGCTCCGCCCCTCGTGGCACGCCTCGAAGGCGCCGAGCAACCGAAACTCCATGACCACCTCCACCGGGCCCGCGTGGTGAGAATCCGGTCAGCGCGGGGGCGGAGTCTGGGCGATGCCCCCCGAATCGGGCGGGCCGACCGCACCCCACCTCGCAAAGGATCCCCATGCGCCGAACCTTCGTCACCCTGACGGTACTTGCCGCCCTCCTCGGCGCCGCCGCGACAGCACCCGCGTCGGCCGCCGACCCCGCCCCCACCACGGCCGAGACCACGACCGGGGCCCCCTCCGCCTGGGAACCCGCCCCGCCCACCCCGCCGTTCGACCACCCCGCCGGTGCCCGCTGCGACTTCCCCGTACACGCGGAGGCGATCCTCGACGAGGTGGTGCAACGTGTCCTCGAAACCCACCCCGACGGCAGCCCGAAGCGGGTCGCGTACAAGGGCCCCCTGGTCATGCGGGTGACCAACACCGACACCGGCACCCACTTCGACGCCGACGCCGGTGGCAGCGCCGTCGTCGAATATCGCCTCGACGGCTCCCAGCGCTGGCTGGTGCTCGGCCCCGTACTCACCACGTTCCGCGCGAACGGCGGCAACGTGCCGCGCGGCGTCTACACCATCGACGGCGTGTACATCCTGGACATCACCGCCGACCGCACCAAAACCCTGACCATGCTCCACGGCGGCACCGACGACATCTGCGCCCGCGTGGCCCGATAGGCGACCCGCCGCCCGGGGGATGCCGGCGGAAAACCGCCGGCCGCGGCCCGGTCGGGCTGATGAAGTGGGGCCATGACGAGCCCGCGTGACACCGCCCTGACCTTCCGCGCCCTGCACACGAGTTCCGCGCCCCTCGCCCTGGCCAACGTCTGGGACGCCGCCGGCGCCCGCCTGGTCGTCGAGGCCGGCGCCCGCGCGGTGGCCACCACCAGCGCGGGCGTCGCCTGGGGCCTGGGCGCCGCCGACGGCGACCTCCTCGGCCGCGACCGGGCCCTCGAACTGATCGCCCGCGTGGTGGCCGCGGTCGAGGTACCGGTCACGGCGGACATCGAAAGCGGCTTCGGCGTCGACCCGGACGGCGTCGCCGAGACCGTGCGCGGCGTGCTCGCCGCCGGCGCCGTCGGGATCAACCTGGAGGACGCCTCGCACGGCGGCCCGACACCGCTGCGCCCGATCGCCGACCAGGCCGCGCGCATCGCCGCCGCACGGGCCACCGCCGACGCCGCCGACGTCCCGCTCTACCTCAACGCCCGGGTGGACACCTACCTCCGAGGCACCGGCGAGCCCGCCGACCGCCTGCGCGAGACGCTCGACCGGGCGAGCGCCTACCTCGCCGCCGGCGCCGACGGCGTCTTCGTCCCCGGCGTGGTCGACCCGCCCACCATCGCCGCGCTCACCGCGTCCCTGACCGCCCCGCTCAACATCCTGGTCGGCCCCGGCGCCCCCGACGTCGCCGAACTCGGCCGGCTCGGCGTGGCCCGAGTCAGCCTGGGCTCCGCCGTCGCCGAGGCCGCCTACGCGGTGGTCCGCCGCGCGGCGCGGGAGCTGTACGACAGCGGCACCTACACCGGCCTCGCCGACGCGATCCCGTACGGCGACCTGAACGCGCTGCTCGCCCGCTGACCCGACCCTCGGCGGCGGCCCGGCCCACCCCGGCCGGCCGCCGCCGACTCAGCCGAACGCCAGGGTGTCGCCGCCCGCCGGTCGGCGCAGCAGGGCCAGCCGATCGGCCAGGTCACCGCCCGAGGCCGGGGTGTACAGCACCACCCGGCGGTTGTCCTCGGGGGTGATCAGGACCTGGCAGTCCACCTCCACCAGACCGAGCACCGGGTGCAGCACCCGCATCCGGCTGTTCCGCCGCACCGCCACCTCGTGCCGATCCCACAACTCGGCGAACTCGTCGCTGGCCTCGCGCAACCGGCTCACCAGCCGCGTCACCGCCGCGTCGTCCGGCCGGTGCGCGGCGGCGGCCCGCAGGTCGGCCACGTGCAGCCGGCTGTAGTACTCGTGCTCCTCGGCCGGATACGCGGCCCGCTGCCGGGCGTCGCCGAACCACCGCCACACCACGTTGCGGCCGTGCTCCGAGACCGTACACACCCCGCCGAGCAGGGCCTGCGCCATCGCGTTCTGGGCCAACACGTCACCGAGGTCGTCGAGCACCTGCGCGGGCGTGGTGTCCAGCTGGTCCAGCAGATGCAGCAGCGCCGGCGCCACCTCGTCGCCGGCGGTCCGCGCCGCGGGCGGGCGATGCCCGGCGAGCAGGTACAGGTGATCCCGCTCGTCGTCGCTCAACCGCAACGCCCGGGCCAGCGCGCCGAGCATCTGCGTGGACGGCTGCGGCCCGCGGGCCTGCTCCAGGCGGATGTAGTAGTCGGCCGACATCCCGGCGAGCTGCGCCACCTCCTCCCGGCGCAGACCGGGCGTACGCCGCCGAGGCCCGGCGGGCAGCCCCGCCTCCTGGGGCGAGACCCGCTCCCGCGAGCGCCGCAGGAAGTCGGCGAGCTGGTCCCGAACAATCTTCATGCGTCCATCGTCGCGCATCGCCGCGTCGCCAGAGTGGGACCGCCGATCCCAGGGTCGGCGATGCCCTCCCGGGCCAAAGGCCCCGGCGGCAGGGTTACGGGTGTCGGAGCCGATGCCCGACGTCGTTCGACACCGGCCGTTCGTCGATCGACACCCGCCGCTTCCCGAAGGAGTTCGCCATGCCCGTCGTCAAGGTCGCCGACGCCCAGGTCCACTACGCCGTCTCCGGTTCCGGCGCCGGCCCCGCGCTGCTGCTCGTGCACGGGACCGGGTCCGTGGGGGCGCCGGTGACCTGGGGCTCGACCATCCCCCTCCTCGACGGGGACCGGGTGGTCATCGCCCCGGACCTGTCCGGGACCGACGCCACCGTCGACGACGGCGGCGAGCTGACCGTCGAGATCCTGACCGACCAGGTGATCGCGGTGATCGAGGACGCCGACCTCGGCCCCGTGGACCTGCTCGGCTTCTCGATGGGCGCGACCGTGGTCGCCGCGGTCGCCGCGCTGCGGCCGGACCTGGTGCACCGGCTGATCCTGGTCGCCGGGTGGGCGTACACCGAGGGCGAGGAATACCTGCGCAACACCTTCGCGCTGTGGCGGCGGCTCGGGGACACCGACGCCGAGTCGTTCTCCCGGTTCGTGACGATGACCGGCTTCGGCCGGGGCTTTTTGAACACGATCGGTCGCGACGCGGTCGAGGCGATGACGCGGAACATGACGCCGACCCCGGGCACGCTGCGGCACGTGGACTACGACGTGGCCCTCGACATCCGCCCGCTGCTGTCGCGGATCCGGACCCGGACGCTGGTCGTCGGCTGCGCACAGGACGCCACCATCCCGGTGGAGCACAGCCGGGCCCTGCACGACGCGATCGCGGGCAGCTCGTACGTCGAGATCGACTCCGGACACGTGGTGATGTTCGAGAAGCAGGACGAGTTCGTCGCCAGGGTGCGCGAGTTCATCGCCGCCGGGTGAGGCGCGAACGCGGGAAAACCCCCTGACCCTCGCCCCCGGTGCGGCCCACAATGTGGAACCGACGGCGGTGTCCGGACCACCCGAGCGGGTGTCGGTCGGCACTGGGATCATCGAGGGACACCGAGGGGAGGTGACGGACGTGGCGTACGGCGAACGTGCCCCGCATGCACCGATCGTGAGCCTGACCGACCGTCGGGCGCTGGAGGCCTGGCGACCGGCCGACGACGAGGTGATCGCGCGGGCCCGCAAGCTCAAGGAAGAGGCGCTGCTCGACTTCGGCATGGAACTGTCGGTCATCGCCTCGTGGTTGTACACCAAGTGCCACCACCACATCCCGACCACCGCGATCGACACGGCCGCCGTGATGGCCTCCGGCGACGGCACCTGCCTGCTGCTCTACAACCCCCGGTTCTTCTGCGACCTGGGCCTGGACGGCGTCAAGTTCGTGCTCTTCCACGAGGCCAGGCACCTGATCCAGCGGCACCTGTTCGCCGAGGCCGACCTGCGCGCCGACCCGGTGTTCACGCTCGCCGCCGAGGTGACCATCAACCACGTCGCGATGACCCGCCTCGGCCGCGCGTCGCTGCCGATCGTGCGGCGGGTCGACCCGGACACCGGCGCGCGGATCGACGAGCCGACCGGCATCGACCCGCGCGAGATCCACCGCGCCTACGTCAAGGACCTGCAGGACCAGGGCCTGGAGTCGCTGCCCTACGACGACTTCGTGGACACCGACGCGACGGTCTACGCCGAACTCAAGCGCATGAAGCACCCGCCGGTCCCACCCTCGCTGTGCGTGCACGTGATCCTGGGCGAGGGCACCGGGCTCCACGACGGCATGGACGGCGAGACGGTCGACCGGGTGGCCTCGGAGGTGCTGCGCAGCGTGCTGCTGGCGGCGCGGCGGGGCGAGCGGCTGGCCCGGCGGGAGCTGCTCGACCTGCTCTCCCGCACCGACGGCGCCACCGACCGCACCTCCAAGCTCTGGGGCGATCTGGGGGCCGGCTTCCTGCGCGGCGAGACCCAGCGCACCCGTCGGGTCGAGTGGTGGCAGCAGTGGCTGGTCGACGTACTGGCGTCCAAGCTGCGCGAGGGCGAGCGGCTGGTCTATCCCAAGAAGCGCGGCGCGCTGCTCGCGGCGCTGGGCCACGACCCGATGCTCGCCCGACGCGGCCTGGAGCGCACCAAGGTCGTGGTGATCGCCTACGACACCTCGGGCTCGATGCCCGACCACGTGGTGGGCTGGTTGACCGAACTGGTCGGCAAGGCCGAGGGCGTGGAGACGCACTGGCTCAGCTTCGACGGCACGGTGATGCCGTTCAAGCCGGGCGAGCGGGTGCTCGGCGGCGGCGGGACGGACTTCCAAAACGTCGCCGACTACGTCGAGGGCCGGCTGGCGATCGAGGGCTCGGGCCGGTTCGAGGAATCGGTGGACGCGGTGGTGATGCTCACCGACGGCTACGCGCCGCCGATCACCCCAGCCGATCCCGACAAGTGGATCTGGCTGATCACCGAGGGCGGCGACGACTGGCCCGAGCGGCACGACCCGCCCATGGACTGTCACCGCGTCGTCACCGGCGACCACTGATCGGGGCCACCGATGCCGACACACCTCGCCGACCGATGCCCGCGCCGACCGACGCCCCCGGCCGAAGAGCCCTCCGCGGCAGCACGCCGTGCGGCCGCCCCCGGAAGGAACCATGACGATCACCGCTGACACCACGCGCGCCGGCCGACCCGCGTCCGAGCCCAAGTGGAAGGTCACCGCCACCTTTCCCGAGCGCCCCAAGGGCTGGAAGGGCGTATCCAAGCTCGAGGAGTTCATCGACGCGATGATCGACCTCGGCCAGACCGGGCAGATCTTCGGCGAACACGGCATCGGCAAGACCGCCACGTTCTTCAGCCACATCCCGGACCGGCACGAGGACACGGTCCTGGTCTTCGTCCCGGCCGCCAACCTGACCCCCGACGACCTGCTGATCAACGCGCCCGTCCGGGACGCGCGCACCGGCGAACTGGTGCTGCGTCAGCTGATCATGCGTCAACTGCGGCCCGGGAAACGTTTCGTGCTGCTGATCGACGACGCGTTGCAGGCGGGCGAGACGATCCAGTCCCAGCTCATGCAGATCGCCTGCAACTGGACGCTCGGCGAACACGACCTGCGCGAACTCGGCTGCGTGGGCGTCTTCCTCACCGACAACGAGTCGCTGGCCGAGACCGCGACCCGGCGTACCGACCTGGCCATCCTGGACCGCATGGTCACGGTCAAGATCACCGCGACCGACACCGCGTGGCGCTACAAGCTCGCCGAGCGCTTCGCCGGCACCGACCTGACCCAGGTCTTCCAGGTGTGGACCAGCCTGTCCCCGGCGCTGCGCCAACTGATGTCCCCGCGCACGCTGGAGCACGTGATCGACTGCGCGCTGGCCGGCTTCCCGCTGGTGTGGGGGCTGCCGCTGGTCAACGGCGAACGGCTGGCGCTGACCGAGACCAGGAAGGACGGCTCCCCCGGCCCGGACCGCACCGACGAGGTGCTCGACCGGATCGCCTCCGGCCTGGGCGTGCGCAACCCCGACCAGACCCCCGACGCGGTGCGCCGGATCGTCCGCGAGGCGATCCACCGCCGCTGGTCGGTGCTGGTCCAGGGTCCGCCCGGCTGCGGCAAGACCGAGGTGGTGCGCGAGGTGGTGCGCGCCGAACTCGGTCACGACCCGCTCTACTTCTCGCTGCCGGTGACCAACGTCGAGGACCTGTGCGCGCCCGTGCCCACCCCCGACGGCTCGCTGGAGAACCTGCTGGCGGCCAAGTTCACCGATCCCGGCGCCAAGGTGATCGTCTGGGACGAATACAACCGGCCCAAGGACAAGTCCACCTTCGCCAAGCTGATGGAGGTCACCCAGGAGTGGTCCATCGCGGGCCGCCCGATCCCCGGCCTGCGCGCCCAGATAGCGCTGCAGAACCCGCCGTACCACCTCGGCCGCAAGATGCTCGTCTCGCGCAACAACATTGCCCAGGCCACCCGCTTCACCGCGTCGCTGACCATTCGTCCCGAGGACATCCCGGCCAACGAGTGGCTGATCGCCACCTACGGCCCGGTCGCCGAGACGGTGCTGGAGTGGTGGAAGAACGACATCGACGACGAGGGCCGCGACTGGATCACCAAGCGCACCCTGGAGCGGCTGATCAAGCTGCACCAGCGCGAACTGCCGCTGGAGATGGCCAAGGTCTACCTCGGCGACGGCGAATACGCGCCCGTGCCGCTGAACGCCCTGGAGGCCAGGTTCGCGGAGAACCCGGCCACCGGCCTCGGCGACATCTCGGCCAACCTCGACGAATGGGTGCGCCGACTCGACGCGGCCAACGAGGAGTCCGGCGAGGGCACCGACGACACCGACATCGTGCACCAGGTGCTGGCCAACGCCGAGTTGTCCCAGCTGCGCGAACACATGGACACCGTCGCGCAGTTGCTCGCCGGCCTGCCGCCCAAGCTGCGCTCCAGCTATCTGGTCGGCCAGTCGGTGGACAAACAGCGCTTCTGGATCGAGGCGTTCGCGAAGATGCCGCGCCGCTGAACCCGGCCCCCGTCGGCCCGCCCGTCAGCGTTTGCGGCGGGCGGTGCCGAACAGGCTGCGGGTGATCTCCCGGCCGATCTGGGTGCCCATCGAGCGCAGCATCGACTTCACCGCGGAGTTGCCCATCATCTGCTCGACCATCCCGGGCTTCGGCTTCTCCTCCCGGGCGTGCCCGCGCGCGGGTTCGTCGGGCGCGGGCGGCTGCGCCGGCTCCGCGGGCGTCTCGGCCCGGGTCTGAGCCGCCGTCAGCTTCTCGAACGCCGACTCGCGGTCGACGGCGGTTCCGTACGTGGGGAACAGCGGCGAGTTCGCCACGAACGTCCGCATCGCCTCCTCCGGGATCGGCGCCATCAGCGACCGCGGCGCCCGCAGCCGGGTCCAGGCCACCGGCGTCGGCGCACCCTTCTCGCCGAGCACGGTCACCACCGCCTCGCCGGTGCCGGCCTGGGTGAGCACCTGGTCCAGGTCGTAGGGCGAGCGCGGGAAGGTGGACACGGTGGCCTTGAGCGCCTTCGCGTCCTCCGGGGTGAAGGCGCGCAGCGCGTGCTGGACCCGATTGCCCAACTGGGACAGCACGTCGGCGGGCACGTCACGCGGCGTCTGCGTGACAAAGAAGATCCCGACGCCCTTCGATCGGATCAGCCGCACGGTCTGGGTGATCGCGGTCAAGAACGCCTTCGACGCACCCGTGAACAGCAGATGCGCCTCGTCGAAGAAGAACACCAGGCGCGGCCGATCCGGGTCGCCGACCTCGGGCAGATCGTGGAACAGGTCGGCGAGCAGCCACATCAGGAAGGTGGAGAACAACTGCGGCTTGTCCTGTACCGCCGCGAGTTCGAGCAGCGAGACCACGCCTTGCCCGTCGGAGGTGGTGCGCAGCAGGTCGGCGGTGTCGAAGGCGGGTTCGCCGAAGAACGCCGCGCCGCCGTTGTTCTCCAGCGTGATCAGCGCACGCAGGATCACCCCTGCGGTGGCGGCGGACAGACCGCCGATCCGCTTGAGCTCCGCCTTGCCCTGATCGTCCGTCAGGAACTGGATCACCGCGCGCAGGTCCTTCAGATCCACCAGTTCCAGGCCGCGTTGATCGGCGAAGTGGAAGATCAGCCCGAGCGAGGACTCCTGCGTCTCGTTCAGATCCAGCACCTTCGCGAGCAGCGTCGGCCCGAAGTCGGTGATCGTGGCCCGGATCGGCACCCCGGTACCGATCCCGCCGAGCGCGTAGAACTCGGCCGGACATCCGCCCGGTTGCCAGTCCTGACCGACCTCGGCCGCCCGCGCGGCGACCCGCTCCCCGGGCTCTCCCGGCGCAAGGATGCCGGAGAGGTCGCCCTTGACGTCGGCGAGGAAGACCGGGACGCCCTGCGCGGACAGTTGCTCCGCGATCAGTTGCAGCGTCTTGGTCTTGCCGGTGCCGGTCGCGCCCGCGACCAGCCCGTGCCGATTGAGCACCCCGAGCGGGACACGCACCCGCGCCCCCGGGTACGCGATGCCCGCGACGACGGCGGCGCCCAACTCCACCGCGGGTCCGGTGAAGGCGTACCCGGCCGTGATGGTCGCGATGGTGTCGTCCTGCTCGGTCATGCGCTCCTCCGCTCACCCGGGATCCGGGAAGCGAATACACCGATAGCGCAAGAAATATCCCGATTGCCCCGGCGGATCGGCCATCCGAGCCGACCCGTTCCGCGACGCCTATCCCTCGCTTCGGCACGGGGTGGGGGTTCGGAGACCACGATCCCGGTAGGCTGAGCCTGTGATCTTCAAGCGGATCGGTGACGGCAAACCGTACCCGGACCACGGGAGGTCGGGTGCCCGGCAATGGGCCGACATCGCCCCGCGGCCCGTGCGTCTGGACCAACTCATCACGACGAAGCGGCAACTCGACCTCGACACGCTGCTCGCCGAGGACTCGACCTTCTACGGCGATCTCTTCGCGCACGTCGTGAAATGGCAGGGCGACCTGTATCTGGAGGACGGCCTGCATCGCGCGGTCCGAGCCGCCCTCCAACAACGCCAGGTGCTGCACGCGCGCGTGCTCGAACTCGGCTGAGCACGCAACCCCGGCGGCCCGATCAGGTGGTCGTCACGAGTACGGCCGTGCCCGGATACGCAAGGTGCCAGGTCGGCGCTAACCTCGACTCCATGGCGACCGGGACCACGGCCATGCCGTGCAGGAGGAGGACGGGGGCACACCGATGAGCATGCTCACTCCCCGCGGCATGGGAGGCCAGTACAAGATCACTGGCAAGCTGTATCCGCGGATGACGCGGCGCAGGCGACGCATGCCCGTGGTGATCGCGATCGTGGTCGGCCTGGTGGTCCTGGCGACCGCCGGCTGGGGTGTGTACCACTTCACGTCCGACGACGGCGGCACCGCCGCGGCCTGCCCCTCGCCCACCGCCTCGGCCCCGCCGCCCACCGAGGCCGCGCCCCTGCCCGAGCCCAAGACGATCACGGTGAACGTCTACAACGCCACCAAGCGCACCGGCCTGGCCAAGACCGTCGCCGAAGCCCTCAAGACGCGCGGATTCACCATCGGCAAGGTCACCAACGACCCGCTGAACGCGCCGATCGCGGCCACCGCCGAGATCCGCCACGGCTTCCCCGGCGCCACCCCCGCGAAGGTGGTCGCCGCCCAGGTCGCGGGCTCCACCGACAAGGAGGACCAGCGCACCGACGGCTCGGTGGACCTGGCCATCGGCGACGCGTGGACCGACCTGGCCACCCCGGAGGCCGCCGCGGCCATCCTGTCCCCGCCACCCCCGCCCCCGCCCAGCCACACCCCCGGCTGCTGACCCAAGCCCCCGCTGCCGCCCCACCCAAAGGGGCGGCAGCCCCCGCCAGGCCCCGAAAACCCCGAAGGCGCCACCCGAACTCCGGATGGCGCCTTCGTCTTGCAAGAGCGGTAGCGGTGGGATTTGAACCCACGGATAGCTTGCACCATCACACGCTTTCGAGGCGTGCTCCTTAGGCCACTCGGACACGCTACCGAGAGAGAGCTTACCGGATGCCGGGGTGTGGTTCGTAACCGGATTCGTCGGTGCGGTTGAGGGTGAAGAAGTCGCGCAGGACGGCGGTGCACTCCGCCGCCGCGACGCCGGCCACGACCTCCGGGCGGTGGTTGAGGCCGCGGTCGCGGAGGACGTCCCACAGGGAGCCGGCGGCGCCGGCCTTGGGGTCCCAGGCGCCGAAGACCACGCGGTCGACCCGGGCCAGGACGATCGCGCCCGCGCACATCGTGCACGGCTCCAGGGTGACCACCAGCGTGCACCCGGACAGGCGCCACTCCCCGACCGCCTTGGCCGCCTCGCGCAGCGCCACGATCTCGGCGTGCGCCGTCGGGTCGCCGTGTGCCTCGCGTTCGTTGCGGCCGCGGCCGAGCACCGCGCCGTCCGGGCCGAGCACCACGCACCCCACCGGCACGTCTCCCGTGTCCACCGCGAGCGCCGCCTCGGCCAGGGCCAGCCGCATGGCCGGCTCGTACCGCCGCAGCGCGGGATCGAATCGGGGCTCGGGCACCGGTGGGGGCATCGTGCTCAGCGGACCGTCTCCAACTCGTCCGCGCAGCCCAGCCGTTCCGCTATCACCGCGATGGCGTCCGCGGGCAGCCCCGCCTCGCCCGCGAGGTCGGCCAGCAGTTGGGCCGACACCCCCAGGTCCACCAGGACGGTCTCGTCGCCGGCCGGACCGGTCGGCAGCACGGCCTCGTCGTCCTCCTCCAGGCCGTCGAGCACATCGGCCGTCAGCAACGCGTCCGCGTAGGCGCTGCGGGAGACCGCGGCCACGTCGGAGACGTAGATGCGCGGGTCCTCCTCACCGTCCACCCGGACGACCGCGAACCAGGTGTCCTCCTGTTCGACGAACAGCAGTACCGGTTCGTCGTCCACCGCCGCCGACCGTGCCAGGGCGGTCATCCCCGCCGAGTCCTCGACATCGTCGAGGTCGGCTTCACGGGCCTCCCACTGCTCGTCTGTACGTACGAGCACTGCGGCGAAGTACGCCACGGGACTCTCCAAGATCGTTCGCTTCGGCGTTGTCTCTCGCATCGTGGCAGATACCGGACCACCACGACGGGAATTGGCGCACGTTGACGAACAAGGTCGCCGCGACGATCGCACGCGGATCGTTTTCAGTAACGGAACGTACGCATCCGCATCATCTGCCGCAGCCGCTCGTTGCGCGCGCGCCGCGGTTGGATGCGGGCCCGCAGCTCGCGCGCCTCGGCGAGTTCGCGCAGGAAGAGGGTGCGCCGGCGACGGCGAGCGGCCTCCGCCTCGCGGCGCTCGGCCGCCGTCGTTCGAGGTTCCCGACTCTCCATCACCACGCCCCTGGACTCCAAAATCCACCGAAACCGACGTGGCAGTAGTTCCCGGGACACGCCGGCTCAGTCATCGCACCACCGGACCGGGCCGGGTATGCGTTCACAAACCGGTTCAATAACTCCAATTTACCCGGGATTCCCATAACCGCCCGGCCCGGACCGCCCGCCGGATCCGCGCACGGCCGACGAATGCCACCGAACACGCCCCGAAACCGACAACCCCGCAGGGTCGCGGGAGGGGCCGGCGGGCTACTGTCGCTGCATGCGGATTCACGTCGTCGACCATCCTCTGGTGGCCCACAAACTCTCCACGCTGCGCGACCGGCGCACCGACTCGCCCACCTTCCGGAGGCTCGCCGACGAACTCGTCACGCTGCTCGCCTACGAGGCGACGCGGGGGGTGCGCGTCGACCCGGTCGCGATCAGCACCCCGGTCAGCGAGACCACGGGCGTCAAGCTCTCCTACCCCCGGCCGCTGGTGGTGCCGATCCTGCGCGCCGGCCTGGGCATGCTGGACGGCATGGTGCGCCTGCTGCCGACGGCCGAGGTCGGCTTCCTCGGCATGATCCGCAACGAGGACACCCTGGAGCCGTCGACCTACGCCACCCGCATGCCCGACGACCTCGGCGGCCGGCAGGCGTACGTGCTCGACCCGATGCTCGCCACCGGCGGCACCCTGATCGCGGCCACCAAGCTGCTCTTGGAGCGGGGCGCGCTGGACGTGACCGCGATCTGCCTGCTCGCCGCCCCCGAGGGGGTCAAGGTGATGCAGGAGGCGTTCGCGGACACCGAGGCCAACGTCACCGTGGTCACCGCCTCGATCGACGAGCGGCTCAACGAGCAGGGCTACATCGTCCCCGGCCTCGGCGACGCCGGCGACCGGCTGTACGGCACCGCGGGCTGACCCGGGCATCGACCCGAGCGGGCCCGACCCGCCCCACGCACCGCGTACGGCCGTTCGGGGCCGATCCCGCGGCCCGTGTCCCACGCGGGACCAAGGCCCTGCCCCGACAGGCCGAACGCCGGATGCGCGCGGCCACGCCTCGGCGCATGCTGGAGATGTGCCCGGGGCTGGGCAGGAGCCCCGCAGGCACCCCGGGACTGTTTGCCGATGCTGCGAAGGTACGACCCACCTTTGCTCCGGCGGGGGTCCCACAGGGGAGAGGGAGTGGCCGGTCCCCCCGCGGCCGCCCCCTCTCCCCTATTGTTTCTCCCCGACACCTCATAGGGGAGGCGGGGATATGGCGGGGCAGACCAAACGGATCCTGACGCTGCTCCTGATCGTTTTCGTCATCTACACGATCATCGCCACTCCCGAGAAGGCCTCCGACCTGGTCGCGCAGTGGTTCCAGGCGATGTCCTCCGCCGCCAAGTGGTGCGGTGACCAGATCAGCAGGCTCACGGGCTGAGGTCGTGCGCCGAGCGGCGAGCGCGGCGTCGGGGCCGGAGCCGGCACCGGTCGACGGCTCCACCACCGAGACCCACGCGATACGCCGCTACCTGCTGCCCACCGAGACCTGCGCGATAGCCGTTCGCCGGCACTGGGCGATCATCATCGGCCCGCTCGCGGTCACCGTGTTCGGGATCGCCTTCCTGGCGCTGCTGCTGTGGTACTTCACGTCCGCGAACCTGATCGTGAAGTACGGCGTGTGGCCCGTCGGCACGGGCCTGCTGCTGTGGTGCTCGGGTCACATACTGACCTGGCGCAACGACTACTTCATCGTCACCGACAAGCGCATCATCCTGGCCACCGGGCTGATCGGCCGGCGGGTCAACATGCTGCCGCTGACGCAGGTGACCGATATGAGCTACCGACGCAGCCCGGGCGGCAGATTGCTCGGACACGGGACGTTCGTGATGGAGTCCGCGGGGCAGGATCAACCGCTCAGGGAGGTCGAGTTCGTCCCTCGACCCGACGCCGTCTACCTGAAGGTATGCGATCAACTGTTCGGCCCGAATGTCGACTGATCGCCAAAGACCGACGAGTAATGCGAAACGGCTGGTAAAACCTCGAATTTTCTTTGCGGTGATTCGCGGCTTTCGTACTGTCGACATGCCGCTAGATACACCCGCATCACCTGACAAATCGGGGATGTCGCAAGGGGTTTGGGGCGGTGACCCGCGCCGGTAAGGGGGTACCGAACGACGGGCTGCCGTTCCACCATGGCCGGCAGCGGACAGGTTCCGCTCCAGGACCGACGAGGAGGTGGGCTCTCCAGTGCTGCTGCGAGATGCTTCCCACGAGGGCACAGCCGGCTCGACCGCCGACCGCGCCGCGCCCGCGCGCCTTCCCCGTACCGGCATCCCCCGCGCCCGCGCGCTCCGGGGTTCCGGCACCGACACCCCCCAGGACACCCGCACGCTGTCCCGAACCCTCCTGCTCCGCCTCACCGACGTCGTCGAGGGATCGGCCGAGCACGCCTACGTGCGCAGCACCCTGGTCGAGCTGAACCTGCCCCTGGTGCGCTTCGCCGCGAACCGCTTCCGCAGCCGCACCGACCAGTACGAGGACGTGCTCCAAGTGGGCACGATCGGGCTGATCAAGGCGATCGACCGTTTCGACCCGCATCGCGGCGTCGAGTTCCCGACCTACGCCGTGCCGACGATCATCGGCGAGATCAAGCGGTTCTTCCGGGACACCTCGTGGAGCGTGCGGGTGCCCCGCCGGCTCCAGGAGTTGCGGCTCGCGCTCGCCGAGGCCACCGAGCAGTTCAACCACAAGTACGACCGGGCACCGACCGTGGTCGAACTCGCCAAGCACCTGAACCTGACGGTCGAGGAGATCCTCGAGGGCATGGAGGCCGCCAACGCCTACTCGCCCGCGTCGCTGGACGCGCACGACCTCGACGACGATCGCGACAACGCGCTGATCGCCCGTCTCGGCCAGGAGGACGAGGCGCTCGACGGGGTCGAGTATCGCGAGGCGCTGCGGCCGCTGCTGGCCCGGATGAGCCCCCGCGATCGGCAGATCATCATGCTGCGCTTCTTCGGCAACATGACGCAGTCGCAGATCGGCGAGCGCCTGGGCATCTCCCAGATGCACGTCTCGCGCCTGCTCGCCCGCGCGTTGGCGCGGTTGCGCGCCGACCTGTCCGCCTGAGCGATCGCGGCCCGACCGCGGTGCGCGCCGGCCTCGGCCGCTGTCCGGCAAGGCCCCTGACGGGTCATCAGGGGCCTCGCCGGGCGGCCGATCGAGACCGCCCGCACCCGGCGGGCCGGGGTCGGGCGGCGGCTCAGAAGCTGAGCAGCCGGGCCCGGAGCCGCAGTTCGGTGATCGGGTCGATGTTCAATCCCTCGCGCAGGTACGCGTCGAACGAGCCGTACTTGCCCCGCACCTCGGCGAACGCCGTGTCCAGGTACGACTTCTGCACGTAAAGCAGCGGGTCCATCAGGCTCGGGTCCTGCATCAGCCCGGCGGCCTTCAGGCCCGCCTTCGTGGCCTCGTTGCGCGCCCGCAGGTTGTCGTTGCTGGCCAGGAAGTCCGCCTGGACGGTGGCGTCGTCGACACCCAGCGCCTTGAGCACGATCGCGCTCATCCAGCCCGTGCGGTCCTTGCCCGCCGTGCAGTTGTAGATCACCGTCCTGCCGTCCGCGAGATCGCGCAGCACGGTGGCGAACTGCGCGCGCTGGGCCGGGTCGTCGACGAAGCCCCGGTAGACGTTCTCCAGCGCGGCGGCGGCCTTGCCGTCGCCGAGCAGCTCCTTCTGCCGGATCGGATCCCGGCTGCCCACCGCGGCGTTGGTGATGGCGGTGAGGTTGCCGTCGGCGATCGGCAGGTTCTCGACCGGGGTGCCCGCGGGCAGCCGGTTGACGCCGTTGCCGGTGATCTCGATGTCGGTACGGAAGTCGGCCGACACGTCGAGGCCCAGACCGCCCAGGCGGGTCACGTCGGCGTCGGTGAGCTTGCCGAGCGCGTCCGCGCGGAAGACCTGGCCGTACTTCACGGTCCGGCCCGCGTCCGCGCGGTAGCCGCCCAGGTCCCGGGCGTTGGGCGCGCCCTGCAGGCCGAGCGAGCGCGGGGCGGTGACCACTGCGGCGTTCGGGCCGGCCGGGGTGATGGCGAAGTACCAGCGCTTGGCCGGGTCCAGGCCGGACACGGTCAGCGAGGTGCCCTTGGTGGTGCCGACGAGCCGGGTGAAGCGGTCCGCGTCGGTGGACGCGTACACGCGCATCGGGCCGGGCCGACGATCGGTCCAGGTGATCGTGTACGTGCCGTCCGGGCCGACCGTGGCCGAGGCCCCGGTGACCGAGCCGAGACCGGCGCGGGCCGAGACGCCCGAGTCGCCGTTGCCCGTGGCGGCCGAGGCCGGGGACGAGGCGACCGCGACGGTGCCGCCGAGCGTGAGCGCCGCCGTGACGGCGAGGGTCGCGAGGCGGGTGGTGCGTATACGCATGCGGTTGTGCTCCCGAGGAGGAAGTGTTCCTGATCGCCCGGGAACGACCTGGGAAAACAACCGGTCGTCGCCGCCGAGCGACGGACACACTGTAGTGACGACCGGGCGCCGACTCCAGACGGTGCCGTATGGAGGAATGGTGCGATGGGTCACTGTACGAGCCGGTTGCCGGATCCGCCGATCACCGGGCGAACCGACCACCCGAAGCCGCCCTCTCGCGGCCCGAATCCGCCGCATCCGCAGGCCACTTCGACACGAAGCCCACCGAACACGCCGGCGAAGAAGCCCAGTCGCCACATCCGCCCCCTCGACGGGGAACGCCGGCACCCGGTTCGGGAGTTTCCCTGATACGCCGTCAAATAGGTACCGAGCGACGGGATTCCGGGTAGAACGGCGCCATCCGCCCGGTCATCGGGCGGACCTGGGGCAAAGTGGGGACCAACGCGCGCGCGTGCGCCCACGGGCACGGGCCGTGCACGCTATACCTGTTGATACCGGTCGCACGGGTGGGAGGACGTCCACTCACCGGCGACCCGAAGGGACCGGCTCGCCGGCCGGCCCGACGCGAAGGAGGAAGCCGTGCCGGACGGTACCAGCAAGCGCCACACCCCCGGCGATGGTTCGCCGGGCCGGCCCGTCCCGCGAGCCCAGGGTCCCCGGCGCCCCGGTCCGGGCGATCGCGAACGCCCCGAACCCGACTGGGATCGTCGGCCCGACCCCGACTACGACCGTCGGCCGGACCCGGACTACGACCGTCGGCCGGATCCGCTGTACGACCGCGAGGTCGAGGCGCCCTCCGGACCGCCGGGCTTTACCGACTCGGCGTCGCCGGACCAGGGCGGGCGCCGCTCCGGGCGGGCCCGCCGGGTGGCCAACTGGTTCGGGTTCGGCGCGCCGCCCGAGGAGGACGAACCGGACCAGTACGACCGCCGGCCCGGCTTCGGCCGCCGCGATCCGTACGAGGCAGACGCCGGGGTGTACGACTACGGGCGCGATCAGGGCCAGGAGTACGACGACGACTACGATCCGGCGCCGCCCGCGTCGGGCCGCAATCGGCGGCGCACCGGCTCCTCGCACTGGGAGGACGTGATGCTCGGCTCGTCGCCGCCTCCGGGCACGCCCATGTCGGACAGCATCCCCGGCGACACCATGCCGCCCGATCGGTTGCACCGCGACGCACAGGGCGTGGTGCCGCCGTCGCGCGGCGCCGCCCGCCCGGGACGGCGCGAGGATCCGCAGCAGTGGCGGCCGGAGCCCGACGACGACATCGAGCCCGCCGATCCGATGGATCCGGTCGACCCGCTCGACCCCGGCCCGAGCCCGTCCGCCGAGCGCCGTCCGAACTACCCGCCGATCCCCAAGCACCGGCCCGCACCGGCCGTCGAGTCGGACGGCTACTCGTCGATCGACGCGAGCCCCGGGTTCGGCGACGATCCGACGGAACGACGGCGCGACGTCGGCGGCGAACCCGCCCCGGACGACGCCGGCGAGGCGGGCACCACGTTCCTCAAGGTGCCCCCGGCCCAGCGCACGCCCCCCCGCTCCGCGCCCGCGGACAACCCGGCCGACGAGGTCCCGCGAAGGATGTTGCGCATGCTCCCACCTCCCGCCCTCGCCGACGGCGGCGGCATGGTCGTCGACGGCGGCCGGCTGGGCCGGTTGAACGTGCGCGCCGCCGGCGTCCGGGGCGAACTGCACCAGCAACAGGGCCTGCCCAGACAGAACTGCTTCGCGGTCGGCCCGGACCCGAGCGCCCGCTGGACGATCGCCATCGTCTGCGACGGCGTCGACAACGCGCACGCCTCCGAACTCGCCGCCCAGATCGCGGTCCGCAGCGCCTATCGCACCGTCGCGCGGATGGTCGCGCGCGAGCGGCACGAGAACTGGGACTGGGCCGGTGTTCAGACGGAGGTCGAGGAGGACCTGCGCTCCCGCCTGACCGGCACCGCCGACCGCGCGCACGAGCTGGGCCGCTCCGAACCCGCCACCCGCCTGGCGATATTGGTCACCGCCGCCGATCCGTTGGAGGACGACCGGGTCGACATGGCCGTACTCGGCGACAGCACCGTGCTCCGCCTGGCCCAGGGCGGCTGGCGTGCGCCGCTGGGCATCCGGGACACCTCGCTGGAGGCCGCGCCGGCGGCGATTCCCGACCAGGCCGGCGACGACCAGCTCCGCATCTGCCGGACCACGTGGCGGCCCACCGACGTACTGGTGATGATGACCGGCGGCTTCGCCGAGGCACTCGGCCAGCCGACCGCCGGTCTCGCCCCGCGCCTGGCCGAGGATTGGCGGACCCCGCCATCCCTGTTCGACTACCTGCGTGATGTGGACGAGGGCCTGCGGCTGCGCGAGGAGGACGGCTGCGTCGTCGCGCTGTGGCCGTCGACCTGACCCGAGGAATCGAGCGACGAACCGCGAATACCGGATACCGGAGTATTCGCGGAATGCATATCGCGGGCGGGATCCCGGAGGGATGGGGTCCCGCCCGCGGTATGTCGGCCCGTTGGTGCGGCGGTCGGTATATCGACCGAGGGGTGGGTCAGGTGACGGCAATGAGCACGACCGCCGCGACCACGATGATCGCGATCACGACTCCGGCGATCAATAGCACCGGCGGGGTGCCGCGCCGGGCCGGTTCGCCGGGAGCCGCGGGGCGGTCCTCGGCGACAAAAGCCCGGAACATCTGAGTACTGGCTGCAGGATCCATCTCGTTGTCAGGCATGCGCAGACCATACCGCACCCCGGAAAACGCAAAAGGCCCGTCCCTTTCGGGACGGGCCTTTCACACGTAAATTCCGGCGGCGTCCTACTCTCCCACACCCCTTCGAGTGCAGTACCATC
>NZ_JBHTVA010000071.1:0-53751 GCF_042793325.1 Embleya sp. NPDC056575
GGTCCCCATGGAACCCGCCCGCCGCCCGGCCGCCGAAGCCGGCCGAAATACCAGTCGCCGATGCCCCGCCCAGGCGCGTCAGCGGCTCTGCTGAGCCGGCACACCCGGCATCTTGTCGTCGTCGTCATCGATGCTGACACCCGCGGCGGCGACGGCCGCGCCGGTGAGCGTGGCCAACATCTCGCGCACGTTGGTCAGCTGCGCGTTGATGCTGTCGCGGCGGTGGGTCAGCGCGGCCAGCTCGCGCTCGGACTCCGAGCGGATCCGGTCGGCCTTGGCCCGCGCGTCGGCCACGATGTCGTCGGCCTGGCGCTGCGCGGTCTCGATCGTCTGACGCGAGCGACGCTCGGCGTCGGTACGCAGCTTCTCGGCCTCCAGACGCAGCTGTTCGGCCCGGTGCTCGACCTCGGACAGCCGCTTCTCGGCCTTGGCCTGACGGGCCGCCAGGTCGCGCTCGGACTGCTCGCGGCGCTTGGCCAGGTTCGTCTCGAAGTCGGCGGCGGCCTGGGCGGCCTTGGCCCGGGTCTCCTCGAAGAGGGCCTCGGCCTCCTCGCGCTTGGCCGACGCGTCCTTGGCCGCCTCGCCACGCAGCTGCGCGGCGTCGCTCTTGGCCTTGTCGAGGATTCGCGAACCCTCGTCCTCGGCCTTGGCCTTGCGCTCCTTGCCGTACTGCTCGGCGTCGGAACGGACCTGCTGCGCGGCGGCCTCGGCCAACTCGCGGTGTTGATCGGCGGCGCGGCGGGCCTCCTCGCGCAGGTCCTTGGCCTCTTCCTCGGCGAGGCGGAGGATCTTCTCCACTCGTGCGCCGAGGCCCGCGTAGGACGGTTCGGCGTCGGCGAGTTGGGCCTGCGCGTTCTGGCTTTCGAGGTGCAGTTCCTCGATCCGCTTCTCCAGCGCCGAGATCCTCGCGAGCGCGCTGTCACGATCCGAGACGAGCTTCGTGATGCGATCGTCAACCTGCGAACGCTCGTACCCTCGGCGGACGATGTCGAAGCCGTGCGGAGAGTTAGTGTCGCTCATGGGGTTCCTGTCGTATGACCGGTGCGGTGAATGAGGTGACGGGTGGAATCCTGGCACGAATCGGGCGGGGCATCGACCTGACCGGGGGATAAGAACCGGCCAGCATCGCTCAATCGGATGACGACGAACCGGAGCCCTTCGCCGCGGAGCCCTTGCCCGACGAGGAGTTGCCCTTGCCGGCCCCGAGGCCCGCGGGCGCGGCGAGCGCGTCCAACACGCCCTGCACGCGCGACATCTCGGCGGTGATGTCCTTGCGTCTGCGGTTCAACTCGTCGAGTTTGCGCTGTCCGTCGGCGCGGTGGCGGTCGGCTTCCTTGCGCGCCTCGGTGCGCAGTCGCTCCGCCTCCTTCCGCGCCTCGTCGAGAACCTTCTCGGCGTCCGCGGCGGTCTTGCGACGGACCGCCTGCGCCTCCCGCTGGGCGGCGGCCACCTGTTCGGCCACCTTCGCCCGCAGGTCGTCCGCGCCCTTCTGGGCGTCGGCGAGCCGCTGTTCCGCTTCCGAGAGCAGCGCCTCGGCCTTCTTCACCGCGGCAATACGTACCCTATCCGCCTCGGAACCGGCCTTGTCGCGAATCCGCTCGGCTTCCTCGGCCGCGGCCACCTTCATCTTCTCGGCGTCCACGCGGGCCTCGCTCACCTGCTCCTCCGCGGCGGCCACCAGGTCGTCGACCCGCTTGCCCGCCTGCTTCAGACCCTCCGCGGCCTGCCGGCGGGCACGTTCGACGACCTGCTCGGCCTCGCGGTCGGAACGCTCGCGCGTGGCGGTGGTGTCGCGCCGGGTCTCGCCGATCATCGCGTCGGAGTCCTGACGCGCCTTCTCTATGACCGCGGTCGCCTCGGCGCGCAGTCGTTCGTCCTCCGCCTCGGCCTCGGCGATCAGCAGGTTCGCCGCCTCGGTCGCCTCGGCGACCCGCTTCTCGGCCTTGCGCTCGGCGGTGCCGACGATCTCGGTGGCCCGGCCCTTGGCCCGAACCAGCAGCTCCTCGGCGTCGTTCGTGGCCCGCTCCAGCTCGGCGCGGGCCTGCTCGCGCAGTTGCGCCGCGGCCTCCTCGGCCTCGCGCAGCTCCTTGTTCGCCGCCTCGCGGCCGGCCGTGCGGGTCTTCTCCGCCTCGCGGTCGGAGTCGGACTTCATCCGGTCGGCGTGCTTGCGCGCGGCGGTGACCGTGGCGTCGGCCTCCGCGCGGGCCCGGACCAGCGTGGTCTCCGCGTCGTCGCGGGCCTTGGCCAGGTCGCGTTCGGCGAGCGCGGTGAGCCGGTCCGACTCCTCGCGGGCGGCGTCCTCGATGCCCACCACCGCGGCGCGTACCGCCTCGGCCTCGGCCTGCGCCTCGGCGACCGCGCGGGCCGCGTCCTCCTTGGCCAACCGGGCCTGGGTGGTGGCGCTCTCCAGCAGGTCGGTGCCCCGCGCCTCGGCCTTCTCCAGCAACTCGCGGGCCCGCGCCTTGGTGCGATCGCGCAGTTCGGCCGCCTCGTCGCGCGCCTCCTCCAGCGCCTGGGCGCCCTGGGTGCGCAGCCGGATCGCCTCCGCCTCGGCCTCCTCGCGCAGCCGTGTGGCTTCGGTGTCGGCCTGCTCCAGCCGGCTCAGCGCGGCCGTCTCGGCCTCGTCGCGCATACGCTCCGCGTCCGCGGTCGCCGCCTCCAGCGCGGCGGCGGCCTCCTCGCGCAGCGTGGTCGCCTCGGCGTTCGCCGAAGCCAGCGTCGCGGTCGCCTCGGTGTGCAGGCGCTGCGCCTCGCCGCGCGCCGCCTCCAGCGCCTCGGCGGCCTCCCGACGCAACGTCCCGGCCGCCTGCTCGGCGTCGACGCGCACCTGTTCGGCATCGCGCTCGGCGCGCTCCAACAGCGCGCGGGCGGCGGCCTGCGCCTCGGACCGGGCCCGGTCCGCGTCGGTCTCGCCCTGGGTGCGCATCGTGTCCGCGTCGGCCTTGGCCGCGGCCAGAGCGGCGGTGGCCTCCTGGCGCAGCGCGCGCGCCTCGCCGTCGGCCTGCTCCAGGATGCCGAGCGCGGTCTCCTCGCCCTCGGCCCGCATCCGCGCGGCGTCCTTCTCGGCCTTGTCCAGCGCGGCGCGCACGGTCGCGGCGGTCTCGGTGCGCAGCGTGTGCGCGGCGGCCTCCGCCTCGGTGCGCATGCGCTCGGCCTCGGCGTCGGCCTGCTCCAGGACCGAACGCGCGGTCTCGGTGGTCTCCTCGCGCAGCGTGCGGGCGGCCGTCTCGGCCTCCGTGCGCATACGCTCGGCCTCGGCGTCGGCCTGCTCCAGGACCGAACGCGCGGTCTCGGTGGTCTTCTCGCGCAGCGCCTGGGCGGCGGCCTCCGCCTCGGTGCGCATCCGGGTCGCGTCGGTGTCGGCCGCGGCCAGCCGGGCACGGGCCTGCTCGGTGCTCTCCTCGCGCAGGGCCGCCGCCGCGTTCTCCGAGCTCTCGCGCAGCGCCCGCGCGGTCTGCTCGGTCTCCTCGCGCAGCGCCCGGGTCTCGGCTTCCGTCTGCTCGCGCAGCGTGCGGGTCTCGGTCTCCGCCTCCTCGCGCATCGAGGACGCGTCGCGACGCGCGGCCGAACGCATCTGGTCGGCCTCCTCGCGCGAGTCGGCGAGGGTCTTCTCCGCCTCGGTACGCGCGTCGGTGAGGGCCTTGTCGGCCTCGCGGCGCGAGTCGGTGCGGACCTTCTCGGCCTCTTCCCGGGCCTTGCCGATCAGTTCGTCGGCCTTGACCGCGGCCGACTGGGTACGGGCGCCCGCCTCGGCGCGAGCGCGCTCCATCGTGGCCTCGGCGTCGGCCCGGGCCCGGTCCAGCGCGGCCTCGGCCTCGGCGGCCGACTGCTCGGCCCGGGCCCGCAGTTCCTCGCTCCGGGCGTGCAACTCGGCGGCCTGCCGCTCCGCGTCGGCGCGCATCGCCTCGGCCCGGACCCGGGCCTGGTCGCGCAGCTCGGCCGCGGCCAGCTCGGCGGAGCGGATCAGCTCCTCGGCGGCGCGGTTCGCGTCGGCGCCCGCCTTCTGCGCCTCCGCCCGGGCCTTGGCCACCAGTTCCTCGGCCTCGGCGTGCGAACGACCGGCGTTCTCGGCGGCCTCGGTACGCACCCGCTCGGCCTCGGCGCGGGCCGCCTCGACCCGCTCCGCAGCCTGCGCCGCGGACTCCTCGCGCAGCTGCTCGGCGGCGGCCGCGGCCTCGCTGCGCAGGGTCTGCGCCTCGATCCGGGCGCGCTCCAACTCCTCGGCGGCCTCCGCCTGTTGGAGCTTGGTCATCTCGCGCAGGCGGTGCGTGTCCGCGATCGCCTTCTCGCGCAGCTTGCCGGAGTCGGCGCGGGCAGCCTCGAGCAGCTCCTCCGCGCTCTCGGCCGCCTGGGCACGCACCTGCTCGGCGTATTCGCGCGCCTCGTTCGCCAACCGGTCGCTCGACGCGCGGGTGCGCGTCTCGACCGCCTCGGCGTCGGTCTGGGCCCGGGCGCGCAACTCGTCGGCCTCGGTGCGGGCCTCGCTCTGTACCCGCTCCGCCTCGGACCGGGACTTGGCCATCAGGTCGTCGGCGGCCCGTGCGGCGGTCTCCAGGCGCTCGGCGGCGCCGGCCTCGGCGTTGGTGAGCAACTGCTGCGCCTCGGCCCGCAGTCGGTCCACCTCCTGCCGACGGCGCTCGATCTCCGCGCGCGCCCCGGCCTCCAACTCGTCGACCCGGGCCAGGGTTTCCTCGCGGGCGGTGTCCAACTCGGCGCGGGTGTCGGTACGCAGCGCCTCGGCCTCGGCACGGGCCTCGTCGCGCAGCCGGTCCGCCTCCGTGATCGCCTCGGCGCGCAGCCGCTCGGCGGCGCCGCGGGCCTCGGCGGTGAGCTTGTCCGCCTCCGCGCGGGCCTTGGCCAGATGCGCCTCGGCGTCGGTCGCGGCCTTGCCGAGCCTCTCGCCCGCCTCGGCCTCGGCGCCCTGGAGCAGCCGTTGGGCCTCCGCCTGGCGGCGGTCCGCCTCACCGGCCGCCTCGGCCCGCAGCCGCTCGATCTCGAACTGGGCGGATTCGAGCAGTTTCGCGGTGTTCTCGGACGCGCCCTGGGCGCGGGCGCCGGCCTCGCCGGTGACCCGCTCGGCCTCGGCCCGGGCCTCGCCGATGATTCGGGCGGCCTCCACCCGGGCGTCGCCGACCAGGCTCTCCGCGCGGGTGCGGGTCTCGGTGCGCAACTGCTCGGACTGGTCCACGGCCGCGCTCGCCCGGGCCTTGGCCTCGGCGATCACCCGGTCCGCGTCGCCCTGCGCACGCGAGAGAAGCGACTCGACCTCGGCGCGCGTGCTCTCGTTGGTGCCGGCCGCCTGCTCGCGGGCGGCGGCGGCCACCCGCTCGGCCTCGGCGCGGGCGTTGTCCAGGAGTTGGCGGGCGCGCTCCTCGGCCTGGGCGCGCAACTGCTCGGCCCACGCGACGTTCTCGTTGACCCGGGCCTCGGTGGCCTGGCGCGCCTGGGTCAGCTCCTCGTCGAGGCGCCGGCGGCGCTCCATGACCTCGGCCTGCCACTCGGCTTCGAGCCGGGCCGAGCGGGCGGCGGCCTCCTGGAGCAGGCGTTGGGTGGTCGCGCGCGACTCCTGCAACTCGCGCTCGGCGTCGGCGCGGACCTGGTCGGCCTGCAGTTGCGCGTTGCGCAACATCTGCTCGGCCTGGCCGCCGATGCTGTCGAATCGGGGTGTGGCGAGCTGGCGGCGAAGGTCATGCAGCTTCGCGCGGAGAACCTCGACCTGATAGCCGAGGTCCTCCGCGTGGGCGACGGTGTCGTCGCGCTCCTTCTTCAGCCGCTTGATCTCGTCGTCGAGCTGTTCGAGGTGCTCGTCGACTTGGTAGCGGTCGTAGCCCCGCACTGTGGGGTCCCACTCCATCCCCTGGCCGCGTACGTTTCAGTACTGCAAATCGGCCGTTTCCGACCGGTTGGTGACGAAACGACCCAGAAAACCATCCGGAACCGCCCGTACCGCATTGACTACCAGGGAGAATGGTCTCAGATCCAGGGACCGCCGTCAGACGTTACGAAAGCGGTTGATGGCGTCGATATGCCGCGCGCGCATCTCGACGTCCCGAACCCCCAGGCCCTCCTCCGGTGCGAGACACAGTACGCCCACCTTGCCCTGGTGCAGGTTCCGGTGGACGTCCCGGGCCGCCTGGCCCGTCTCTTCCAGAGCGTAGGTGCGCGACAACGTCGGGTGAATCCTACCCTTCGCCACGAGCCGGTTGGCCTCCCAGGCCTCCCGATAGTTGGCGAAGTGCGAGCCGACGATCCGCTTCAGGCTCATCCACAGGTAGCGGTTGTCGTACTCGTGCATGTAGCCCGACGTCGAGGCGCAGGTCACGATGGTGCCGCCCTTGCGGGTGACGTAGACCGAGGCGCCGAACGTCTCGCGGCCCGGGTGCTCGAAGACGATGTCCACGTCCTCGCCGCCGGTGAGTTCGCGGATGCGCTTGCCGAACCGGTTCCACTCGCGGGTGTCCTGGGTGTGCTCGTCCTTCCAGAAGCGGAAGTCCTCGGCCCGCCGGTCGATCACCAACTCGGCGCCCATGTCCCGGCACAGCTGCGCCTTGTCCTCGGAGGACACCACGCAGATCGGCGTCGCGCCGCCGGCCAGGGCGAACTGCGTCGCGTACGAGCCCAGGCCGCCGGAGGCGCCCCAGATCAGCACGTTGTCGCCCTGCTTCATGCCCGCGCCGTTGCGCGAGACGAGCTGGCGGTACGCCGTCGAGTTGACCAGGCCCGGCGAGGCGGCCTCTTCCCACGACAGGTGCGCCGGCTTCGGCATCAGCTGGTTGCTCTTGACCAGGGCGATCTGGGCGAGGCCGCCGAAGTTGGTCTCGAAGCCCCAGATCCGCTGCTCGGGGTCGAGCATGGTGTCGGCGTGCCCGTCCGGGCTCTCCAACTCGACGGACAGGCAGTGCGCGACCACCTCGTCGCCGGGCTTCCAGGCGTTGACGCCCGCGCCGGTGCGCAGGACCACGCCCGCGAGGTCGGAGCCGACCACGTGGTACGGCAGATCGTGCCGCTTGGACAGGTCGGACGCGCGGCCGTACTTCTCCAGGAAGCGGAACGTGGAGACCGGCTCGAAGAGCGCGGTCCACACGGTGTTGTAGTTGATCGCACTGGCCATCACGGCGACGAGGGCTTCGCCGGGGCCGAGTTCGGGCAGCGGCACGTCATCGACGTGCAGCGACTGACGCGGATCCTTGTCCCGCGATTCCACACCCTCGAACATCGTCTCCTCGTCCTTGTGGACGGTGACGGCGCGGTACGAGTCGGGAAGCGGGAGCGCTGCGTACGCCTCCTTGGGGGTGTCCCCCGCGAGGATGGCGTCGAGGATCTCCTTCATCGTCGGCCTCCATGGGTCGGCGGTTGAAGCATGAGAAACATGAGGGATTGCCGAGCTTCGCTGAACTTACTCGCTGGTAACGCTAGGCGTTCGGCATAAAAGCGACAAGGGGCGAAGTCACAGGAACCACGCCGCCGCTTTGACGATCTGTCTGTTGACGAGCCGCCGGCTCCGCGGGATGGCGCGGTCGGTCGGGCGCCGTCGCGGGATGCCGCGGGCCGGCGCGCTGTCGTGCGCGGTCACGCGCTGTCACCTGTGGTCGCGCGCGGTCGCGCGCTGTGGGCGATGGCCGCGTGATGTCGCGGGCCGGATGCCGGGCCCGGTGGTCGACGCCGGGCCCGGTGGTTCAGTGCTCCGTGTCGGGCGCGGCCGAGGTCACCAGTTCGGTGAGCACGCCGTGACAGTCCTTGGGGTGCAGGAACGTGATGCGCGAACCCATCGAACCACGCCGCGGTTCGTCGTACAGCACCCGGACGCCCTTGGCCCCGATCGCCGCCGCGTCCCCGTCCACGTCGGCGGTGCCGAACGCGATGTGGTGCACACCCTCGCCGTTCTTGGCCAGCCACTTGCCGACCGCGGAGTCCTCGCGGATCGGCTCCAGGAGCTGGAGGTAGGACGCGCCGCCGTCCGAGGTCTCGTTGATCTTGAGCATCGCCTCGCGGACGCCCTGCTCCTCGTTGATCTCGGTGTGGAACACCTCGAATCCGTAGGTCGTTGTGTAGAAGTCCACCGTCTCGTCGAGGTTGTGACAGGCGATGCCGATGTGATCGATACGCGTGAGCACCATGGCCTCCCGAGGCCGTCGAGAAATGCGGGTTACCTGCGAGTAGATACCCGACCCTTCGTCACGAGACTATGGGCGAGAGAACACCCGATTCGTGCCGGGCGTGAGGGTGGGTTCCGTCACATCGGGGCCCCCTGCACCGGTCGGCGCCCTTCCGGGTAGGTTCCGGAACAACTTCACGTCCGTCGCGGGGATGCCGCACGTCGCCCGGCCCGCCCGGCGATGGCACCCCGACCATAAAGTTGTGGAGGCCACCCTCATGGCCGGTTCTGTCATCGTCGCCGGGGCCCGTACCCCCATGGGTCGACTGCTCGGCTCCCTCAAGGGCTTCTCCGGCACCGACCTCGGCGCCATCGCGATCAAGTCCGCGCTCGAGCGCGCGGGCGTCACCGGGGACCAGGTCCAGTACGTGATCATGGGCCAGGTGCTCCAGGCGGGCGCCGGGCAGATGCCGGCCCGACAGGCGTCGGTCAAGGCCGGCATCCCGATGAACGTGCCCTCGCTCACCGTCAACAAGGTCTGCCTCTCCGGCCTGGACGCGATCGCGCTGGCCGACCAGCTGATCCGCGCGGGCGAGTTCGACATCGTGGTCGCGGGCGGCATGGAGTCGATGACCAACGCCCCGCACCTGCTGCCCAAGTCGCGCGAGGGCTTCAAGTACGGCGCGGTCGAGATGCTCGACGCGATGGCCTACGACGGCCTCACCGACGCGTTCGACAACATCCCGATGGGCGAGTCGACCGAGCACCACAACACGAAGCTGGACATCTCGCGCGAGGAGCAGGACGCGGTGGGCGCGCTGTCCCACCAGCGCGCCGCGGCCGCCGCGAAGAACGGGATCTTCGACGCCGAGATCGTGCCGGTGGAGATTCCGCAGCGCCGCGGCGAGCCGGTCGTGTTCGCCGCCGACGAGGGCATCCGCCCGGACACCACCGCCGAGTCGCTGGGCAAGCTGCGTCCGGCGTTCAGCAAGGACGGCACGATCACCGCGGGCACGTCCTCGCAGATCTCCGACGGCGCCGCCGCGGTCGTGGTGATGAGCAAGGCCAAGGCCGAGGAGCTGGGCCTGGAGTGGCTGGCCGAGATCGGCGCGCACGGCAACGTGGCGGGCCCGGACAACTCGCTCCAGTCGCAGCCCTCGAACGCGATCAAGCACGCGCTGGGCAAGCAGGGCCTGACCGTCGACGACCTGGACCTGATCGAGATCAACGAGGCGTTCGCGGCGGTGGCCGTGCAGTCGATGCGCGACCTCGGGGTGAGCACGGACAAGGTCAACGTCAACGGCGGCGCGATCGCGCTCGGCCACCCGATCGGCATGTCCGGCGCCCGCGTGGTGCTGCACCTGGCGCTGGAGCTCAAGCGGCGCGGCGGCGGCACGGGTGCGGCGGCGCTGTGCGGTGGCGGTGGCCAGGGCGACGCGCTGATCCTCACCGTCCCGGGCGCCTGAGCCGGTTCGGTTCGGACCGGTCCACACGGGTGAACCGGTCCGGATCGTACGGCTGAGCGACCGTACGGTTTCGTGTGATCGATCCACCTGAAACGATCTCGCAGTCGCGGGGCGCGCACTGCGGTGTGACGGCTCGCCGACCGCGGGGTCGTTTCGGCATATCCGAGCAGGGAAGCGGTGGCGCATGAGGTCGGGGATGGATGTCGCGACGTTGGTGGCCCAGGCCCGGGAGGGGAAACCGCGGGCGGTGGCCCGGCTGATCTCGATGGTCGAGGACGCCTCGCCGCGGCTGCGCGAGGTGATGGCCGCGCTCGCGCCGCTGACCGGCAACGCCTACGTGATCGGGCTGACCGGCTCGCCCGGGGTGGGCAAGTCGACCTCCACGACCGCGCTGGTGAGCGCGTACCGCCGGCTGGGTCGGCGGGTCGGCGTGCTCGCGGTGGACCCGTCCTCGCCGTTCTCGGGCGGCGCGCTGCTCGGGGACCGGGTGCGGATGCAGGACCATGCGACCGACCCGGGCGTGTACATCCGCTCGATGGCCTCGCGCGGGCACCTCGGCGGGCTGGCCTGGTCCACGCCGCAGGCGCTGCGCGTGCTGGACGCGGCGGGGTGCGACGTGGTGATCGTCGAGACGGTGGGGGTCGGCCAGTCGGAGGTGGAGATCGCCTCGATGGCGGACAGTACCGTGGTGCTGTTGGCGCCGGGCATGGGCGACGGGATCCAGGCGGCCAAGGCCGGGATCCTGGAGATCGGCGACCTGTACGTGGTGAACAAGGCGGACCGGGACGGTGCGGCGACGACCGCGCGTGAACTCGGCCACATGCTCTCGCTCGGCGAGGCGCGGGGGCCGGGGGACTGGCGTCCGCCGATCGTCAAGACCGTGGCCTCGCGCGGGGAGGGCGTGGACGAGGTGGTCGAGGCGCTGGAGAAGCACCGGGCCTGGATGGAGGCGGGCGGCGAACTGCGGCTGCGGCGTCGGCGGCGGGTGGCGGACGAGGTGGAGGCGATCGCGGTCACCGCGCTGCGGGCTCGGATCGGCGACCTGCGGGGTGGGCGGCGGTTGGAGGAGCTGGCCGACCACGTGCTGTCCGGGTCCATGGACCCGTATTCGGCCGCGGACGAACTGATCACGGGCCTGGGAGCGTAGCGCTCCCGCGGTTTCGCTGTTCGCGCGGTGGGCCCGGCCCGGCTTGCCGTCCTCGAATGCCGGACGGGCCGGGGTGGTCGGGTGGGCTCGTGGGCTGCGGTCCGGTTGACCGCAGCTCGAGCAGGGGAGCCGAGCAAATCAGCCCGTCCGGCGTTTGAGGACGGCCGGTCCGAGGTGGGCCGACACGTCTCAGCCCGTCCGGCGTTTGAGGACGGTCGGCACGAATCGGGTCGACACGGGCGTCAGCCTGTCTCGCATTCTTCTGTGGAGGGGCAGACCGTGGCGCGGGCGGCGGGGCGCAGGTGCGCGGCCACCGCGCCGAACGCTTCGCCGACCACCTGTTTCTGGGCGGGCGTCATCACGTCCATCAGGTGCTCGCGGACGCTTTCGACGTGCGTCGGCGCGGCGGCCCGGAGCGCCTCCCAGCCCTCCTCGGTGAGCACCGCGTAGGCCCCGCGGCGGTCCGTCGGGCAGTTGCGGCGCGCGACCAGGCCCGCGTTCTCCATCCGCGTCATCTGGTGCGAGAGCCGGCTCTTGGACTGCTGGGTCGCCTCGGCCAGATCGCTCAGCCGCACCTCCTGCCGCGGGTGCTCCGAGATCTGCACCAGGATCTGGTAGTCGTGCAGGGACAGGCCGTGCGTGCGCTGGAGTTCGCGCTCCAGCCGCGCCGGCAGCATGTTGATCACGGCGATGATCTGGCGCCAGACGTGCTGGTCTTCATCGCTCAGCCATCTGGGCTCGGCATCGGTCATGAACCAACAATACCGGAGTTAGTTGAAACTTGAATGACCCTTTGGTCGCCGCGCGTCGCGCACACGCTGTGAGACGGCCACGTGACCGATCGGTAACCTCCACTACGCTCGGCGCGTGCCGAAGCCACTGAACCTTCCCTTCGATCCGATCACGCGTGCCGACGAGCACTGGCGAGAGCACTGGGGCGAGTGTCCGCCGATGGTCGCCATCACCTCGATCATGCGTGCCCAGCAGATCCTGCTCGCCGGCGCCGACGCGGTGCTCAAGCCGTACGGCCTGACCTTCGCCCGCTACGAAGCCCTGGTCCTGCTCACCTTCAGCCGGACCGGCTCGCTGCCGCTGTCCCGGATCGGCGAGCGCCTGATGGTGCACCCGACGAGTGTGACCAACACGATCGACCGCCTGGAGCAGGCCGAGTTGGTCGCGCGTCGGCCGAACCCGCGCGACGGTCGGGGCGTACTCGCGGTGATCACGGACAAGGGCCGCGACGTCACCGAGCGGGCCACCCGGGACCTGACCGCGCGCGAGTTCGGGCTCGGCGCGTACACCGCCGAGCAGTGCGCCCAGCTGTTCGACCTGCTGCGCGTGTTGCGGGTGGACGCCGGCGACTTCGTGGCGGAGGCGGAGGCGGAGGCGAAGGACGAGGCGAAGGACGAGGGCGCGGCGGGGGAGGGGGCGGATTCGGGGACCCCGGTGCCGGCGACGTAAGCTGCATGCGCCATTGTGAAAAGCGGTCGACGACCACGTCGAGCCCGCCGTTACCGAAGGTGCTGCCGTGAAGCCTGCCGTATTGACCCGCTACCGAGTGATGGCCTGGATCACCGGGTGCATGCTCCTGGTCCTGTGCCTGTGCATGGTCCTGAAGTACGGGTTCGACACCGGCGAGAAGGCGACGCTCTACGTCAGCCAGGCACACGGTCTGTTCTACATGATCTACCTCGTCGTAACCTTCGACCTCAGCAGCAAGATGAAGTGGAAGTTCGAGCGCATGCTGCTGATGATGCTCGCCGGCACCGTTCCGCTCGCGTCGTTCTTCGCCGAGCGCAAGGCCGTCGAGGCGGTCCACGAGCGCGGCCTCGCCACCGCCGCCGCCGGCGCCTGAGCCGCTCGCAGCCGGCCCGTTCCGTACCCGCTTCCCCCCGAGGATCCCCATGCTTTCCACCGCCTCCGGCCGCTTCAAGGTGATCTCGATCGCCGAGGGTTGTTCGTTCCTGATCCTGCTCGTCTTCGGCTCGCTGCTGAGCCGGATCTCGGACATCAACCTCGTCATGCCGCTGGGCCTGCTGCACGCGGTCCTGTTCATCCTGTACCTGCTGGCCATGATGGACGCGCGCACCAAGCTGTCGTGGGACAACAAGACCACGCTGCTCGCGTTCATCGCCGCGATCCCGCCGTTCGGCCCGTTCGTCTTCGACTACAAGATGAAGCACAAGCTGGTCGAGCCGACCGCGGCGCCGGCCACCGCCTGACCGGCCGCCGCCGCGCTCGCGCGGCCCCGCCCACGAAGCCCCCGACACCTCGTCGGGGGCTTCGGCGTTATCGGGGGCGTGGGCGTGTTTTCGGGGGTGCTTGGACATTTACTAGGACGTCCTAGTAATTTTCTGGTGCCGCGCGGGAATGGGTCCTACGACGACGGCATCGGACGGGAGCCACGTGAACACCGAGGACATCGAAGAGGGTCGGCGGCGTTGGCAGGACCGCTACGACAAGGTCCGCAACGACGGCATGCGCCGCACCACGCTTTCCGAACTCGAGGTCGAGCCGGTCTACGGCCCGCCCGCGGACCAGCCCTATGCCGGCTTCGAGCGGATCGGCTGGCCGGGCGAGTTTCCGTACACCCGCGGCCTGTACGCGACCGGCTACCGAGGCCGGGCGTGGACCATCCGGCAGTTCGCCGGCTTCGGCAACGCGGAACAGACCAACGAGCGCTACCGGATGATCCTGGCGGCCGGCGGCGGCGGGCTCTCCGTCGCCTTCGACATGCCGACCCTGATGGGCCGGGACAGCGACGACGAGCGCTCGCTCGGCGAGGTCGGGCACTGCGGCGTCGCGGTGGACTCGGCGGCCGACATGGACGTGCTCTTCCGCGACATCCCGCTGGGCGACGTGACCACGTCGATGACCATCTCCGGGCCGGCGGTGCCGGCGTTCTGCATGTACCTGGTCGCGGCCGAGCGGCAGGGCGTGGACATCGGCACGCTCAACGGCACGCTGCAGACCGACATCTACAAGGAATACATCGCGCAGAAGGAGTGGCTGTTCGCGCCCGAGCCGCACCTGCGGTTGATCGGCGACCTGATGGAGTACTGCGCCGAGAAGATCCCGGCGTACAAGCCGCTCTCGGTGTCCGGCTACCACATCCGCGAGGCGGGGGCGACGGCCGCGCAGGAGCTGGCGTACACGCTGGCCAACGGGTTCGGCTACGTGGAACTCGGGCTGTCGCGCGGGATGGACGTGGACGTCTTCGGTCCCGGGTTGTCGTTCTTCTTCGACGCGCACGTGGACTTCTTCGAGGAGATCGCCAAGTTCCGTGCGGCGCGCCGGATCTGGGCGCGGTGGATGCGCGACGTGTACGGCGCGAAGACCGCCAAGGCGCAGTGGCTGCGCTTCCACACCCAGACGGCGGGTGTGTCGCTGACCGCGCAGCAGCCGTACAACAACGTGGTGCGCACCGCGGTCGAGGCGCTCGCGGCGGTGCTCGGCGGGACGAACTCGCTGCACACGAACGCGCTGGACGAGACGCTGGCGCTGCCGAGCGCGCAGGCCGCGGAGATCGCGCTGCGCACCCAGCAGGTGCTGATGGAGGAGACCGGCGTCGCGGCGGTGGCCGACCCGCTGGGCGGGTCGTGGTACGTGGAGGCGTTGACGGATCGGCTGGAGGCCGAGGCGGAGGCGACGTTCGCGAAGATCCGCGAGTTGGGCGAGAGTTCGCCGCACCCGATCGGGCCGATGACGTCGGGCATCCTGCGCGGCATCGAGGACGGGTGGTTCACCGGGGAGATCGCCGAGTCGGCGTTCCGCTACCAGCGGGCGGTGGAGAAGGGCGACAAGCGGGTCGTCGGGGTCAACTGCCACGAGGGGTCGGTGACGGGGGATCTGGAGATCATGCGGGTCAGCCACGAGGTCGAGCGGGACCAGGTGGCGATGCTCGGTAAGCGGCGGGGCGCGCGGGATCAGGCCGCGGTGGACTCGGCGCTGGGTGCGATGCGGGATGTTGCGCGGGGGTCGGGGAACCTGGTGCCGCCGATGTTGGCGGCGGCTCGGGTGGAGGCGACGCTCGGGGAGATCTGTGACGTTCTCCGGGAGGAGTGGGGCACGTACACGGAGCCCGCGCGGTTCTGAGCCCGAACTGCGTGGCCTCAAGCGCCGGCCGGGCTGGGTTTGGGTGGGTTGGCCGAGTGGGCTCCTGGGGGAGTTTGACCCGGCCTTCGGCCGAGGTGGCCTCAAGCACCGGCCGGGCTGCTTGGCTTCAGGCGCCGGCCGGGCTGGGTTTGGTTGGGTTGGCCGGGTGGGCTCCTGGGGAGTCGACCCGGCCTTCGGCCGAGGTGGCCTTGGGCCGAGGTGACCTCATGTGTTGGCTGGGAGTAGGCCGGTTACCACGAATGTGGTGAAGCGTTGGACCCAGTTGTCGGAGGCGGGTTCGGCGCTTACCAGGATGTGTTGGACCACCGTGCCGGCGATTACGTCGAAGATCAGGTCTACGTCTATGTCGCCTGGGGCGGTGATTTCGCCTCTGGCTTCGGCGCGGGCCCTGCCTTCCATGACCAGGCGTTTTTGGGGGTCGACGATCTCCTCGCGGATGCGGCGCCGCAGGGCCGGGTCGCTGGTGGAGTCGGCTACCAGGCCCATCAGGGCCGTGCGCATCTCGGGGCGGCCGAGGAGTGCGGCGAAGCGGCGGACCACGTCCTCGATGTCCGCGCGTAGATCCGGGCCCCGATCCGGCAGGTGCAGCGTGTCCAGCATCTCCGCGACGGCGGCGATGGCCAGGTCGTGCTTGGAGTGCCAGCGGCGGTACAGCGTGGTCTTGGCCACGCCCGCGCGCGTGGCGACGTCGCCCATGGCCAGTCCCGCCCAGCCGCCCTCGGCGAGGAGTGCGCGCGCCGCGGCCAGGATCGCGTCGTCCGCGGTGGTGCTGCGGGGGCGCCCGATGCGCTGTGGGGGCGCGCCGGCCGCCCGTCGTTCCGCCGGTTCCGCCGATTCGTCGTGCACGGGCGGTCATGTTACCGGCTGGTACGTTTCCCGGCCGTGATCCGCTCCGGTGGCGCAACTCACATCCGCCATTGGGGATCCTACGGTCGCATTCCGCCCGGCGCTCCCCTTACGCTACGAGCCGTAGCGAATCGCGGTGCCTGGATGGGGATTCGAGCACACGATCGCGACTGACGACCTGTCAAGGGTCGTCGTCCGTCCCGGGGCCCGCATCCTGCGGGGACCGGGACGCGACGGGAACTCGTGCGTGTGCCGGTGGGTCGCCCCGTGCATCGTTCGCCTTGCTCTCGGGGGAAGATGTCTACATGCAGCCACGGAACATGTCCATGCGCGGAGTAGTCGATCTCGGGGCGGTCAAGGCCGCCGCCGACAATGCCGCCAAGCGTGCGGCCGCACCGGCCGGGAAGCCCGCCGCCGCGGCCGGTGGCCAACGGGTCGTCATCGACGTCACCGAGGCCACCTTCGAGACCGATGTGCTCGCGCTCTCCCAGCAGGCACCCGTCGTGATCGACTTCTGGGCCGAGTGGTGCCAGCCGTGCAAGCAGCTGAGCCCGCTCCTGGAGCGGTTGGCCGAGGAGTACGCCGGCCGCTTCGTGCTCGCCAAGATCGACGTCGACGCCAACCCGCGCCTGGCCCAGGAGTTCGGGATCCAGGGCATCCCCGCCGTGATGGCGGTGCTCGGCGGCCAGCTCGCCCCGCTGTTCCAGGGCGTGGTGCCCGAGCAGCAGGCGCGCCAGGTGCTCGACCAGCTCGTCCAACTCGGTGAGGAGCGCTTCGGGCTGACCGGCGTGGTGGTCGACGGCGCACCGGCCGAGGCCCCCGACGACGCCGAGTCCGAGGAGGAGCCCCCCGGCGACCCGCTGCTCGCGCCCGCCGACGAGGCGCTGGAGGCCGGCGATCTGGACGGCGCGGCCCAGGCGTTTCGCAACGTGCTCTCCGACCACCCCGCGCACGCCGAGGCCAAGCTCGGCCTGATCAACACCGAACTCCTGCTGCGCACCCAGGGTGTGGACGCGGACAAGGCCCGGGCGGACGCCGCCGAGCACCCGGACGACGTCGCCGTACAGACCCTCGCCGCCGACATGGACATCCTGGACGGCCGCGCCGACGAGGCGTTCGCCCGACTCGTGGAGACCGTGCGGCGGACCGCGGGCGACGAGCGCAATAAGGCGCGGTTGCACCTGCTCGAACTGTTCGAGATCGTCGGCGCCGACGACCCCCGGGTGCCGAAGGCGCGCATGGCCCTTGCGGGCGTGCTTTTCTGAGTCTGCGTCAGCGCCGCGGCCCGGCTCCGAGCGCCGCGGTCCGGCTCCGTCGGACACCGGTCCGAGCGGCGTTTCGAGCGCCGTTCCGGCTGCCGGCCGCGCTCGCTCGCTTTGTCGATGAAGCCCCGGTCGTTCTCGATTCCGAGAGCGGCCGGGGCGTTGTCTTTACCCATCTTTGACTATGGGTCATTTCCCTCGCCCTGTGTGTCTTTTGGTGACCTTCCGGTGATCCGTTAACGGACTTATCCCGCAAAATCGGATCGGCGGACATGCGTCTCGATACCCCGCTGTGATCCGGTGGCGAGCGGCGTTCGACGGACCGCGTTACCCGCCGGTAACGAACCTCTTGTGTGCCGACCCGGTCGTGAAAGATGATCGGGCCGCTCGATCCGTGTCCCATTCGCCCCGGCAGCCGGTCGGTGGCGCGGACGCGGACCTCCCCATCCAGGCCGCGCCGGTCCTTCCCGGGACAGGCAGGCCCTCCCTCCATGCCCCGCCACGTGCGGCCCTGGTCCGCATGAGGAGGGGACTCTGTCCCGAGGAGGACCATGGACAAGAAGGTTCAGACGGGTAGCGGCAAGACCCGCTGGAAGCGATTCGGCATCGTGCTCCTGCCCGTCGCGGCGATGACCGTGGGCATGTTCGCGGGCGTCGCGAATGGTGTGGTCCCGGTGAACATCACCGTGGGCGGCGGCAACTTCAAGGTCCGCGCCGACAAGATGGAGGCGACGGACTTCTCCCAGTTCGGGGACTTCCTCAAGCGGAACAAGGGCGCCGACGTGCCGGTCGCGACCGCCGCGATCGGACACGCCGACATCACCAACCTCTGTCAGTCGGTCAAGGGGCCGTTCGGCATCGTGCTTCGGATCGAGGCCGGCGGCAAGGGCACCAAGGCCGAGGCCGACAACATGACCCTGTCGATGGACGGCCTCGACGGCGACGCGGTGTTCGAGAACATCGACATCGGCGTCGACGCGTCGACCATGGCCAAGGGCTCGGGGGGCAAGGGTCCGGCCACCATCGGCAACGGCCACCCCACGATGTTCGGCCAGCAGGCCAACAAGGCGACGTTCACCGACGTCAAGCAGTCGGCCTGGCTCGTGCAGGCGGGCCGGTTCTACCTCAAGGACCTCCACCTGGAAGTCGGCGGCGGTAGCAAGGAGTGCTTCTGACGTTCCGTCGGCTGTGGGCGCATCGTCGCCCACAGCCGGTCAGTCGTATCGAGGCGGCATTCCAGGGAGTTGAACAGTGACCGCAGAACAGCGGCATCCCCATGCGGTCGTGCGCTGCCGGCGCGCGTTTCGGGAGTGGCGATCGGCCCGGCCGTTCTGGGCCGGACTCTTCACCATCCTGGCTGCCGGACCCATCCTGTGGGCCCCGTACGCATCCGTCAGCGCGGGTGACGTCACGGTCAGGCTGACGCAGTTCGGCGGCGTCTCGGCGCTGTTCATCGGCGCCATCCTGATCATGTGTGGAATCGCGATCTGGTTGACCCCGGCGGCGCGGGTCTACCTCGGGATCTTCGTGATCCTCGTATCGCTCGTGTCCTTCATCGTCGCGACCTTCGGCGGCTTCGGCGTGGGCATGTTGCTCGGCCTCGTCGGTGGCATGCTCGCGACCTCCTGGACGTACAACGAGCCGTCGGACGACGAGGACGACGAGCACCGCGGTGACGACGGCGCCGGGGACGGACACGACGGCCGCGCCGACGTCGACGACACGCTCGTCGAGGACGGCTTCCCGGCCGACGCGTCGAGCGGGAAGGCCCCCGATGCCTCGGGGGAAGCGTCGACCGGGTCGGGGACCGACCGGCCCGGTGACAAGGCGGCGGGAACGGCCTCCCCCGGGGTCACGCTCGCCGTGATCGTGGCCGCGATGGCCGGCGTGGTCGGACTGGTCGGGATCGCGAGTGCGTCGCCCAGCGACCCACTGCCCGAGAACCCGTACGCGGACGGCCCGTGCGCCTCGGCGAGTCCCACCACGTCGGCGGGTTCGGCGTCGGCCGCGCCGAGCACGTCGAGCGCGGCGCCGAGCGGCACGGCCGCCACGTCGGCGGGTTCGACCCCCGCTGGCAAGGCGGCGCAGACGCGGTCCGCGGCGGGGCAACCCACCGCCGCGCAGAGCCCGGCGGCCGACCCGAGGGCCGGCACGTCCAAGGCACCGGAAGGCAAGGCGCCGGAAAGCAGGGAACCGGCGTTCAAACTGCCCGAGTTGACGCTGCCCGGGTTGCCCGGGCTCGGCCTGCCCGGGATCAAGCCGCCCTCGACGGCGCCGTCCGCGCCGGCGTCGACGGCGTCCGCCGCATCCCCGGCACCGTTGGCGGCCTCGGGCGGCTCGGCCTCGGCCACGCCGCCGGCGGCCGCGTCGACGCCCTCCGCTTCGGCGTCGGGCAAGCCCTCGACCAAGCCCACGACGACGTCGGCCAAGCCGTCGGCCACGTCGTCGTCGGCCGTGCCGAAGGACGGCAAGTCGCCCTTCCCGTGCCCGGTCCAGGGTCCCGTGAACGCCAAGAGCGGCAACGGGATCCCGCCGGTCGCGGTGGACCCCCTGGTCCTCAAGTCCAGCCTGCTGGCCATGGCCGGGCTGAACTACGAGGGCGTGGTCAAGGTCAAGACGCTCACCGGGGTCGAGGAGAACGCGCTCAAGTTCACCGTGTCCAAGGGCATCGACATCTGGAACATGTCCATGACGGTGAAGGAGGAGGGCGGCAAGGACGTCGTCATCTCGTCCGACGAGGGCAGCAAGTCCTGGATGGACGCGGACATCCCGACGACGATGTACGTGAAGTACCTCAAGGGCAACATCTTCGGGATCATCCCGATCACCTTCACGCCCGAGAGCCCGCCGCCGATCAACGTGCCGATCGTGTTCTTCACGAACGTGGAGAGTTCGATGTACGCCCAACTGGGCGGCAAGTTGCACATCCCCGGCTACGGCCTCAACAAGGTCAACGTGAAGTAGTCGGGTCGAGTCGACACGAGCGGTCGACGCACCCAACCACCGATGCGCCCCGGGACCCACGCGGTTCCGGGGCGCATCGGCGTGCGGGCCGGTTGCCGCCGGGCGCTACGCGTCCACGTGGCGCTCGCGGAACAGGGCCAGGGTGTTCTCGGTGGGCAGGCTCGGCCACAGGGTCACCCGGCCGTTGCGGCGGTCGATGATCCACTGGCCGGCGCCCACGTTGGCCATCGGGTCGGGGTCGGCGAAGATCGGCTGGACCAGCCAGCCGTACTCGAACTCGCTCATCACGAAGTCGACCGGCGCGTGCGGGCCGCCGCCGACCACGTGCCGTCGGGCCTTGTCCCGGGCCTCGCGCTCGTCGATCGGTTTCGGGGGCAGCGGCTCCCGGGCGGGCGTCAGGTTCAGGCGGGTGGGCCGCCGGCCCTCGACCAGCGCGATCAGCGCGCCGTCGAACGTGTCGGCCACGTGCCACAGGTCGCCCCACCACAGGTACACCGCGCCGCGCGGATCCATCGCCAACCGACCGCGTCCCAGGTCGTATTCGCCGACCGGGGTGAGCGGCCGGCCCAGCGCCGCGCCGTACGCCGCGAGCACGTCGCCCGCGTACAGCCCGACCAGCGGGTCGATCCGGAACGGCATCCGGGACATGTCCGTGCCGGGCCCGTACTGATGCACCGTCATCCCGCCGAACTCCCACAGCGCCTTGATCGCGCTCGGTGGGACGTCGATCCCGGCCGTGCCCAACGCCCGGTACCAGCGCAGCAGTTCCTCTTCGGGGATGTGGATGCCGGGCTGCCAGCCGGTGGCCGTCAGGGCCTGGGCCACGGCCTCGGGAAAACGATCGCTCATGACGCGGGCACCTCCAGGATCGTCACGCCCAGATCGGCCAGCGCGGGCGCGCAGGACGAACACGGCGGGATCGGCCGCTCGTGCGCGGGGTCGTTCGGCTCGCGCAGCAGGATCGCGGCCAGCGCCGCGCCGCGCAGCAGGTGCCGCATCCGGTCGAGCACCGCCTCGTGGTCGGGGTCGTGCACACCCTCGGCGGCCAACGACGCCTCCGCCTCGACCGCGACCTCGGACAACAACGCCGCGTCCGGGCAACGCCCGTGGAACACCGAGCGCATCGCGGGCTCGGTACGGTCCAACAGCGCGGTCACGGCCGGGTGCAGGTCCACGAGCGTGGTGTGCGCGCTCACCGCCGTCATCGGCTCCCGGCCGGGGCGCTGCAACGCCGCACCGACGCCGGGCGGCAGCTGATTGTCGAACATCGGTCTCGTCCGTTCCCTTCGTGATGCCGCGTCAGGGGCGCAGGTCGGCGGGCAGACCCGCGCCCGCGTGGTCGACGACGATCGGCCGGTAGTGGCCGCCGGCGGCTGCGGTGCGGGCGATCTCGTCGAGTTCGCCGGGCACTTGGACCAACCCGTCGGCCAGCAGCGTGCCGACGTCGTCGGCGAGTCGGGACAGCAGCGCGACGGTCGCCTCCGGGGTGTCGCCCTGTCGGGCGTAGCGGTCGTCGTTGTCCCAGTACCAGACCGAACCGGCGTCCCGCCCCTGGGTTTTGAGCACCAGCGCGCCGCCCTGGACCCACGCGACGGCCAGGAAGTCGGCGGTCAGCCGGTCGGTGAACCGGGCCGCCACGTCCAGCAGGTCGTACGGGTCGTACGCGCCGTAGAGGTTGAAGAACTGCTGGTCGAACACGAATCCGTGGCGCGGGTGCACCGCCGGGCGGGCCGGCGGGCCGCCGCCGTTGTCGATCAGCAACGAGCGGTAGGCGTCCGGGAGCCGGTACTTGAGGTACTTGCCCTCCAGGTGGGTCAGGTCGACGTCGGTCAGCGGTCGGCCGACGTGCAGCGTGACCGGCACCCGGGCCTGCTCGACCGGGCTCCACAGGCCGGTGCGGTCCCGGTCGACCGACGTCATCGTGGCCACCCCGCCGTGGTGGCGCATCGCGTTCTTGACGTCCACCGGGATCAGGTACAGCCGGCGCGCGTGCGGTGTGTGGTGCCAGGTCCAGCCGCGCGGGGTCGCCGTCTCCACGAGGTCCCGGTAGAGCGGATCGCCGGTGCCGGCCGCCGCGAGGTTGGCCGCGAGGACGTCGGTGACCCTGGCCTCGTCGACGCCGAGCCCCGGCGGGATCGGCGCGGCCTCGACCACCACCCGCGCGTACGGCAGGAAATCCGGGAATCCGTACAGGTCGACGAAGACCCCGTCGGGGTAGACCCGACTGCGCGAGGTGCGGCCGAAATCGACGATCGAACCCGCGAATTCGGCGGCCGGCGAGTCGCCGGCCGCGGCACCGATATCGGTCATGGCGCGGTCCGTTCCGGGTCTGCCGAATCCAGGAACGGGGAGGTCGGGTCGATCTCCCACAGCTCCAGAAATTGGGCGAAGGTATCGGCCACCCGGCGGAGCAGGTGGGTCGAGATGTATTCGGGGGTGTATTCCTCGTCGGTGTCGAGGGTCGATTCGCTCCAATACCAGAGCGAGCCGCATTCGGGCTCGGTCACCTTGATCGCCACGATTCCGGTGGTGAGGCGGGTGACCGGCAGATAATCGCGGGTGAGCACGTCGCGGCAATAGCCGTGGGCGTAGAGCAGTTCGGTCTGCGGATCGCCGCCGGTGCGGTGGCCGTAGAGGTCGTCCTCCGGGTCCAGGCCACGCGGCATGAGCTGGGCGGCGACCGGGAAGTCGGCACCGTTGGTGGCGGCGAGCCAGGCCCGGTATTCGGCCGGCAGGGCGAACCCGAGTTTATCCTCGAGTTCGCGCAGGGCTTCTTCCGAGAGGGTTCCTCGCGGCGTCAATTCGACGGTCAAGGCTGGACTCCAGGGTTGCCGGACGCGGGATCGGGGGCCATGGCGCTGGCGATACCACCGTGATGTTTCACCGCGTAGTGTACTGCGAACGGTATGAGCATCATGGTGCGTGTGCCCTCGACGTGGTGCCAGACGTATCCGGGAGCGCTGCGGCCCGGGCGGACGCCGGCCCACATCGGATCGTTTCTGAATTCCGCGTTGGCCTGGCGAATATCGAGCTTGCGCTGGTCGTCGTTCGCTTCCTGACGGGCTTCCTTGAATTTCTTGGTGCCGTCCGGGCCGGGCGGGAAATCGCTGCGCTTGGGCGGGGCGACGACGGTGTGCGGAAGGTTGATGGTGCGCACCGCGTAGGTGGTGAAGTCCGGATAGCCCTGCAGGTTGATGTAGACGCCGTCGGGGAAGTGGTTGTCCAGCGTCGGGCTCGCGAAGTGCACGATCTGGCCCGCGTATCCCGAGTTGATCGGGTAGCGGGGAGCGCCGGTCATGTCCCGGCCGCGCAGTGCCAGGTCGTTCATGCGCTGGGCCAGGTCCGGGCCGGTCAGCAGTCGCCCGTCGGCGCCGCGCAGGAGGCGGTCGAACTCGTCCCTGGCCTGGCGCTCGGCGCTGGTCAACTCGTCCGGGTTCGGGTGGTTGACCAGTGCGTCGATGCCGGAGGCGTCGAACATCCGGCGGATCGTGGCCCGATTGAGGTTGTTGCGGGGCGGCGCGCCGGTGTCCGGGTGCGGGTTGTTCGAGCGCACGCTCTGCGGCATCTCGAACTCGGCGTCGCCGCGGTGGGTGTCCCAGGTCAGATTCGCCCGGTCGGCCATGAAGGACGGGTCGCGCGCGACGTCGAGGTCGTAGGGCGACTGGCCGCCTCGGACGTCGTCCGGCTTCGGCGGGTTCGGGTTCGGCGTCGGTGAAGTCGTGGGCGGGGTCGTGGAGTTGACGCTGGGCGCGGCGTTGGGGTCGAAGTTCTCCGCGGCCGGGCGGGTCGCCATGAAGTCGCCGACCTCACGCTCGACGTCGTCGCGCCGACCGTCGTGCGTGGTGGGCCGATCGCCGGTCGGACTCGCCGTGGTCGCGGGCTCGCCGAGTGGGCGCGGATTGGCCCGCATCGGCGGCGCGAGGGGCGGCGTGGTGTCGATCGGACCGGGCGGATTGGCCTGCGTGTGCCGTGGCGGCGGCGGGGGAGTGGCCGGGGTCGGAGCGGGGTTGGGGTTGGGATTGGGCCCGGATCGAACGGGGTTGGGGACGTGGCTGCCGGGGTCGACGGGGCCGGTGCGGAACGGCTGTTGGTTGTGCGGGTGGACCGGGCCGGTTTGGAACGGCTGTTGGTTGTGCGGCGGTGCGGGGTGCACCGGGCCGGTCTGGAACGGCTGCGGGTGGTGCGGCGCGGGGTGGACCGGGCCGGGTTGGATCGGTTGCCGGTTGTGCGGTGGCTCGGGGTGCACAGGGCCCGTTTGGAAGGGCTGTTGGGTGTGCGGGGGCGTCGGCTGGACCGGGCCGGGTTGGATCGGTTGTTGGGTGTGCGGCGGGGCGGGTTGCACCGGTGGTTGTTGGGTGTACGGGTTGGGCTGCACCGGTTGTTGGATGTGCGGGCCGGGCTGGTTGTACGGGCCCGGTTGCATCGTCTGGAAGTGCGGGGCGGGGGGTACCGGCGGCGGCTGCATGTACGGGTTGGGCTGTACCGGCGGTGGTTGGTGCTGGGTGTACGGGTTCACCGGTGGTTGCTGCTGGTTGTGCGGCTGTGGCTGCGGCGGTGGGGCGACCGGTTGGGTGACGGGCGGGGCCGTCATGGGGACCGGTCGGGCGTTCGGGTCGAGCGTGATCGCGGAGACGGTGATCGCGTTCGGATGCGGCAGGTTCATGATCTGGTTCGTCTGCGGGTCGATCCAGAGGATGTCGCCACCCACGTTGATCGCGGCCCAGGCGTGCGAACTGCGCACCACCCGGACCGAACCGTCCGGCTGGACCTCGTTGCGCGGGGGCCATTCCGTGACGATGTACGAGATCGAGCCGGGTCCGGAAGTCCGCAGGGCGGCGTCGATCCGGGCGAAGGCGGCACCCGGGTTCGACGAGCCGTCCGGGTTGAGGTCCAGCCGGTTCCAGGGCGCGCCGGTCTCCTGCTCCGCGCGCCGCATGCCGTTCGTCTCGCCGCCGTTTTCGCCCGGAATACGGGCGGCGGACACCTCCGGTCGGCCGAACCAGGTGTTGCCGAAGGCCAGTACGCCGTCCAGGCAGTTGACGCCTCGGCCGGGCACCTGGTGGCCGCCGTCGTTCTGCAACCGGAACCACCGGCCCTGGCGCGGGTCGGGGTGCACCACGGGTGTGCCGTCGGGGCGGCGAGGTACCGCGTTGTTCAACGCGCTTACATCGCTCCAGGTGGGCGGGAGCAGGCCGCCGGGCTGGTTGAACGGACGCCCGGCGGACAGTGGCGGGCGGCCCGCCATCGGACCACCGGACGTGAGTGGCGGTGCGTGGTGCGGCATCGGCTGCGCGTACGGATTGTTCGCCACCGGGGCGTTGCCGTACGGCGTCCCGTTGTAGGGGGACGGCGTGTTGGGGTTCTGGTGGAACGGGCCGCCGCCCTGGAACGGGGGAGCCGCCGGGCCGGGGTGGTTCGGGCCGGTGTCGATGTCCGGGGCCCGGCCGAGGAGGCCGCGCATGCGGTCGCCGAGGCTCTGGAGGGTGTTCCTGAACGGGCCGGTGTGATCGGGCCGTACGGGGGCGCCGGGCGGCGTCGTGGTGAGCGGGCCACCCGGCTGCGGGGCCGCGTCGACGGTGGCGTCGCCGTTGCCGTCCCGGACCGGGACGGGCGTCGCGTCCGGGGTCGGGTGGGACGCCGGGTCGGGGTCGCCCGCGGGGTCGGGGGTCGGCGTGGCGTCCCGATCCGGGGAGGGATCGGTGTTCGCCTCCGGGGTGGGCGTGCCGTCCCCGTCCGGGGCGGCCTCGGTGTGCCGATCCGGCGTCGGGTTGGGGGACGGGTCCGGTGCCGTGTCCTGACGGGGGTCGGAGTCCGGGGTGACCTCGGGGGTCGGGTCGGGCTTCGTGTCGGGACGGGCGTCGGGCTCCGCATCCGAGGGGGTGTCCGGGGCGTCGGTGGGGTGGTCGGGGGTGGTCGGTTTGGTCGAATCGGCGTCCGGGTGGGCCGGGTTCGGCTGTCCGGCGGGGTCCGGGGTCGGGTCGGCCGGGCGCGTGGTCGGGGGCGCCGACATGTCGATCGGCCGCGCGTTCGCGTCCACGGGCAGCGCCCATACGCGGATCTGGTCCGGGTACGGCTCGGGCATGACCTCGCCCGACTGCGGGTCGACCCACAGGACGTCGCCGTCCACGTTGACCGCGGCCCACGCGTGCGAGACCCGGCCGGTCTCGATCGTGCCGTCCGGGTGGATCCGCGGTTCGGTCGGCCTGGAGGTGACGATGTACGTCAGCGCGCCCGGCCCCTCGTCGCGCAGCCGCGCCTCGATCTCGCCGTACGCGCCGGCGACGTCGGTACTGCCGTCCGGACGTTGGCCCAGGGGCGTCCAGTTCCCGCCGATCTCGCGCTGGGCCCGCTCCGGCGCCCTGGTCTCGCCGCCGTTCTCACCGGGGATCCGCGGCGCGGCCACCTCCGGACGGCCGAACCAGGTGTTGCCGAAGGCCAGCACGCCGTCCATGCAGTTGTTGGCGCGACCGGGCACGTCGATGCCGCCGTCGTTCTGCAGCGGGAGCCAGCCGTCGACGCGCGGATCCGGGTGCACCACGGGGGTGCCGTCGGAGGTGCGCGGGACGGCGTCGACGAGCGCCGACTGGTCGCGCGCGCTCGGCGGCATCAGGCCGCCGGTCTCGTACAGCGGGCGGCCGTCGTTCAGCGGCGGGCGGTCGGCCAGTGGACCTGCCGGATTCCGCGGCGAGTACGGCCGGGTGGAGGCCGGGCGGGAATTGCCGTACGGCGTCGCGTCGTAGGTGGTACCCGAGTCGTAACTCGGCCGGAAGGGACCGGGGTTCGGTCCGGGGTCGGTGGTCGGGCCGGTGTCCGGAGCGACGTTCGGCGAGGCGTCGGGGCCTCGGCCGAAGAGATTGCGGACACGGTTGCCGAATCCGTCGAGGGCGTCGCCGAACCGCCCGGCCGGGGCCGGGCCGATCGAAGTGCCGCGCTGCGGGCCGACGGGCGGCAGGTGCAACACGGTGACGCCGCCGTCCGAGCCGTCCCGGGTCGGCGAGGCATTTTGGCCCGGGCGCGGCGAGGCATCGCCGCTGTGCGAGTCGGCCGAGGGGTCGGCGCTGAGATCGATGCCCCGCTGCGGATCCGGCGTGGCATCCGGCCGAGTGTCCGTCGCGGCCTCGCGGTCCGGGTCGGGCGGGGTGTCGGGCGTGGTTTCGCCGGTCGGGTCCGGCCGGGTGTCCGGGCTCGGGTCCGGCGTCGAGTCCTGCCGGGTCTCCGGGGTCGGGTCCGGCCGGGCATCCGAGTCCGGGTGTGCGTCCGTGGTCGGGTTCGGGCCGGGCTCGGTGTGGGTGTCCGGCTTCGGGTCCGTGGTCCGGTCCGGCGTGGGGTCGGTGGTCGAGTCCGGGCGGTGGTCGGTGTGCGGCGTGGTGTCGGGGGATGCGTTCGGGCGGTCCGGGGTGCCCGAGCCCTCCGTGCGTTGACCCGGAATACGGTTCGTGGTGTCCGGCGAGCCACTGCTCGGCGCGTTGTGGTTCGGTGAAGCACCCTGTCCGGCAACGGAGTTGGTGGGCGCACCCGCGGGCCGGGTCGTCGCCGGGCCGGACGCCGCGTTGTTCGCGGTCGTACTCCCGTTTCCCACACCGGAGTTGCCCGTCGCGGTCGACCCCGGACCGGGATTCGTGTTCCCGGTTCCGGCGGCAGTCGTACCCGTGGCCGCGGCCGTAGTCGCCGCCGACACGTTGGTCGTGGTCGAACCCGGCCCGGACGGCGACGGCCCGCCACTCGACATCGAGCCGGCCGAGGACGGCCCGGCCGCGGCCGGAGCCCCGGTCGCCGCGTTGGCGGTCTGTACCCCGCCCCCGCCGTGCGGCGAACCACCCACCGCGGGCGCGCCGTTCACGGCGGGCGAGCCACCGGCGGGCGCACCGGCAGGCGCGGGTACGCCACCCGGCTGACCGCCGCCCGGCGGCGGAGCCTGCACGTAGGTCGTGGTGTTCTGCGCCGGCCCGCCGCTGTGGGCCGGCGCGCCCTGCGCCGGTGCGGAAGGGGCCGTCGAGGTATCCGCCGTGGGAGGCGGGGCCGTCGACGCGCTCTGGGTCGCGACCGGAGCGTGTGCGGGCCTGTGGTCACCGCCCGAGTTACCACCGGTGTTCCCGGCGTTACCCGAATTCCCACCGGAGTGCCCGGAGTTACTTCCGGAGTTCCCGGAGTCGCCACCCGAGTGCCCCCCGGAATTCCCGCCAGGGTTCCCGGAGTTGTTGTGCGGCGAACCCCCACCCTGATTCCCACCGGTTCCACCGTTGGACCCGTTGGACCCGTTCGATCCGTTCGGCCCATTGGAGTTGTGCGACCCCCCGGAGCCGTTCGACCCGCCCGAACTCCCCTCGTTCCTCCCGCCGTTCCCCGACCCCCCATGATCCGGGTTCAGTGTCGAATCGATTCTGTTGCCGCCGACGTTCCCGCCCGCGCCCAGGTTCGGCGTGCCGATGTTCGGGACATTGAACGCGTTCGAGACCCGATCGCCCGCCTTCGACGCCGCGTGATCGGTCGCCCCGCCCAGCCCCCCGCTCGCGAAGGTCTCCCAGTTCACCGGGCCGCCGGTGGCCACCGTGCCCGCGACCTCGGCGCTCACGTTGGAGGCGAGCGACGTGGTGACGCCCTTGATGCCGGACTCGGCGCCCTCGCCGAAGACCTTCTTGCCGAGCCCGTTCACGCCGATCGCGGCCAACCCGCCCGCCGCGCCGCCGCCCGCGGCCAGCGCGGTCTGCTTGATCGAGTAGCCGTCCTGCGAACCCCAAGTCATGTGGATGAACTGGGAGATGATGTCGTCGCGCACCTCGGACAGTGCCTCGAGGGCGACGTTCTTGAGCAGTCGGCGCACCATCGACGCCTCGATGCGGCCCAGCATCCGCCGCAGTACCTGCATGAACGAGAACCGCAGCGCGGCGGTCGAGGCCGCCGCGGTACCGGCGGTGATGCCGAGGGTGATCGGCGCGGCCGCGATCTGGGCCAGGATCGCCGCACCCTGGATGGTGGCCATCGTGACGAACTCGATCTTGGTGGCGTAGATCGTGTCACTCGTGTCGTCCGCGGCGCCGCCGAGCGCCTTGGAGGCCGCCTCCAGGGCCGGGAAGAACGCCTTCTCGCCCTTGCTCAGCTTGTCCCACATCCGAAGGAAGGCTTCCATGCCCTTGCCCTCGTTGGCGGCGTTGAGCTTGTTCACCGCCGCGGCGAGGTCCCCCGCGACCTTGCCGAGTTCGGTCGCGGCGTGCTCCCACGCCTTGCCCAGGGCCTCACACTTGTCCTCGTCGCCCTCCGGCCAGTCGACGCCGACGAGCAGTTCGAGGACCTTCTCGACTATCTCCCCCGCTTCGACCGCCATCAGGCTTTGCCACCGAAGCTCTCACGGTTGTGGTCCTCGGTCTTCCGGTAGTTGTCGGCGGACGTGTCGAGACCCTTGCCGATCTCGCCGAGACCCTTGGCGAGCGCTTCGAGCGCTTCCAGCACCTTGTCCCGGGCGGGTTTGTACGACTTGGCGAAGCCGTCGCCGAGGTCGTCGTCCCCCCAGCACTCGCCCAGGCCCTCGATGGACGTCTTGAGCGTCGTTCGGATCTCGGCCACGCGGCGTCCCGCGTCGGTGAAAGCCGTACCCGCCGTCTTGAAGTCCGAGGGGAGGGCCTTGTACCCCGTACCCGCGTCCGCCGTCATGTGAGAACACCCCCGTGTTCCATGTCTCTCTGGCTGTCGCATCGACCCCGGCAGGTTCCGGAGGGACGTCTTCCGGGGGCATGAAGGCAAGACACTAATTCACGGTTCGCCGGAGTGTCACGTTTCCGCGAGCCGACCGCGAGCCCTCCGGAGCCGACCGCGAACAGACCGCGAACAGACCGGAAGCCACACCAACCCCTATTCGGGCACAAACCACACAGTGGCCAGCGGCGGCAGCGTCATCGACGCGGATGCCGGTCGCCCATGCCACGCCACGTCCTCGGCCCGTACCTCTCCCTGGTTGCCGACGTTGGCACCGCCGTAGCCGGCCGCGTCGGTGTTCAACACCTCACGCCACCGGCCCGCGTGCGGCAGACCGACCCGGAAGTCCTCCCGGACCACCGGGGAGAAGTTGCACACGCACACCAGCTGTTCACCGGCCGCGCCGTGCCGGACGAACGACAGCACGTTGGACGCCGCGTCGCCGCCGTCGATCCAGGAGAAGCCCTCCGGGCGGGTGTCCTGGGTCCACAGCGCCGGCCGTCCCCGATAGACCGAGTTCAGGTCGCGGACCAACTCCCGGATGCCCTGGTGCTCGGCGTGGTCCAGCAGCCACCAGTCCAGGCCGCGCGCCTCGGACCACTCCGCGCCGTGACCGAATTCCGAGCCCATGAACAACAATTGCTTGCCCGGGTGGGCCCACATGAAGGCCAGGTAGGCGCGCACGTTGGCCATCTGCTGCCAGCGGTCGCCCGGCATCTTGTCCACCATCGAGCGTTTGCCGTGCACCACCTCGTCGTGGCTGATCGGCAGGATGTAGTTCTCGCTCCACGCGTACATCAGCGAGAAGGTGATCTCGTTGTGGTGGTGCTGCCGGTGGATCGGCTCCTTCTGGATGTATTCCAGCGAGTCGTGCATCCAGCCCATGTTCCACTTGAACCCGAAGCCGAGTCCGCCGCTCTCGGTGGAGCGGGTCACCCCGTCCCACGCGGTGGACTCCTCGGCGATGGTGAGCACGCCGGGCACCCGCCGGTACAGCGTCGCGTTCATCTCCTGGAGGAAGGCCACCGCGTCCAGGTTCTCCCGGCCGCCGTGCTGGTTGGGCGCCCACTCGCCGTGCTCGCGCGAGTAGTCCAGATAGAGCATCGAGGCGACCGCGTCCACCCGCAGTCCGTCGATGTGGAACTCCTCGCACCAGTAGACCGCGTTGGCCACGAGGAAGTTGCGCACCTCGTGCCGGCCGTAGTCGAAGACCAGGGTGCCCCAGTCGGGGTGCTCGCCCCGGCGCGGATCCGGGTGCTCGTACAGCGCGGTCCCGTCGAACCGGGCCAGCGCCCACGCGTCCTTGGGGAAGTGCGCCGGCACCCAGTCCACCAGGACGCCGATCCCGGCCCGGTGCAGCGCGTCCACGAGGTGCCGGAACTCGTCGGGATTGCCGAACCGCGAGGTGGGCGCGTAGTACGAGGACACCTGATAGCCCCACGATGGGCCGTACGGGTGTTCCGCCACCGGCAGCAGCTCCACATGGGTGAAGCCCATCTCGGTCACGTAGGCGGGCAACTGCTCGGCCAGTTGGAGGTAGCTCAGACCCGGTCGCCACGAGCCCAGGTGGATCTCGTACACGCTCATCGGCGCGGTGTGGTGGACCGTCTCGGCCCGCTTCTCCAACCACTCCTTGTCCGACCACGTGTAGGTCGGGGTGTGCACCACCGACGCGGTGGACGGCGGCAGCTCGGTGGCGAAGGCCAGCGGGTCGGCCTTTTGCCGGGAGACCCCGTCCCGGCCCAGGATCTCGTACTTGTACTTGGTGCCGTCGCCGACGTCGGGCACGAACAGCTCCCAGACCCCGGAGGAGCCCAGCGAGCGCATCGGGTGCGCGATGCCGTCCCAGTAGTTGAAGTCGCCGACCACCCGCACCCCACGCGCGTTCGGCGCCCAGACCGCGAACGAGGTGCCGGTGACCGGGCCGTTGGCGGTCTCGTAGGAGCGCACGTGCGCGCCGAGCACGTCCCACAACCGCTCGTGCCGGCCCTCGGCGATCAGGTGTATGTCCAACTCGCCCAGGGTGGGCAGGAAGCGGTACGGGTCGTCGGTGTGCAGCTCGGTGCCGTCGTAGCGGATCTCCAGCCGGTAGTCGGGCACCTCGGTGCCGGGCAGCAGGCCGGTGAACAGCCCCTCCGCCTCGTGCGTGAGCGACACCCGGTGCTCGCCGGTGACCACGATCACCTCACGGGCCCACGGCCGCAGCACCCGCACCACCACGCCGTCCACGCCGGGCACGTGCGGATGCGGGCCGAGCAGCCCGTGCGGATCGTGATGGCCGCCGTCCACCAGACGGCGCAACTCGTCGGCGGCCAACGGTGGCACCCCGCCCCGGCCGGTCGGCCGGGGGCGGGCACGCTTGGCCGAACGCTTGGCAGGACGGCCGGCGACCCCGCCGTCCTCGGTTGACGCGCTGTCCTGACGGGCCGTCACGGATGGGACCTCCTGAGACGTTGGTACGGAACGGGAATCGACGATGCGTCAGTGCGGCAACGGCGCACGTTCGGCCAGGCGCCGGATCGCCGACATCGGCACCGGCAACCACGAGGGGCGGTTGCCCGACTCGTACATGACCTCGTAGACGGCCTTGTCGGTCTCGAAGGCCCGCAACAGCACGGGTTCGGAGTGCGGGTCGAACGAGCCCGCGTCGGCGTACCCCGCACAGAAGGCTTCCCGGTTACGGGTGGCCCATTCCTCCGCACGGCGTACCAGGTGCGGCGCGGGCGTCCCGCGCCCCCAGAATCCGCCGCCGCCGGCGAGCAGGTGCCGGGCCGCGTAGTCGAACGAGCGCAACATCGCCGCGATGTCGCGCAGCGGCGAGTGCAACGAGCGCCGTTCGCGCAGCGGTCGGGCCGGCTCCCCCTCGAAGTCGAGCAGCACCCACCGGGTGGCGGTACGCATCACCTGGCCCAGGTGGAAGTCGCCGTGGATGCGCTGCAGCGGCACGGGGTGACCGTCGCGGCCCAGCGCGCGCAGATCCCGGTACGCCTCGCGCAGCCGATCGGTGAACGGCGCCAGCTCCGGCACCGCCTCCGCCGCCGCGTGCAACCGGCGCTCCATGTCGTCGGCGATCGCGGTCAGCTCCGGCTCGCCCGCCACCGCGGTGGGCAACGAGCGGGCCAGGTCGGCGTGTACCTCGGCGGTCGCCGCGCCCAGCCGGAACGACTCGCCGGCGAAGTCGCCGCCGGTCTCGTGCGCCTGCGGCCCCGCGCCGCGCACCTCCTGGCCCGCGTACAGGTCGCGCACCGAGGTCTTGGCCAGCTCCCAGCCGTCGGTCCCGGTGCGCAGGTACTCCTGGAGCATGCCCAGCGTGGTCGGCTCGCCGTCCGCGTCGGGGAAGGGCATGTCGAACCAGGCGATCGGCGCGGGGATCCGGCGCGAGCCCGCGCCGGCGAGGGCCAGCGAGACCTCCAGGTCCGGATTGACCCCGGGCACCACCCGGCGGAACAACTTCAGGATCACGTCGTCGCCGAAGATGATCGACGTGTTGGACTGCTCGGCGCCGATCACCAGGCCGACGTGCTCGGGATCGGGCGCCTGGGCGCCGGGGCGATGGAAGGCCAGCGGGCCGACGGTGTCCGCCGCGACGAACCGTTCCGGCAACCACCGGGTCAGCTCCGCGTCGTGCACACCGTCGTAGAGGCTGCTGCCGTTGGGCAATCGGCCGATCAGGGCGTGGGTGAGCCGGTCCGGCAGACCGGCGCGCACGCCGAGGAGGAGTTGGTAGTGCTCGGGTGCGCCACCGTGGTCGACCCGCAGCAACACGTGGTGCAGCGCGGGATCGCCGGAGACCACTTCGAGACTGTGGACCACGCCGACCCCACGAAGAGGCCGGCCCTTGCCGGCGAACCATCTCTGCTGCGGCAGCCAGTCGCGCAGCAGAGCGATCACGGCGGAGGCAGTCGGATCGTGGGGTCGGGTGGAATCCGTCACAGCGTCATTTCTCCACGGGTGAGGCGGAACCAATAGAAACCGTGCCCCGCGAGGGTGAGCAGATACGGCAGCTCGCCGATCGCGGGAAACGTCACCCCCCCGAGCAGCTCGACCGGTTCATACGTCTCGAACTGCCGCAGATCCAGCTCGGTCGGCTGGGCGAAGCGCGAGAAGTTGTGAACACACAGCACGATGTCGTCCTCGAATTCGCGAAGGAACGCCAGCACGCTGGGATTGGACGAGGTCAGCTCGTTGTACACACCGAGCCCGAAGGCCGGGTTCTGCTTGCGCACCTCGATCATCCGGCGCGTCCAGTGCAGCAGCGAGGAGGCGTTGGACATCTGCGCCTCGACGTTGGTGACCTGGTAGCCGTAGACCGGGTCCATGATGTTCGGCAGGTACAGCCGACCCGGGTCGCACGTGGAGAAGCCCGCGTTGCGATCCGGGGTCCACTGCATCGGCGTGCGCACTCCGTCGCGGTCGCCGAGCCAGATGTTGTCCCCCATGCCGATCTCGTCGCCGTAGTACAGGACGGGCGAGCCCGGCAGTGACAGCAGCAGTGCCGTGAACAGTTCGATCTGATTGCGGTCGTTGTCGAGCAGCGGCGCGAGCCGGCGGCGGATGCCCACGTTGGCCCGCATGCGCGGGTCCTTCGCGTACTCCTTGTACATGTAGTCGCGTTCCTCGTCCGTGACCATTTCGAGGGTCAACTCGTCGTGGTTGCGGAGGAAGATGCCCCACTGGCAGTTGTCCGGGATGGACGGCGTGCCGGCCAGGATCTCCGAGACCGGGTAGCGCGACTCGCGGCGCACCGCCATGAAGATGCGCGGCATCACCGGGAAGTGGAACGCCATGTGGCACTCGTCGCCGTCGCCGAAGTAGTCCACCACGTCCTCGGGCCACTGGTTGGCCTCGGCCAGGAGCACGGTGTCCGGGTACTTGTCGTCGATCTCCTTGCGCACCCGCTTGAGGAATTCGTGGGTGGCGGGCAGGTTCTCGCAGTTGGTGCCCTCCTGCGCGAACAGGTAGGGCACCGCGTCGAGGCGGAAGCCGTCGATGCCCAGGTCCAGCCAGAAGCGCAGGCCGGCCAGCATCTCCTCCTGCACGCGCGGGTTCTCGTAGTTGAGATCCGGCTGGTGGCCGAAGAAGCGGTGGAAGAAGTACTGCTTGCGCACCGGGTCGTAGGTCCAGTTGGACGACTCGGTGTCGACGAAGATGATCCGCGCGTCGCCGTAGGCCTTGTCGTCGTCGGCCCACATGTAGTAGTCGCCGTACGGCCCGTCCGGGTTGTTCCGCGACTCCTGGAACCACATGTGCTGATCACTCGTGTGGTTCATCACGAAGTCGATCACCACCCGCATGCCGCGCTTGTGCGCCGAGTCGACGAACTCGACGAAGTCGGCGAGGTCGCCGAACTCGGGCAGCACGGCGGTGTAGTCGGCCACGTCGTAGCCGCCGTCGCGCAGCGGCGAGGCGAAGAACGGCGGCAGCCACAGGCAGTCGACGCCCAGCCACTGGAGGTAGTCCAGCTTCTGGGTCAGTCCCTTGAGGTCGCCGACCCCGTCCCCGTTGCTGTCCTGGAAGGACCGGACCAGGACCTCGTAGAAGACGGCTCGCTTGAACCACAGGGGATCGCGATCCCGCGACGGGGTGTCGTCGAAGGTGTCGCGGACGGGTTCGTTGACGATCACGGGCTGTTCCTCCGGACCGAGAAGAGATGCGCGGGCTCGTGCGCGGGATCGAGACGCACGTAGTTGTGCCGACCCCAGCGGTAACCGGCTCCGGTGAACTCGTCGCGCACCGCGAAGGTGTCCTGCCAGTCCAGGCCGAGGGCGGGCAGGTCCAGGTGGACCGTCGCCTCGTGGGTGTGGTGCGGATCGAGGTTCACCACGACCAGGACCAGGTCGTCGACGTCACCCACCCGGGTGCGCTTGGAGAAGGCCATGACCGCATCGTCGTCCACGTGATGGAAGGTCAGGTTTCGTAGACGTTGCAGGCTCGAGTGCCGGCGGCGCACCCGGTTGAGCGTGGTGATGTACGGCGCCAGCGAGCGCCCCTCACGTTCTGCGCGGGCCCAGTCGCGCGGACGCAGTTGATACTTCTCCGAGTCGTGGTACTCCTCGCTGCCCGCCTTGACGGCGACGTGCTCGTACAACTCGAAACCCGCGTAGACGCCCCACGTGGGGGAGAGCGTGGCGGCGAGCAGGGCGCGGACCTTGAACGCGGCCGGTCCGCCGTACTGCAGAAAGGCGTGCAGGATGTCGGGCGTGTTCACGAAGAAGTTGGGCCGCATGTAGGCGGACGCCTCGCCGGTGGTCAACTCGGTGAGGTATTCCTGAAGTTCGTCCTTGCCGTTGCGCCAGGTGAAGTACGTGTACGACTGCTGGAAGCCGATCTTGGCCAGGGTGCGCATCATCGCCGGTCGGGTGAACGCCTCGGCCAGGAACAGCACGTCGGGATCGGTCGCGTTGATCGTGGCGATCACCTGCTCCCAGAACATCACCGGCTTGGTGTGCGGGTTGTCCACCCGGAAGATCCGTACGCCGTGCGCCATCCAGTGCCGCAATACCCGCAGCGTCTCCTCGACCAGACCGTCGAAGTCGGTGTCGAAGTCGATCGGGTAGATGTCCTGGTACTTCTTCGGCGGGTTCTCCGCGAAGGCGATGGTGCCGTCGGCGCGGTGCCGGAACCAGTCGGGATGCTTCTCCACCCACGGGTGGTCGGGGGAGACCTGGAGCGCGAAGTCGAGGGCGACCTCCATCCGCAACTCGCGGGCCCGGGACACGAACGCGTCGAAGTCCTCGATCGTGCCCAGATCCGGGTGGATCGCGTCGTGCCCGCCCTCGGGCGAGCCGATCGCCCACGGCGAGCCGGGATCGTGCTCGCCGGCCACGAGGGTGTTGTTGGGACCCTTGCGGAAGGCGGTGCCGATCGGGTGGATCGGCGGCAGGTACACCACGTCGAAGCCCATCGCCGCGACCTGCGTCAGCCGTTCCATCGCGGTGCGGAAGGTGCCGCCGCGCGGGGGCCGGGCGCCGGTGGGGTCCACCACCGCGCCCTCGGAACGGGGGAAGAACTCGTACCAGGAGCCGTACAGCGCGCGTTCGCGCTCGACCCGCAGCGGATAGCGGGCCGACGAGGTGACCAACTCGCGCAGCGGATACCGGGCCAGCACCTCGTCCAGGTCGGCCGAGCGCGCCGCGGCCAGCCGCTCGGCGGGCGAGCGCGTCTCGTCCCGCAGCGCGTCCACCGCGGCCAGCACGACCGCCCGCCGGCCGTCCTTTTTTGGCACCCCGGCGGCGGCCCGCTCCAGCAGTTGCGCGCCCTCCTCCAGGACGAGTCCGACTTCCAGGCCCGCCGGGATCTTGATCCCGGCGGCGTGCCGCCAGGTCGCGATCGGGTCGCCCCACGCCTCGACGGCGTAGGACCACATCCCCTCGGCGGTCGGGGTGACCGTCGCGTGCATCCGGTCGGTTCCGGGCGCGCCCGGGACCATCGGGGTGAGCGCGCCGGCCCGGCCGCGCGGGTCGCGCAACACGACGCCCGCGGCCACCGCGTCGTGGCCTTCGCGGAAGACCGTGGCGCCGACGTGGAAGGTCTCGCCCGGGATCGCGCGCACCGGGCGGGTGCCGCCGTCGACCGCAGGTTCGACGTCGATGATCGGGATCCGCCCGATCCGCGGCGCGGCCGGTTTGGCCGCCTTTGTCGACCCGCCGCCGCGTCCGGCGCCCGCGGCGCCCTCGGTCCGCCCGGATTTCCCGGCGCGCGCCGGTGACTTCGCGGCGGTCGACGTCGCGGTGGTGTCGGCCGGCGCGGCTGCGGCCCGTGTGGCCCGCGACCCTCCGGCGGTCGTCTTCCGTGCCGCGGCCTCGTCGGCCGCGACCTGCCCCGCCCGGGGTGCGCGAGCGCCCCCGGGGTCCTTCCCAGCCGAACTGGTCATGCCGAACTCCTGTACCCACGGACGGGCGTCCCGTGCGCGTCGCGCGCGATGCACCCGTACGGAAACCCACTCGATACCCCGATTGCCGGACCCGGGAGTGGCGACGAACCGACCCGGCGGCGACCGGTGGGATCGCTCGGGTCCACCTCTCACCGCTGCGCGGCGGCCATTGCTCGTGACGCGACCACCAGGCGGGGACCGGGTGGGGCCCGGCCCGCGACCGTGGACGGCGGATGTCTGGTGTGTCCGCGGTACGGCGGGACGGAAGGACCCGGCTGTTCAACGATCGTCAAGTCGATCGGGGCACGGTCCATATGGTGTAAAAACGCCCCCAGACCCATCCGCAAAATCTTGCCGGCTTTGCAAGCGCACTGCATCCACTGTCGCAAGTTCTGCCGCCTTCCGGCTAGGGTCGCAGCGTGAGAGCAATCCGCAGATTCACCGTGCGTACGGTTCTGCCCGCTCCGCTGGAGCCACTGGGTGAACTGGCAATGAACCTCCGCTGGTCCTGGCACGCGGAGACCCGCGCCCTGTTCGAGTCGATCGACCCGGACACCTGGGCGGCGGTCGGCCGGGATCCGGTCCGCCTCCTCGGCACCGTGCCGAACGACAAGCTCGGCGCGCTCGCCGACGACCGCCGCTTCCTTGCCCGCCTGCGGGTCGCAGCCGAAGACCTGCACGAATACCTGACCGGACCTCGCTGGTATCAAACCCTCTCGGACACCGGTGGGAGCCTGGCCGCACCACCGGCGGCCATCGCGTACTTCTCGCCGGAGTACGGCATCACGGCGGCACTTCCGCAGTACAGCGGGGGTTTGGGCATCCTCGCGGGCGACCATCTCAAGGCCGCCAGCGACCTGGGCGTGCCCATCGTCGGGGTCGGATTGATGTACCGCCACGGCTACTTCCGACAGTCGTTGTCCCGAGACGGTTGGCAGCAGGAGCGCTACCCCCTCCTGGACCCCAACGAGTTGCCACTGACCCTCCTTCGGGGTGCCGACGGTGCACCCGCACGGGTGGTCATCGGACTCCCGACGGGTGAGTTGCACGCGCGGATCTGGAAGGCCCAGGTCGGTCGGGTGCCACTGCTCCTGCTCGACTCCGACATCGAGGAGAACGAACCCGCCGAACGCGAGGTGACCGACCGGCTGTACGGCGGCACGAGCGAACACCGCTTGCATCAGGAGATGCTGCTCGGCATCGGCGGGGTGCGGGCTTTGCGGGCTTTTTGCGAGATCACCGGCCATCCCGCGCCCGAGGTCTTCCACACCAACGAGGGCCACGCCGGATTCCTGGGCATCGAGCGCATCCGCGAGTTCACCGGGATCGACGGGCTGGACTTCGACGCGGCCCTCGAAGCCGCCCGGGCGGGTACGGTGTTCACCACGCACACGCCCGTGCCGGCCGGTATCGACCGGTTCGGTCGCGATCAGATCCAGCGGCATTTCGGCGGCGACCTCGCGTGTCCGGGGGTTCCGGTGGATCGGGTCCTCGCACTCGGCGCGGAGACCTACCCGGACGGTGATCCGGGCGTGTTCAACATGGCCGTGATGGGCTTGCGGCTCGCCCAACGGGCCAACGGCGTGAGCAAGTTGCACGGACGGGTCAGTCGGGGCATGTTCGACGGCCTGTGGCCGGGCTTCGACACCACCGAGGTACCGATTACCTCGATCACCAACGGCGTACACGCGCCCACGTGGGTGGACGGCGACGTCACCGACCTGATCGCGCGCGAGACGGGCGTCGAACTCGCCGAGGATCCGGCGGCGTGGGCGGCGATCGATCGGCTGTCGGCGGGCTCGTTGTGGGAGTTGCGGCGCGCGCTGCGGGCGAAGCTGGTCACCGAGGCGCGGCTGCGGCTGCGCGCGTCGTGGCGGCAACGGGGCGCCGGCGAGGCGGAATTGGGCTGGATCGAGGGGGTGCTCGACCCCGACGTGTTGACCATCGGGTTCGCTCGCCGGGTGCCCTCCTACAAGCGCCTCACCCTGATGCTGCGCGATCAGGAGCGGCTGCGTTCGATGTTGCTGCATCCGGAGCGTCCGGTGCAGATCGTGATCGCCGGCAAGGCGCACCCCGCCGACGAGGGCGGCAAGCGGCTGATCCAGGACCTGGTGCGGTTCGCCGACGGCGAGGACGTCCGGCATCGGATCGTGTTCCTGCCGGACTACGACATCGCGATGGCGCAGCACCTGTACCCCGGGTGCGACGTCTGGCTGAACAACCCGTTGCGCCCGCTGGAGGCGTGCGGCACCTCCGGGATGAAGGCCGCGCTGAACGGCTGCCTGAACCTGTCCATCCTGGACGGGTGGTGGGACGAGTGGTACGACGGCTCGAACGGGTGGGCGATTCCGACCGCCGACGGGATCACCGACGTGGATCGTCGGGACGACCTGGAGGCGGCGGCGCTCTACGACCTGATCGAGAACTCGGTCGCGGCCAGGTTCTACGACCGGGGCCCCGAGGGCCTGCCCACCCGATGGCTGGAAATGGTCCGACACACGCTGGCCACGCTCGGCCCGAAGGTGCCGGCCGACCGGATGGTCAAGGACTACGTCGACGTGCTGTACGCGCCGGCCGCGCTGTCGGGTCGGGCGATCACCGGGTCCGCCGCCCGGGAGTTGGCCGAGTGGAAGGCGCACGTGCGGCGGTCCTGGCCGGGCGTGCGGGTCGATCACGTGGAGTCGGGCGGGATAGGGGACGCCCCCGAGGTCGGCAACACGCTGAACCTGCGGGTCTTCGTCTCGCTGGGCGAACTCGCCCCCGCCGACGTGGAGGTCCAGGTCGTGCACGGCCGGGTCGACGACGCGGACCGGATCGTGGACGGCACGATCGCGCCGCTGAAGGCCGGTCGCCGGGACGAGCACGGCCGCTGGTTCTACGAGGGTTCGCTCGCGCTGGACCGGACCGGGCCGTTCGGCTACACGGTGCGCCTCATGCCCACGCACCCGCTGTTGGCCGGCCCCGCCGAACTCGGCCTGATCGCGATCCCGCCGGAGAGCGAGGGCTTCGCGGAGGGCATCGCGCTGCGCTGACGCGGTGATCGCGGGCTCGGGCCCCGGCGTCCTTCGGGACGGCGGGGCCCGAGGCGTTTTTCGGCCGGCGCCGAACCGCTCCCGCGGTTCCGTCCCGGGATGGTGATTGAACTCATACCCCCCCGTCGTAACGGCGGGGGTGGGCAACAGGGTCATCTCTTCCGGTAGCGCAGCGACTTAGGGAGATCCATGTCGACGACGGCAGCAGGGGCCACATCCGGTTCGAGCGCACACAGACCTCGTTCGCGACGGCGGATCCGCAGGGCCCTGCCGGCGCTCGCGGTGTGCGTCGCGCTCCTGGGCGCGGGAGCGTGCGGTGGGGGCGACGGGAAGAAGGACGGGAAGGACGCGAAGGACGACAAGGTCGCGCCCATCGCGCAGACCAAGGCTCCGGACGGCGCTCCCAAGGTGTCCCAGGCGGTGGTCACGATCCTGCCGAAGGACGGCGCGACGGAGGTGGCCACCGACGGCGCGCTGAAGGTGAGCGCGAGCGCCGGGAAGCTGACCCAGGTCACCGTGACCGGCTCCGAGGGCGGCAAACCGGTCGAGGGCACCATCTCGCCGGACGGGGCGAGTTGGCAGCCCGCCGCGGCCCTGCAGACCGGCACCAAGTACGCGGTGTCCGCGACCGCGACGGACGCCGCCGGGCTGGTGTCGGCGCTCCAGTCCTCCTTCACCACGCTCACCCCGGCGAACACCAACTACGGCGTGTTCAACATCGACGCGAACGAGACGTACGGCGTCGGCATGATCGTCTCGCTGGAGTTCACCAAGAAGGTCACGGACAAGGCGGTGGTGAACCAGTCGGTCAAGGTCACCTCGGAGCCCGCCGTCGAGGTCAAGGGCCACTGGTTCGGCAACCAGCGGTTGGACTTTCGCCCGGAGAAGTACTGGAAGCCCGGCACGAAGGTGACCCTGCACCTGGACCTGGACGGGAAGCAGACCTCCCCGGGCGTCTACGGCAAGCAGAAGAAGGACGTCACCTTCACCGTCGGCCGCGCGCAGACCAGCGTCGCCGACCACACCGCGCACACGTTGACGATCACCCGCGACGGCGCGCTGCTCAAGAAGCTGCCGGCCAGCCTCGGGGACGCGGAGAACCCGTCGTGGAACGGCAAGATGACGATCATGTCCAAGGAGCCCACGGTGCACATGGACTCCCAGACGGTCGGCCTGGCCAAGGGCGTGTACGACATCAAGGACGTCCCGCACGGCATGCGGCTGAGCAACACCGGCACCTACGTGCACGGCAACTACTGGCGTACGGACCCGCTGCCGTTCGGCAAGGAGAACACCAGCCACGGCTGTGTGAGCCTGCAGGACGTCAAGGGCGGCGGCGACCCGAGCATGAACGCCGCGTGGTTCTACAAGGAATCGCTGATCGGGGACGTGGTCGAGGTGATCAACTCGCCCCGCAAGACGGTCGATCCCGACAACGGCTGGAGCGGCTGGGCGATGGACTGGGCGGGCTGGACGGCGGCGAACTGATCGGTTCGATCACCCGAACGCGCGAAGCGCGCAACCCCGAAGGGGGCGGTGCCGGTGTCCCGGCGCCGCCCCCTTCGGGGTTGCTGGTCGTGGTGTGTCCCGGTCGGCTCGGTCAGCCGTGCGGCTGGTCCGGGCGGTAGTGCTGCCCGTACGGCTGCCCGGGGTAGGGCTGTTGCGCCTGGTAGGGCTGCTGTCCCGGGTAGGGCTGCTGCCCGGGGTAGGGCTGCTGTCCGGCGTACGGGGCGGGCCCGTAGCCACCGGCCATCTGCGGCTCGGTCACGAGCGTGCGGTCCGTGTCCGGGTGGCCGTACGCCGTCGGCGCGCCCGCCCCGCCCCCGTGCCCTTTGTCGCTCCGCCGCGGCCACCACAGGCCCCGGCCCAGGATCGAGGCGATCGAGGGCACCAGCACGATCGAGAGCAGCATCGAGGAGAGCAGGATGCCGACCGCGGTGGCGAAGCCGATCTCGGCGGTCGCGGGGCTGGCCGCCAGGCTGGCGAAGGAGCCGGCCAGGACCAGACCGGCCGTGGCGATCGCCGGCGCGGTGTGCCGGACCGCCTCGGCCACCGCCTTGCGGGCCGGGACCGGCCTCTCCATCTCCTCCCGGAGCCGGTCGCTCATCAGGATGTTGTAGTCGGTGCCCAGCGCGACCACGAACAGGAACAACACCAGGGGCAGGGTGAAGGACACCCCGGGGCGGTCCAGCATGTGCTGGAAGACCAGCGTCCCGGCGCCGAGCGTGGCCACGAAGCCCAACCCGACCGCGAGCATCAGCACCAGCGGCGCCAGCACCGAGCGCAGCAGCAGGAACAGGATCAGCGCGATCAGGATCGCGGCGACCGGGAAGACCAGCTTGAGGTCCTTGTTCACCGCCGTGGCCACGTCGGCGAAGATCGCCGCCGTTCCGGTGATGTGCGCCTCGCTGCCCTCGGGCGTGTTCTTGGCGATGGTGCCGCGGACCGGGCCGGTGATCAGGTCACGGGCCTTTTGGGTGTCGGCCTTGGCGGCCAGGAACACATCGATCCGGGCGGCCGACCTGTCCGGGTTGAGCACGGGCTTGGCGACCTGGCCGACACCCTCGACCTTGCCCAGCGCGCCGGTCAGCCCGGTGAGCGAACGTTCGTCGAGCTTGCCGCCCGCCTTGGTCTGCACGTAGACGGTGTGCGGGTCGGACACGCCCGCGGGCAGCGAGCGGGAGATCTCGTCGGCGGTCCTGGTGGCGTTGGTGGTGGGCTGACCGTGCTGGTCGTAGCTCATCTTCACGCCGACCGCGCCGGCGCCGAGCGCACCGAGCAGGACCAGGCTGCCGATCAGGTAGCGCACCGGACGCGCGCTGATGTTCTCGCCCAGTCGGGCGGCGAAGCCCGCCGGGCGCTCCTTCTTCCACGCCCGCGCCGGCCAGAACATCGCCCGGCCGGTGACCGCGAGCAGCGCGGGCAGCAGGGTGAGGCTGCCGATCAGGGCGACGAGCACCGAGACCGCGATGGCCGGGCCGAGCACCTTGAACTGCCCGAAGCTGGCGATGCCCAGGGTGGCGAACGCCGCCACGATGGTCAGCGCGGCGCAGGTGATCGCGTTGCCCACCCGGCCGGCCGTGTTGGCGGCGGCCTCGCGCTTGTCCATGTTCGGGTTGCTCCGCAACTCCTCGCGGAAGCGGAACATCAGGAACAGGAAGTAGTCGACGACGATGCCGAGCAGGACGACGGTGATCAGCGACGGAACGGACGGGTCGACCTTGATGTCCAGGAGCTTCGCGCTGCCGGCGACCGCGCCGGTGGCGACGCCGCCGATCAACGCCACCGCGAGCAGCGGCAGGATCGCGGCAAGGATGCTGCGGAAGACCACCACGTTGAGCAGGATGATGAGACCCATCGTCAAAGCGCCGACGAGTGCCTCGGTGTCCTTTTCCTCGTCCATGTTGTCGACCGTGCTCGCGATACCGCCGGTGAATCCGACCCGGAATCCGGCGGCCTGGTAATCGGTTTTCGCGAGATCGCGAGCGTCCCGATACACGTCCTGGAGACCGGTGTCGTTCGCATTGCCGCTCAGCGACAGGGTGAGCAGTTGGAACGTCCCGTCGGGCGCGACCACGCCGACCGTGTAGCGCGGCGTCTGGGAGAAGTCCTTGGCGAACTGCTCCGGCTCCGCCTTGATGCGCTTCGCGGACAGGCCGGCGGCCGTGTCGGCGATCTTCTTCTGGTCCTGCGGGCCGAGCTTGGCGCCGTCGGCGCGGGCCACGAGTACGGTCACCGCGTTCGGGTCGGGCTTTTCGTCGAACTTCTTCTCGGCGATCTGGATCGCCGCCGCGGAATCGTATTTCTTCGGCAGGAAGTCGCCGGTCGACGAATCGGTGACACTGTTCATCAACGGCTGGCCGACGGCGGTCAGGGCTATACCGACGATCGCCCAGACGATAATCGTCATCCATCGATGACGTGTGGCGAACGCGGTTGTTCTACGGATCATTTTCCTTCTCCGCCGTCGGATCGAAACATGGGAGTTCGATGCGGAACTCCGGAATGCCTCAAGCTGATCACGCGAAACCCCCCTCGGACATCGACCGGGGGAAGGGGAGTGGACCGGGACCACGGTCCGGGCGGATCGCCGAACCAGGACTCCGGTCCGGGGCGCGGATCATCTGCGATGAGGTTCAGAAAACCGGGCACGGGCGATGGAATGGGACGACCGGGCGGACGGGCGGGGCGGGCGGGTGGGGGACGCCGGCCGCGGCACGGGCGAACGAACGGCACCAACCATGAAGGAGGCCCACGGATGGGCTTCGAGCACCGCTCAGCGGCGGGGCCGGCGACGATCACCACGATCGGGGCGCCGGCCGCGGAGCCGGCGGCCGGTCCGGGGATCGGGTCGGCGGTCGGGTCGGCCGGCGCGGGTTCGGATCTCCGTCCGAGGCCGGGGTCGGGGTGGTACCCGGGGCTGGTCGGGCTGGTCCGGCGGCGGATCCGGGCCTGCCGGCGCACCCGTGCGGACCTGCTGATCGCGCTCGGCTGCGGGGCGGGCGACCTCGCCTCGTACCTCGGCGCCGGCCATACGGCCGCCCCGCACGCCTCCGTGATCGGCGCGCTGCTGATCACGGCGGGCGCCGGTGCGCTGTTCTTCCGCCGGCGTCGGCCGATGGCCGTGCTCGGCGTACTGGTCGCGCTCTACGTGGCGTTGTCCGCGGTCGTCACGATGCACGCGCACAACTTCTCCGTGTCGGTCGCGGTCGCGCTGTACACGGTGGCCCGATACCGCGGCGCACGTGCCATCGGTGCGGCCGGTCTCGCGGCGCTCGCGGGTCAGGCGGCGCACACGACGCAGGAGAACTCGGCCACGCCGCTGATGGTGGTCGGCGACACGTTGTTCATCGCCCTGGTGATCGCGGTGGGCGTCTGGGTGCGCCGGTGGCGCGAGCAGGTGGCGCTGAACCGGCGGCTGCTCGCGGAGCGGGCGGTGACCGAGGAGCGCCGGCGGATCGCGCGCGAACTGCATGACATCGTCGCGCACCACATCACCACGATGTACCTGATGTCCGGCGGCGCGCGCGCCACCCTCGCCCGCGATCCCGAGACCGCCCGGGAGGCGCTGCTCACGCTGGAGTCGTCCGGCCGCACCGCGCTGCGCGAGATGCGCCAACTGCTCGGCGTGCTGCGCGGCACCGACGCGGCCGAGGACGCGCCCTCCGAACCCCAGCCGGGGATCCGCGAGATCGACCGGCTGCTCGCCGAGTCGCGCGCGGCCGGGCTGCCGGTCGAGTTCGAGGCGCTGGGCGAGCCGCGTCGGGTGCCGTTGGCGATCGGGCTCACGCTGTACCGGATCGTGCAGGAGGCGCTGACCAACGCGCGCCGGCACGCGGGTGACGCGCGGGCCTTCGTACGGCTCGAATACCGGTCCGACCTGGTCGCGGTGGAGGTCTGCGACGACGGCGACCCGGGCCGCGGGGGCACCGCGGTCGCGGGAGGCGGGTACGGTCTTCTCGGTATGCGCGAGCGTGTCGCCGTGCATGGTGGTGTGCTCGAGACGGGCAGGCGTCCCGAAGGCGGATTCCGGGTCGCCGCACTCGTGCCCCTGCCGCCGGCGGAGCCAGGAGAGGACTTGAACCGATGAGCGTGGACGCACCCCCGGTCACCGTGCTGCTCGCGGACGATCAGCCGCTTGTGCGTCGTGGCCTGGCGCTGATCCTGCGCTCCGATCCCGGCATCGAGGTGATCGGCGAGGTCGACGACGGCGCGCAGGCGGTCGAGGCCGCGCATCGGCTGCGTCCGAACGTGATCCTGATGGACATCCGTATGCCGGTGCTCGACGGCGTACAGGCCACCGCGCGGCTGACCGAGGAACTGCCCGAGTGCCGGGTGCTCGCGCTGAGCACGTTCGACATGGACGAGTACGTGGTGGGCGCGCTGCGCGCCGGGGCGATCGGCTTCCTGCCCAAGGACGTACTGCCCGAGGACCTGATCGCGGCGGTGCACACGGTCCACCTGGGCGAGGCCGCGGTCGCGCCGCGGCTGCTCACGCGCCTGATCGAGTCCTTCGTCAAGGCCCCCTCCGCCCCGCAGCCCTCGGCGACGGGCCTGCGCGACCTGACCCCTCGCGAGGTGGAGGTCCTGCGCCTGATCGCGGCGGGCCTGGACAACGCCGAGATCGCCCAGACGATGAGTATCGGCGTCCAGACCGTCAAGAACCACGCCACGGGCCTGTTCGCCAAACTCGGCGTCCGCGACCGCGCCCAGGCAGTCGTCTTCGCCTACGAGTCGGGCCTGGTCCAGGCGGGCCGGACGACGTAAGGGGTTCACGCGAAATTGTCTAGATGATGGTGTCATCTAGACATGCTCTTTCGTGTTCCTCGCCTCGACGACCGTGATGCGCGCGCTCTCCAGGAGATCGAGGAGATGCGCACCCGTCTGCGGCACATGCTGCGCCCCGAACTCCGGTGGTCGGGGCAACTGCGGCGGAATCTCACGGCCCGGGCCATCGCCGGTTCCAACACGATCGAGGGATACGCGGCCTCGGTGGACGACGTCGAGGCGCTGTTGTCGGGGGAGGAGCCTTCGGAGGTTTCCGAAGAGACGCGTGTGGAGGTCGAGGCGCATCAGCGCGCGATGACCTACATCCTGGGCCTCTCCGACGCGGGGGAGGACTTTCGTTACGACATGGGGCTGCTGAACGGTCTGCACTTCATGATGCAGGGTCACCACGTGAACAAGCGCCCGGGTCGATGGCGCAAGGGCCCCGTTTACGTCACTTCCCCGGAGGACCCCGCGGTCGCCGCATACACGGCGCCCGAGCCTGGTCGGGTCCCGGCGCTGATGGGGGAACTGGTGGCCTGGCTCAACGAGGGTGACCTCGAATCGCCGGTCCACGTCCGGGCCTCCATGGCCCACCTGAACCTCGTGAGCATCCATCCCTGGCCCGATGGCAACGGTCGGATGTCGCGCGCCGTGTCCACTCTGGTGTTCTCTCGGGAGGCGCTGATGCCCGCAGAGTTCTCCTCCATCGAGGAATGGCTGGGTTATGGGCAGAACACGTACGCGTACTACGGCGTTCTTCAGCAGGTGGGTGGCCCTACCTGGGACCCTTCCCGGGACGCCCACGCCTGGATTCGTTTCTGTCTGGGTGCCCACCACCGACAGGCTCAGATGGCGGGCAGGCGGGTGGACCTGTACTCCCGGATCTGGTGCGAGCTCACCGAACACGCCGAACGAGCCGGTCTCGACGAGCGCGTGGCGTTCGCCCTGATGCCCGCGGCGTTCGGGAACAAGGTTCGACGGCCGGTGTATCAACACGATGCCGACATCAGCGAGCAGTCCGCAGTCCGCGACCTTCGGGAACTGGTGGCCCAGGGGTGGCTGGAACCCCACGGCAAGGCCCGGGGCAGGCACTACACCGCCGCGCGCCGAATGACGCCGATTCTCGAGGACGTGACCAGGACCATGCCTGCGTTCAGCGACCCCTACCGCGACTGATCCGCCTGGGCCGAACAGGTGACGGAAGTGCATCAAGTCGTGAGTGTGGGGGGCGCGGGCGGGCGCGGCGGGTTGGGATGGGGTGTGCGGGGGCCGGAGTCGATCCGACGGATGAAGGTGTCACCCCATGTACGACTCGGCCGAGCCCGGCGGTAACCCCTACGCTCCGCGTCTGGTGGCCGCAGGGCAGACGTTCGACGTGATCGAGGTGGATGCGCGGTTGGGGCGCGAGGTGGTGAAGCACCTGCGGGCGGCGGGCATTCGGGTCGGGCCGGTGATCCACGACCGGCGCTGCGCGAAGATGGGCTTCCTGGTTCCGGTCTCGGGTCCGGATCGCACACGGCTGCGGGATCAGCGCGGGCCGAGTCGGCACGGTCTCGGGGCCTGGGTGACCTTTCCTCCGCCGCGTGGCGGATCCGGGCCGCTGGTCTGGTACATCGCGCCGAGCGAGAACGCCGTGCCCACTCCGCTGGGCCCGCTCGACGCCGCCATCGCCCGCGCGGCGGCGTCCCTGATCGAGCACGACTGAGGGCCGGGCGCCCCTTCGTAAAGCTCTCGTCAGCGGTGGGAGCGCGCCCATACGATGCGTGCCTCGGTTGCGGAGACAGGGGTGGCGAATGGTTCCCGTGGGTCGGCGGATCGACGAGTTACGCGGCGAGGTGGCGGGTCATCTCGGGGCTCGGCGGCGGATCCGGCAGTGGATCGCCATCGGGTTCGTGCTCGGGCTGCTGATCGGTGCGGGGGTCGCGGCGGGGGCGGCGTCGCTCTACTGGCCGGAGAAGGACAAGCCGCTGAAGATGATGATGCGCGAGTGGGAGATCCCGGTGAAGGCGGCGCCGGTGCTCAGCGGGCAGACCACGTTCACCGCGCAGGGGCTGACCTGCGGCATCGAGTGGATCACCGGCACACACGCCGAACACTTCGCCAAGGGCCGGCTGTGCCGGGTCAAGATCTCCATCGCCAACAACTCGCTGGCCACCGTGCAGGTCGCCAACCTGGAGCAGCGCCTGGTCCTCTCGGACGGCACCCAACTCGGCATGGACCTCGAATCGATGGAGATCAAGCGCCAGTTGCGCGAATTCACCCTCGGCGCCTCCGACACCCTGGTCGAAGACCTGTGGTTCGACCTCCCCGCGAACATCACCCCTACGGCCCTCCTCCTACGCACCAACGCCGAAGCCCCCCAGGGCCGCGCCGACCTCCCCCAAAAGGACTGGTCGAAGAAGTGACGCCCGCAGGAGGACACTTCGGGATGCGGGAGCTTCTGTCCCCATAGCATCAGGTATGTCCGGTCGACGACTGGCCGTGCTGCTCGAAGCCGCCGCCGAGGACGCCCGCGTCGACCGCGTCGCCTACGAGAGCATCAACGTCCGCGGCAGCGACGTGCATCCCCTCGACGAGGAAGCGTTGTTCGATCTGATCGTCGCCGTGGCGGACGGCTCGATGGGGGACGTCGCGGGGATCGTGGCGGCGTTGCGGGCCGGGGTTGGTGGTGGCCGGCGCGGGACCCCCTAACATCGGGGCGAGTCGGCGCCTGACGGGGGCGCGTCGTCGAGGAAGGCCTGCGTGTGACGCACTCGGGGATCGAGCGCAAGCCGATGTTGGTGTTCGGTTGGATTCCGCTGCCGAAACGGGTGGCCGAGCGCTACTTCGTGCCCGACTACCGGCTGATCGGGCGCGATGTGACGCTGGAGCGGGTGCGGGCGATCCGCTCCTGGCTCGGGCTCGGCGTGCTGGTATGGATCGCGATCACCTATGGGGGCACCGACGACGCCGCCCAGGGCTGGATGGCGAGCTTCATCGCCTCCATCTTCGTGGCGATCATCGCCTGCCCGATCGCGGTCGGCATCATCATCGCGCTCACCCGCCCCGACGTGCGGACCGAGACGCGCAAGAGCCTGATGTTGCCGCTGCGTTCGCTCGCCCTGTTCGTGGTCGTCTCGGTGGCCACGCTCGGTGGTCTGGGTGCGTTGGCGTACGGCTCCAAGCAGGTCAACGCCGGTGCCAGTGTGCAGGCGTTCTTCCTCACCGTGCTCGGCCTGGCCGTTTCCATGTGGGTGTTGCGCTTTTGGTTCCTCGCCGTGCGGGCCATCCCGCAGCACCTGTTCCGCGCCGTGGACGGACACCCGCTGCTGCCCGCCGTGATCGCGCCCTGGCTCTCGTGGTGTGGCGCGCTGATCGACCTCGGGGACGACGGCGGCAAGGGCGCGCTGCCGACCGGGGTGCGGCTGATCGGGTCGCTCGGCGGCCCGATCACGATCACCATGATGTCGATGTGGGAGATCCGCCGGGTGCGCGGCCGCTACGGCGTGACCTTCCGCGGCGGCCCGCACCCGACCCGTCGCCCCGAGCCGCCGATGCCGCCGACGTCGTTCCCGCACCAGACCGGCCCGTGGGCCGCGCCGCAGCCGGCCAACCCGTGGCAACCGGCCCCGCCGTACCCGTCGCCGCAGGCCAACCCGCATCAGCACCCGGCCTGGCAGCAGCCCCAGTACCGCCAGCCCCCGCCGCCGCCGTGGGGCCCGCCCCGAGGCTGACCCGTCCGCCCCGGCTCAGTCCGTCAGCAGCCGCTCGCGCAACCGCGCGACCTCGGCGTCGGAGACCCCCAGGCCGTCGCGCACGTAGCCCTCGACCGACCCGTACCGCTCCTCCGCCGCGGCGAACGCCGTGTCCAGATACTCCACGTGCACGTCGAACACCGGCGCGAGGTGCGCGGGGTCGAAGCCGCGCTCCGCGATGTGCTCCAAAATCGCCCGGTTCTTCTCCGCGAGGTGCGCCGCGCTGGCCAGATAGTCCTCGACCACGGTCGCCCGGGGCACCCCGAGCAGCGTGAGCAGCACGGCGGACGTCCACCCGGTCCGGTCCTTGCCGTGCGAGCAGTGGAACACCGTCGGCGCCGGCTCGTTCGCCATGCGCGCGAACACCGAGCGGTACGCGGCCCGAGCACCCTCGCTCGTCACGAACCGCCGGTACACCTCGCACATCAGCTCGCGCCCGGCGGTGCCGCCGAGCAGTTCCCCGGCCCGATCCGGGTCGGCGAACACCTCGCCGAACAGCTCGTCGTTCTCCCGCCCCATCACGTCCGCGATCAGCAGCTCGGCGCCGGCCGGCACCCGGTCCGGCTCGCGGTCGCGCTCGGTCGCCGAGCGCAGGTCGATCACCAGGCCGATGCCGAGCCGCACCAGCGTCGCGGCGTCGGTCGTGTCCACCTCGCCGAGGCCGTCGGAGCGGTACACGAGGCCCGTGCGCACCTTGCGACCGGTCGCGGTGGCGTGCCCGCCCGCGTCACGGAAATTCGGGGCGGTGACCAGGATCGGCGTCGGGGACGTCATGGTGCGCGGTCCTTCGCTTCGAGGGGGATGTCGGGCCGGGCCGGCGGACGGCGGGACGCCACACGCGTGCGCAACGCCGTCGGTATCTCCACCCTACGCGAGCGTACGGCGTCCATCGCCCGGCCCTACGTAGGCGCCCACACAGCGTGCTCCACCCGCAGCAACATCGCCGACCGCCCCGCGAGCCGCAGTCCGCCGCCGCCCGCGACCGGCTCGCCGTACCGGGCCATCGGATCCCCCTCCAGCGCGGTGTCGAGCACCACCTCGTACGAGTGTGCCCACGGCTCGTCCGGCAGGGTGAATCGCATCGGCTGCGACGACGCGTGCAGGATGAACAGGAAGCTGTCGTCCACGATCCGCTCACCGCGCGGGCCGCGCCGGTCGATGTCCAGGCCGGACAGGTACATCCCCAGCGTCGAGGTCGGCGCGAACCAGTCCCGGCGGGTCATCTCGCGCCCGCCGGGGGTGAACCAGGCCAGGTCCCGCAGCCCGTCCGGGGCGACCGGTTGCCCCGAGTAGAACGCCCGGCGACACAACACCGGATGCGCGCGACGCAGGTGGATCAGCCGCGCGGTCAGCTCGACCAGCGGGCGCCACTCCGGCGAGTCCAGGGCCGACCAGTCCAGCCAGGACAGCTCGTTGTCCTGGCAGTAGGCGTTGTTGTTGCCCGCCTGGGTGCGCCCCATCTCGTCGCCGGAGGTGATCATCGGCACGCCGGTGGACAGCAGCAGCGTGGTCATCAGGTTGCGGATCTGCCGCTTGCGCAGCGACACCACGTTCGGGTCCGCCGTCTCGCCCTCGTAGCCGTGGTTCCAGGACCGGTTGTTGTCGGTCCCGTCCCGGTTGTCCTCGCCGTTCGCCTCGTTGCGTTTGCGCTCGTAGGTGACCAGGTCGCGCATCGTGAAGCCGTCGTGCGCGGTGACGAAGTTGATCGAGGCGTACGGGTTGCGCCCGTCCCGCTGGTACAGGTCGGAGGAGCCGGACAGCCGGTACGCCAGCCCCCGCACGTCCGGCCGGGCGCCGCGCCAGAAGTCCCGCACCGCGTCCCGATACTGGTCGTTCCACTCGGTCCACAGCGGCGGGAACGCGCCGACCTGGTAGCCGCCCGCGCCCAGGTCCCACGGTTCGGCGATCAGCTTCACCCGGGACAACACCGGGTCCTGCGCGATCACGGTCAAAAACGAGGACAGTCTGTCCACGTCGTGCGTGGACCGGGCGAGCGCGGCGGCCAGATCGAACCGGAAGCCGTCCACGCCCATCTCGATCACCCAATAGCGCAGCGAGTCGGTGATCAGCTGCAACACGTGCGGCTGGACCACGTTGAGCGTGTTCCCGCACCCGGTGTAGTCGGTGTAGTGCCGGCCGCCGCCGGCCAGGCGGTAGTAGCCCCCGTTGTCGATCCCGCGAAAGCACAACGTCGGCCCGCTCGGCCCGCCCTCGCCGGTGTGGTTGTAGACCACGTCCAGGATCACCTCGATCCCGGCCGCGTGCAGCGCGTGCACCATGTCCCGGAACTCGTGCACCTGGCCGCCGCGACCGCCCGCCGAGGCGTACGCCGCGTGCGGGGCGAAGAACCCCACCGTGTTGTAGCCCCAGTGGTTGGTCCGCCCGCCGCGCGACAGGTGTTCCTCGGAGACGAACTGATGCACCGGCAACAACTCGACGGCGGTGACCCCGAGCCGGACCAGGTGGTCGATCGCGGCCGGGTGGGCCAAGCCCGCGTAGGTGCCGCGCAGCTGCTCGGGGATGCCCGGGTGGCGCGCGGTGAAGCCCTTGACGTGCAGCTCGTAGATCACGCTCTCGGCCCACGGGATCTTCGGCCGGCGGTCGTGCGACCAGTCGGCGTCGTCGGCCACCACCACCGACCTGGGCACGAACGCCGCCGAGTCGCGATCGTCGCGCACGGTGTCGGGTCCGCCGTACACATGCCCGAACACCGCGTCGTCCAGCCGGAATTCGCCGTCCACCGCGCGGGCGTACGGATCCAGGAGCAGCTTGGCCGGATTCCACCGCGCGCCGCGCTCGGGCTCCCAGCGCCCGTGTACCCGATAGCCGTAGCGCTGTCCGGGCCGCACGCCGGGGACATAGCCGTGCCACACCCGAAAGGTCTGCTCGCGCAGCGGCAGCCGGGTCTCGCGCGACGTTCCGTCGGGGCCGTCCTCGAACAGGCACAGCTCGACCGCCTCGGCGTCACCCGCCCACAGCGCGAAGTTGGTGCCGGCGCCGTCGAAGCGCGCGCCGAGCGGCAGTCGGCGGCCGGGCCACGGCGGCGGCGGTCGGCCGTTGCCCGACCGCACGGCGTCGAGCGCGTCGCCGAGCACGCCGCGCACCTCGCCGAGCACCGCGTGCGCGTCGACCTCGGGGTCCGTCGATTCCCACTCGAGCGTCACGGCCGCCTCCCATCCCGGTCACCAGGATGTTCCCGCCGGGCCCGCTCGCATACACGTACACGCCGCGGCGGCGGCATCCCCCGGGGGATGCC
>NZ_JBHTVA010000072.1:0-52272 GCF_042793325.1 Embleya sp. NPDC056575
CTCGGTGTTCCATCGTGTCGTCGCTCGTGTTACGGGGTGGCCGGCTTGCCCCGGCCATACAGCCAGGTCGCGAACATGGCGTCCAGGTTCTTGCCGGAGATGTGCTTGCTCAGTGCGATGAACCCGGCCGAGTCGGCGTGGCCGTACCGGTGTTCGCTCGCCCAGGCCCGGAGGATGGCGAAGAAGTCCCGGTCGCCCACGGTCTGGCGCAGCTTCTCCAACACCATCGCACCGCGCGCGTAGGGCGGCTTGCCGAAGATGTGCCCGCCGTCGCCCGGGTCACCGGCCGGGAAGGACCACAGCGCGTCGGTCTCCGGCAGTGCGTAGTCGGTGGCGAACTTCTGCGCCGTGCTCGGGCCGCCGTGCTCGGCGTCCCACAGCCATTCGGCGTAGGTGGCGAAACCCTCGTTCAGCCAGATGTCCTGCCATTTCGTCAGCGTCACCGAGTCACCGAACCACTGGTGCGCCGTCTCATGCACCAGGGTGTCCAGCCGCGGTGCCCGGTCGTAGATCGGCCGGGTCTGGGTCTCCAGGGCGTAGCCGACGTCGGGCGCGTCCTGGACGATCGAGCCCGCGGCGTCGAACGGGTATCGACCGAAGAGCCTGCTCTCGAACTCGATCACGGCGGGCAGTTGGTCGAGTACCGGCTTGGCCGCCGCGGCCTGGCTCGGGGCGACCGCGTTGTACACGGGCAGCCCGCTCCGGGTGGTGTACTGCTCGGTCTGGAACCGGCCGATGCTCGCCGTCGCCAGGTAGGCGGCCATCGGCTGCGACTCGCGCCACGCGAACGTGGTCTTGCCACCGCGGCTGCGCCGGTCGCGCAACCGGCCGTTGGACACCGCGGTCCAGCCGTCGGGGACGGTGACCTCGACGTCGTAGGTGGACTTGTCGCTCGGGTGGCTGTTGCTGGGGAACCAGGTCATCGCGCCCTGGGGTTCACCGGCCACGAAGACCGAGTCGTCGGGTTGGATGATCCAGCCGTCGGGGGAGCCGTCCGGGTCGTACACATGCGCCGGTACACCCGAGTAGGAGACGACCACGTGGAACCTGCGGCCCTTGTCCAGCGCCCGGGACGGGGTGACGGTGAGTTCGTTGCCCGCGCGGCTGAAGGCGGCCCGTCGGCCGTCGATCCGCACACTGTCCACGGTCAGTCCGGACAGGTCGAGGTTGAACGAACTGAGCTTTTGGGTGGCGGTGACCGTGAGGTCGGCGGTGGCCACGAGGTTTTTGGTGGTGGGTGTGTAGTCCAGGTCGAGGCCGTAGTGGACGACGTGGATTCCACCGTTCCCGGAGTCCGGGAAGTACGGGTCGCCCGCCCCGGGAGCACCGGGCGTGGCAGCGCCCCCTTGCGTTCCGGCACCCACCAGGAGGGCGGCGAGCACGGGAGTCGCGACGAGGGCGAGGAGGGGACGGGCGATCTTCGATGCCAAGGTGATGGCCTCCTGTGTCGTGGCTGGGTGCCGCCTCGGCTGTACAACACCGCGGCGGCGGATCCGACGTGGCGCACGATCGACGCACCGCGACGCGCGTGGAACGGTATAAACCGCCCGGCGCGCCGCGGCGGCCATCACTCTACGGTCGAACTCGCGGGCGATAAACAGGTTGCGCGTGGTCATCCGGGTGACGAACGGGCGTCATCACGTCGGCGGACCGGCCCGGGATCACCCGAGGTCACCGCGGGCCCACCACCGACCACCCGGCGTGCGGACCGGCTCACGAAGCCGGGGGCCGTGGACACGCAGAGGCACCGGGAGGCCGGCATGCCGGGAGCCTGGGAGGCCGATACACGCGGGCCGCAAGGGGCCTACCACTTCCCGTCGTTGGTCACCAGGACCTGCGCGGCCGTGTGGTTCGCCCGTCGCGACACCTCCGCCGTCGGACGCGCGGCCGCCTCCAGCGCGGCGCGGTCGACCTTGCCCTCGGCATCGATCGGGATCCGGTCCAGCGGAACGAGTGTGGGCAGCATGTACTCCGGCAACTCCAGCCGCAGCCGCTCGCCCAGCGCCGCCACGTCCAGCGCGGGCACACCCAGGGCCGCGCCGCCGCTGCCCGCGCCGATCACGGCCGGGACCGGAGCCGGGGTGACACACGCGACGATCTCGGTGCCGTTGTCCGTGGGCCGGCCGAACACCACCGTGTCGGCCACCGTCGGCTGGCGCCGTACCACCGCCTCCACCTCGCCCAGTTCCACCCGCACGCCCTTGGCCTTGACCTGGTGGTCCCGGCGCCCGAGGAACTGGAACGACCCGCAGGGCAGTTGCCGCACCCGGTCGCCGGTGCGGTACAGCCGGCGCCCGCCGCGCGGGTCGAACGGGTCCGGTACGAACGCGGCGGCGGTGGCCGCGGGGGCGTTCAGGTAGCCGTGCGCCAACCCCTCGCCGCCCACGTACAGTTCGCCCTCCTCGCCGGCCGCGACCGGGAGCCCTCTCGGGTCGAGCGCGTACGCCGTGCCGTCGCCGAACGGCCTGCCGATGGGCACCACTCCGGCCCGGAGGTTGTCCGGCGTGATGTCGTGGGTGGTGCTGAACGTGGTGTTCTCGGTGGGCCCGTACCCGTTCACCACCCTGGCCGGCGGCCGGCCGCCCGCGAACAACTTCTCCAGGCGGCGCGGATCGTGCGGCTCGCCCCCGGCCAGCAACACCCGCAGTCGGCCCAGCGCGTCGGGCGCGACGTCGATCACCTGGTTGAGCAGCGTGGTGGTGAGCCACAACACGGTGATCCGCTGCTCGGCGAGGAAGGCCCGCAGGCGGGTCGGCGAGAGCACCACGTCGGCGTCCTCGATCACCAGCGTGGCGCCGCCGGAGAGCGCGCCCCAGATCTCGAAGGTCGACGCGTCGAACGCCGGGTTGCACAGCTGCGCGACCCGGTCCTCGACGCCGATCCGCAGATACTCGGCGTGCGGGACGAGTCGGCTGATCGCCCGGTGCGGCACCATCACCGCCTTGGGCGTACCGGTGGACCCGGACGTGGACATCACGTAGGCGATGTCGTCCCCGTGCACGCGCGGCGGCGTCGACGAGGGCGCCGTCCGGGCCCCGGATCGGCGCCGCTCGGCGAGCAGTTCCAGGCACAACACCGGTACCAGGTCGACCACGAGCGCCGCGGTGGTCTCGTCGGCGACCAGGGCCGCCTGGGCGGTGGCCCGGACGATGCCGCGGGTGCGGGCGGTCGGTTGCCGTACGTCCACCGGCAGGTAGGCGCATCCCGCGTGCAGCACGCCCAGGCACGCGATGACCAGGTCGGCGCCGCGACCGATCGGGACGGCCACCACCGCGCCCCGACGCAGCCCGGCGGCCCGCAGTCCGGCGGCCACCTCGGCGGCCTGCTCGTCCAACTCGCGGTAGGTCAGCTCGCGTTCACGGTGGCGCAGCGCGATCGCGTCCGGGCGCTCCCGCGCGTGTCGGCGTACGAGTTCGTGCACCGGCACATACTCCGCGTCCTCGACGATCGGGCTCGCCATGCGTCGGGCCTCGACGAACCCGGCGGCCGGGCCGAAGGTTTCTCCACGCGGGGCCTTTCCGGCCTCGACGTCGGACCCGAGCCCGATCGCGTCCACGGCCCGCGGCGGCACCGCCTCGATCCGGGCGGCCCGCTCCCCCATCGTGCGCCGCCGTGCGGTGCGCCTCGGCAACACCGCGGTCGAAAGCGGCAGTTCCACATCCGGGTCGGCGAAGGCCGCCTCGATCGCGGTCATCATCCGGGCATGCAGGTCGGCCGCCGCCTGCTCGCTGAACAGGCCGGTCCTGTACTCCAGTTCGGCGATCGTACGCTCGCCCCGTCGGGTCAGCGCCCACAGCAGTTCGTACTTCGTGGCGCCGGTGGGCATCGACGTGCGGCCGGCCCACGAGCGGCCCAGTCGCAGTCCCCGATCCGAGGTGTCCAGGTAGCTGAACCCGACCTGGGCGAGCGGGGCGCGCGACTGCTCGCCGGGCGCCGGCGGCAGCGCCGCGACGATGCGCCGGAAGGGTACGTGCCGCCGGGCCAGCGCCTCGGCGACCACCCGGCGGACCCGTCGGGCCAGGGCGCGGGCGGTCAGGCCCGGGGTCAGGGTCAGCCGCAACGGCAGGGTGTCCACGAACGTGCCGACCTCGTCCCGCTGTCGGGGCCCGCGGGTGGACACCGGTACGGCCACCACGAGGTCGCGCTCGCCGGTCACCGCCGCGAGGCCGACGAGGTAGCCGGCCACCCAGGTCATGAACGGGCTCAGCCGCTCGCCGGCGGCCACCGCCCGCAGCGCGGCGCTCGCCGCGGCCGGGACCACCATGCGGTGCACGCCGCCCGCGACGTCGAGCGTCCCGGGCCGGGGCAGGTCGTGCGGCAGCGCGATGGCGCGCGGGCACCCGGCCAGGGTCGCCCGCCAGGAGGCGAGCGCGGCGGCCGGGTCGGCGACGAGTGGGGCCGGGGGCGGTCCGAGCGGGTTCGCCCGTGCGACCGGGTCCGGCGCTCCCGCGTACCGGCGCTGCAACTCGCCTTCGAGCAGCGCCAGCGAGGCGGTGTCGCAGACGAGGTGGTGTGCGGTGAGCAGGAGTTCGGCGCCGACCTCGCCCCGGTCCACCACCAGGGCGCGCAGCAGGGGTGGGTGGGCGAGGTCGAACGGGGTCCGGATCTCGTCGTCCAGCAGGGTGCGTACCACCGTGTCGGGCACGCCCTGGGCATCCACCCAGCGTACCGGCACCGACACCCCGGACACCTCGAACGCCCGTCCCGGCGCGGCGAATCCGCGCTGCAGCGCGGTGTACCGTCCGGCCACCTCGTCCAGCGCGGCGATCAGCCGGGGCACGTTCGGCGAGCGGGCGAACCGGTAGTGGGCGTCGACGTGGTGGACCGGCGTTCCCGGGTGCCGCTGCTCGGCCACCCACAGGTGCTCCTCGGCCGGGGTGAGTTCGCGGAACTCGTCCTGCCCCGGGGCCACGTGCCCGTCGCCTAGCGCCGCGAGAAGCCCGCCGAACTCCGGGTGGTCGTAGAGGATGTCGAGCGCCAGATCCTCGGAGCCGGTCAGCTCCCGCAGCGCGATCGCGGTCTCCACGGCCGCGACCGAGTCGCCGCCCTCGGCGAAGAAGTCCGCGTCGTCTCGAATCGGAACCCCGGCCTCCGCATCCGCGTCGGCACCACATCCGAGCCCGCCTCGCCAGACCCCGGCGACCGCCGCCCGCCAACCGGCCGCGACACCACCGTCACGACCACCGGACCCGCCCGCGGCGGACCCGATCCGCCCGTCGGCCGCACCCGCCCCGTTCATCGTCCACGACCCCTCTCGTACCCCCGCAACGCCTTGGGGAATTCCCGCCCTTGCCCGGAGTCGCGGTCCATCGTGACGCCCTTCCCATCGGTGCGATACCTCGGCGGAAGCCCCGTGGCGATGTGTTCGTCGGCAAACGTTCGCACCGTAAGGACGCGAATACGAGGGCGTCAAGGATAGGAAACGGAGAATGCACCGATAGGAAAAGGAAAGGCGGCCCGCATATCGTGCGTGTCCAGGGGGGAGCGCCCATTCGCACCGTGACGCCGTATACGCGCGTGGCGACGTGATCGGCGAGGCGGGTGGGGCGAGCCCGGTCCGGGGAGACGTTCCCGGACGGATCGGGTCCGAGGCGGCGTCCTCGGATCCACGACACGTGCGGAAGTGGGAGCGTGTCCGGGGCCGAGACCGGCTCCGGACCCGAATGCACGTGTCGAACCGGGAGCGTTCCGGGGTCACCGCGCGTCCCGAGGGGAGGGCGGGACGCGGCGAGGGTGGGGGCCGGAAGCGCACCGGCAGGGGTGGACGGCCGGACCCGTGTCGTCGTCCGGACCGGAGTACGGCGGGGCCGGCCAGGCTCGCGCGTACGACCGGACGACGGCCGGGCCCGGCCGCCCGCTCGGAACCGGGCGTGTGCCGCGAACGTTCCGCCTGCTCCGTACAAGCCACCCGCTCGGACCGCGCCGCCTACTCCGCACGCACCGTCGCGGCACCGGATCCGCCCGACGGGCAACCCTCCGCGCGCAGCGCACGCACCTGCGGGATCACCGCCCGAACCCACGCGCCGGCATCGCCCACCGACCCGGACCCGGACCCGAACGCGCCCGATTCCAGGCCGGGTTCGAGCCGATCCCCGACCAGCGCCGACGCCGCCGACCCGGCCCGCGGCCGCGGCATGTTCGCCGCGAGCGCGCGTGCGGCCACCGCGAGCACGTCCGCCTGCCGCTCCTCGCCGCGCCCGTGCCCGGTATCGGCCGGGTCGAGCAACGTGCGGATCTCCAGGGCATGTTCCCCGGGGCCGACATCGGCCGCCGCCGAGCGCGGGTGGGCCCGTGGCGCACGCGTCGACGCGTCGGGCGCCGAGGCGGCCTCGACGAACTCGTCGCCGAACCCCACCACCGCGTGTCCGGCGTCCGGGTGGGTCCGGGCCTCGGACAGGGTGACCGTGCTCATCGCGAGTCCGCGCGCGTGCTCCAGGAACCCGGCGGCGGCGGCCTGTCGGATGGCCGCCAGGATCCACGGGCGTTCCTGTGCGTACCAGGCGAGCGGATCGGCCAGCAGCCGCTCGACCAGCTCGGCGGAGAACATCCGCTGCCGCCCGCCCGCGTGCGACCCGCTCGACCCTGCCCCGCGCTGTCGCCGCCGCGCCTCGCCGAGCAGGAACAGCAGTACGCCCAGGGTGCGTTCCAGCGCCGCGCGGCGGACCCCGGGCGGCTCGTCCGCGGCCAGCCGCTCCCGGGCGAAGGTGTACACCAGCTCGGGGAATCGGTAACGGGCCACCCCGGTACCGGCGTTCACCTCGACGTCGAGGAGATAGCACTCGGCCAATTCCTCCAGCGGGTCCTGCGCCCGCAGCGGGTCGGTGCCGAGCAGCGGCGCGCCGACCCAAGAGGCGAATCCGGGGGCCTGGAGCAGGGCGAGCAGCCGAAAGAGCCGCCGGGCCTCGGGAGTCAGGCTCTCGTAGGTGGGCGTGATGCTCCCCCGTACACTCACCTCGCCGTAGCACAGCTCGTCCAGTCGCCGGGAGCCGTTGCCGAGCCGGGTGACCAGATCCGACACGCTCCAGTGCGGCCGGGCCGCCAGCCGGGTGGCCACGATCCGCAGCGCCAGCGGCAGGTGCTCGCACGCGGCGCACAGGGCGGCCGCCGCGTCCGGCTCGGCGGTGATCCGGTGCCGGCCCGCGATCCGGGCGAGCAGTTCGACCGAGCCGTCCGGGTCGAAGGCGGGCACCTCCAGCCGATCGGCGGCGGGCAGGCCGGTGAAGCGGCGCCGGGAGGTGACCAGGACTCGGCACTCCGGAGTGCCGGGCAGCAGCGGCAGGACCTGGCTCTCCGCGGTCGCGTCGTCCAGGACCACCAGCACCCGGCGGCCGGCGAGCAGGTCGCGATAGGTCTCGGCGCGCTCCTCCAGGCCGTCCGGGACGGCCGATCCACTCAGGCCCAGCGCGCGCAGGAAGCGGCCGAGCACGTCGCGGGGGTCCACCGGGCCGTCCGCCGAGGTCAGGTGCGCGAAGAGTTGGCCGTCGGGGAAGTCCGGGGCCAGCCGGTGTGCGGCGTGCACGGCCAGGGTGGTCTTGCCCACGCCGCAGCGTCCGGTGACCACGGTGATCGGTACCGCCGTGCCGGGCCCGGTGGTCTCGCGCGGCCGGGTCAACTCCCGGGCGAGGTCCACACGTCCGGTGAAGTCGGCGAAGTCGGCGGGCAGCAGGCGCGGCACCCGGGTCGGCGCGATCACGACCGGTTCGATCATCGCCCGCGCGGTGGGTCGCACCGGATCCGGGTCGCCGCTCAGGATGGCCCGGTGCAGCCGGCGCAGGTCCTCGCCCGGCTCGATGCCCAGTTCCTCGATCAGGATCTCCCGGGCCCTGCGGTACTCCTCCAGCGCCTCGGCCTGCCGGCCGGCCCGATACAACGCGGTCATCAGCAGCACCCGCAGCCGCTCGCGCAGCGGATGCGCGGCGACCAGGGCGAGCAGTTCGCCGACGGGCCCGTGCGGCGCGCCGGTGGCCAACTCCAGTTCCAGGCACTCCTCGTGCACCACCAGGCGGCGTTCGTCCAGGTGCGCGACGCCGTGCCGGACCAGTCGGCTGTCGATCCCGGCCAGCGCCGGTCCGTGCCACAGGTCGAGCGCGGCCCGGAACTCGCGGACGGCGCGTTCCGGTTGCCGCCCGGCCGCGGCGCGACGGCCGGCGGCCACCCCGGACTCGAAGGCGTGCAGGTCGAGTTGCCCGTCGGCGACGCGTAGTCGATAGCCCGGTGATCGGGTGGTGATCAGTCCGGGCAGCGCGGCGGCCGGGAGCTGTCGGCGCAGCGAGGAGATGCAGATCTGGATCTGTCCTCGGCTCGTGGTCGGCGGCGCCTTGTCCCATACGCCGTCCACGAGCCGGTCGGTGGGCACGATGTGGTTGGCCTCCAGGAGGAGCAGGGCCAGCACGGTGCGCTGCCGGGTGCCCTTGATGTCCACCGGTGCGCCGCCGTGGACCGATTCGAGCGGGCCGAGAATCCGGAATTCCATGGAACCCTCCAGTCAAGCGCGGTGGTGTCGCGACGGTCTCGGGGTGTCTCGCGGAGAATCGAGCCGTCGGTCGGACGGATGTGTCTCCACGCGCGTAGCCCCCCGCGCGCGCTCCTCCCGCTGCCGCTCGGGTCGGCCCGGGTGTGACGACCCGCCCGCCGGGCGCCCGTGGTGGGCGGACGACGCGACGGGCGAGTCGCGGGTACCTGGAGACGACATTGACACAACGGAAATTCGTCGGTCAATGACTCCGTGGCACGATTCGCTCGCCGTCCGCAATCACGGAACCACCCATATCACTTGATAATCGGCACAGTCGGTCGGCTCGTATATCAGCGCCGGGAAATCCCGAGCCCCCGACGAAGCCTCGGGGCGGCCGGCGCATCCCGGCCCGGAGCGATGCCCTCGACCACCGCGCGCACCGTGTCCGGAATTGCACGGACCATGTCGTTCCCGACACTGGCAGCGCCCCCGACGGGCGCGAAGGATGTGTATGTGCTTCCCCCGACCGGGTGTTCCGGTCGGGTCCCGATTCCGGAAAGCGAAATCATGAACGCCATCGCCACGAATACGCCGACCGCCGACGCCGCTCTCCGGGAAAGTGCGGTCGCGGTTTATGGAGCCTATGGACACACCGCGCGTTTCGTGGTCGCCGAATTGCATCGCCGGGGACGGACGGTGATTCTCTCCGGTCGGAACGAGGAAAAGCTCCGGGAACTCGACGAGCGGTATCCGGGCTCGTTGATCCGGATCGCCGACGTCACCGATCCGGCCGCGCTGGACCGGGCGTTCGCCGGCGCCGCCGCCGTGATCAACTGTGCGGGACCGTTCTCGCAGACCACCCTCCCGGTGGCCGACGCGGCGATCCGCGCGGGGGCGCACTATCTCGACGTGGCCGCCGAACAGGCGGCCACCGCCGCGCTGTTCGACACCCGGGGCGAGCGGGCCCGGGCCGCCGGGCTGGTGTTGGCGCCGTCGTTCGCCTTCTACGGCGCGCTGGGCGACCTGTTGGCCACCGTGGCGATGGGCGAACGGTCGGCGGCGGACGAGATCACCATCGCCTTCGGTCTGGACAGCTGGTTGCCCACCGAGGGCAGCCGACTCACCGGCCGGACCAACGCGGGACGGCACCTCGTGTTCACCGGCGGCCGGCTGCACCCCTTCTCGTACTCGAAGGAGCGGTCCGAGTGGCGCTTCCCCGCGCCGATGGGCACCCTGGCGGTCACCGAGTTCGCCACCGCCGACCAGGTCACCATCCCCCGTCACCTGCGCACCCCGGAGGTGCGCGCGGTGATGAACCTGGCCCCGCTGCGCGACGTCGACGACGCGAGCACGCCCAACCCTTCCCCCTCCCCCGGCGACGCCCTCGGCCGCTCCGCGCAGACCTTCCTCGTCGAGGTGGTCGTGCGCACCGGCGAGCGGGAACATCGCGCGGTGGCCGGCGGCAACGACATCTACGCGGTCACCGCGCCCCTCGTGGTCGAGGCCGCCGAACGGCTCCTGACCGGACGGCACACCACGACCGGCGTCCTGGCCGCGGGTGAGGCCTTCGACGCGGCCGACTTCCTGCGCGCGCTCACCCCGGACCACCTGAGCCGCCTCGAACTCCCGGGCGAGGGCGCCGAACAACCCACCGAGGACGCCGAACGCCCCACCACGATCGCCGCCGCCCGCTGACCCGGGCCCGGGCACCGTCGCATCGGGCCCGGGCCGCCGGACGTTCTCCGGAGGTTCATCCACGGGCCGGCTTCGTCCTCACCGCGCGTCGTCTGCCGGCGATTGACTCGGCGTGTTCGCACGATTCGTGCTCCCGCGCGGCCCCGCCCGCGTCGGGACGACAGAGGAGATGGCGTTGCGACGTATCCTTCCCGCGCTCGGTGTGGCCGGTGTGCTGCTCGCGACCGTGATCGCGGTTCCCGCCGCCGCGGCCCAGGACGACACGTCCCGTGGTTCGTCGCGGCCGTCGGCCCACCCGATCGTGATCGGGCACCGGGGGGCGAGCGGCTACCGTCCCGAGCACACCCTGGAGAGTTACCGCCTCGCGATCCGGATGGGCGCCGACTACATCGAGCCCGACCTGGTGTCCACCAAGGACGGCGTGCTGGTCGCCCGGCACGAGAACGAGATCTCCGGCACGACCGACGTGGCCGCGCACCCGGAGTTCGCCGCGCGCAAGACCACCAAGACCATCGACGGCGCGCCCGTCACCGGGTGGTTCACCGAGGACCTGACGCTGGCCGAGCTCAAGACGCTGCGCGCGAAGGAGCGGCTGCCGCAGGTCCGGCCCACGAACACCACGTTCGACGGGAAGTTCGAGGTGCCGACCTTCCAGGAGGTGCTGGACCTGGCCCGCACCGAGGGCCGCCGGCTCGACCGCACGATCGGCGTGTACCCGGAGACCAAGCACCCGAGCTACTTCCAGTCGATAGGTCTGGCGCTGGAGGAGCCGTTGGTGCGGGTCCTCAAGCAGAACCGGCTCGCCGGGCGCAAGGACAAGGTGTTCATCCAGTCCTTCGAGACCGCCAACCTGCGCAAGCTCGACCGCATGACCGACAACAAGCTGATCCAGCTGCTGGACGCGAGTGGCCGCCCGTACGACCTGGTGGTGGCGAACGACCCGCGTACGTACCAGGATCTGGCCAAGCCGGAGAACCTGAAGTGGATCCACTCCTACGCCGACGGCATCGGGGTCAACAAGAACCTGATCGTGCCCCGCGACGCGGCGGGCAAGCTGCTCGCGCCGACCTCGGTGATCCGCGACGCGCACCGCAACCAACTGCTCGTGCACGCCTGGACGTTCCGCGCGGAGAACCAGTTCCTGCCGCTGGACTTCCGGCTCGGCGCCGACCCGAACGCACGCGGTGACATCACGTCCGAGTACGAACTCTTCTACGGCCTCGGCCTGGACGGCGTCTTCGCCGACCAGCCGGACACGGCCGTCGCGGCCCGCACCGGCCTCGGCCTCTGACGTCGGGCGTGCGATCGGCCCCGTACCGCCCGCGTCACGGCGGTACGGGGCCTGCGCCGTGTGCGGCGACCCGTCGGTGCCGCCGGCCCGGGGATCAGCCGAAGACCGTCCCGGAGTTGGCCGTGTTGACGCTGCGCCGGCGGGAGAACGCGCCCAGGTCGATGCGCTCGCCGGTGTGCGGGCCGACGAAGCACACCGGATCCGTGTCGTGGTCCGCCCCGTTGTCCACCGCCTCGATCAGGGCGGCCATCATTCGGCCCACCAGCGGGGCGTTCTTGAACTGGTTGCCGCTGGTGCCCATGGCCACGTAGTAGCCGTCCAGCTCGGTCCGGTCGTAGATCGGCGTCCAGTCGTCGGCGACGTCGTACACCCCGACCACCCCGCGCGCCCGATTCGGCACGGTCAACCCGCTCAGCCGCCGGGCCGCCCGCGTCACCTGGGCCTCGAACACGGCCCGCGTCGGGTTGGGGTTCGCCTCGTCCGGGTCGTCCAGCCATTGGAGCGGGTCGCACTCCGGCTCGGTCCCGCCGACCAGCAGCCCGCCGCCGACCTCGCCGCGCAGGTACACACCCAGGTCCAGGTCGGCCACAGCGACCCCGGCCGCGCCTTCCGGGTTGTAGCCGTCGGGTGCCCGGAGGTATCCGACCTCCTGCCGCAGCGGTCGCACCCCGATGGTGAAGTCGGCGCCCACACCCGCCAGTTCGTTGATCCGCCCGGACCAGGGCCCGGCCGCGTTGACGACCGTCGCACACGCGAGCCGGGACCCGTCGTCGAGCACCACCGTGCGCACCCGACCGGCCGTCGACTCGATCGCGGTCACCGTGCGCCGAAACCGGAACTCGGCGCCGTACCGCCGCGCCGCGGCGGCCAGGTTCTGCGTGGCCAGCTGCGGATCGCTCACGTACCCCGCGTCGGGGGTGAACACCGCCCCGAGCGTGCCGGTCGCCGGCGCCCAGAACCGCTCGTCGTCCAGGCGTCTGGGCGGCCAGTGGCGACCGGTGTCCAAACCCGGGATCCTGGCCGCCAGGGTCTTCGCGTCCCACTCCTCGTACGGCACCCCGACCGCGTCGAACAGCGGCAGGTAGGCCCCGCGCGGCGCGGCGTCCACATCCAGCAGGGCCAGCCCGCAACGCTCGAAGCGCACCGGGTCGGCGACCTCGCAGCCCAGGTGCTCGGGCCAGGCCCGCCAGCAGAACAGCGCCTCCCACGACGCGGCCACGCCGGCGTATGTGGAGAAGTTGAACCGCACGATCGCACTGGACGCGCCGGTCGAGCCCAGGCCCACACCGCCGGCCTTGTCCACCACCGTCACCCGCCGCCCCGCGCGGGCGAGTTCGAGGGCGATCGAGGAACCCATCACCCCCGCGCCGATCACCACGACGTCCGTACTCATCCGGGCTTCCTCCCTGAGATGCGGTGCGACACGTCACAGTCTCACCGGCCGGCCGCCCCGGTACAGCCGATCGTCGCGGTATGTCGCGCCGCACCCACGTTGCGTCCCGGGACCGGCAGGGCCCGCGACACACCATCACCCGTCGCAAGATATCTTGATGTCGAGCAATGTTGCGGACATGGAGCGGAGCATCCTGTGACTGACCCGACCATCATCTATACGCACACCGACGAGGCCCCGGCGCTGGCGACGTATTCGTTCCTGCCGGTGATCCAGGCGTACGCGGCGACGGCCGGGGTCAAGGTGGAGACCCGTGACATCTCCCTGGCCGGGCGCATCATCGCCCACTTCCCGGAGCGGCTGACCGCCGAGCAGCGCCTCGACGACGCGCTCGCCGAGCTGGGCGACCTGGCCAAGACGCCGGAAGCCAACATCATCAAGCTGCCCAACATCTCCGCCTCGATCCCGCAGCTCAAGGCCGCCATCGCCGAGCTGCGCGAGCAGGGCTTCGCGCTCCCGGACTACCCGGACGACCCGAAGACCGACGAGGACAAGGACGTCCGGGCCCGCTACGGCAAGGTCCTGGGCAGCGCGGTCAACCCGGTCCTGCGCGAGGGCAACTCGGACCGCCGCGCCCCCGCGTCCGTGAAGAGCTACGTCCGGGCGCACCCGCACCGCATGGGCGCCTGGACCGCCGAGTCGAAGACCGACGTCGCCACCATGGGCGCCGACGACTTCCGGTCCACCGAGAAGTCGGCCGTGATCGCCGAGCCGGGCACGCTGCGCATCGAGCTGGTGGGCGACGACGGCGGCACCACCGTGCTGCGCGAGTCGGTACCGGTGCTCGCGGGCGAGGTGGTGGACGCGTCGGTGATGCGCGCCGCGCCGCTGCGCGAGTTCCTGGCCGCCCAGGTCGCCAAGGCCAAGGCCGAGGACGTGCTGCTCTCGGTGCACCTGAAGGCCACCATGATGAAGGTCTCCGACCCGATCATCTTCGGCCACGCGGTCCGCGCCTTCTTCCCGCAGACGTTCGCCGAGCACGGCGCGGCTCTCGCGGCGGCCGGCCTGAGCCCCAACGACGGCCTCGGCGCCATCCTCAAGGGCCTGGACGCGCTGCCCGACGGCGCGAAGATCCGCGAGTCCTTCGACGCCGAGCTGGCCGCCGGTCCGGCACTGGCGATGGTCGACTCGGACCGCGGCATCACCAACCTGCACGTGCCCAGCGATGTGATCGTCGACGCCTCGATGCCGGCCATGATCCGCACCTCCGGGCACATGTGGGGCCCGGACGGCAAGGAGGCGGACACCCTCGCGGTGCTGCCGGACAGCAGCTACGCGGGCGTGTACCAGGTCGTCATCGACGACTGCAAGGCCAACGGCGCTTACGACCCGGCCACCATGGGCTCGGTGCCCAACGTCGGTCTGATGGCGCAAAAGGCCGAGGAGTACGGCAGCCACGACAAGACCTTCGAGGTCCCCGCCGCCGGCACGGTGCGCGTGGTCGACGGCGCCGGCACCGTGGTGCTGTCCCAGGTCGTGTCCGCGGGCGACATCTTCCGGATGTGCCAGACCAAGGACGCGCCGATCAAGGACTGGGTCAAGCTCGCCGTCTCGCGCGCCCGGGCCACCGGCGCCCCGGCCGTGTTCTGGCTGGACGAGGGCCGCGCGCACGACGCGAACCTGATCGCCAAGGTGAAGCGGTACCTGCCCGAGCACGACACCGAGGGCCTGCGGATCGAGATCCTGTCGCCGGTCGAGGCGACCGCGTTCTCCCTGGAGCGCATCCGTCGGGGCGAGGACACCATCTCGGTCACCGGCAACGTGCTGCGCGACTACCTGACCGACCTGTTCCCGATCCTGGAGCTGGGCACCAGCGCCAAGATGCTCTCGGTGGTCCCGCTGATGGACGGCGGCGGCCTGTTCGAGACCGGCGCGGGCGGCTCCGCGCCCAAGCACGTACAGCAGCTGGTCAAGGAGAACTACCTGCGCTGGGACAGCCTGGGCGAGTTCCTGGCCCTCGCGGTCAGCTTCGAGCACCTGGCCCAGTCGGTGGGCAACACCCGTGCCCAGGTGCTGGCGGACACCCTGGACCGGGCCACCGGTACGTTCCTCGACAACGACAAGTCGCCGAGCCGGCGCCTGGGTGGCATCGACAACCGCGGCAGCCACTTCTACCTGGCCCTGTACTGGGCGCAGGAGCTGGCCGCGCAGACCGAGGACGCGGCGCTGGCCGAGGCGTTCGCCGGGCTCGCGCACACGCTGCGCGAGCAGGAGCAGACGATCGTCGACGAGCTGATCGCGGTCCAGGGCAAGCCGGCCGACATCGGCGGCTACTACCGCCCCGACCCGGCCAAGGCGTCGGCGGTCATGCGCCCGTCGGCGACCTTCAACAGCGCGCTCGCCACGCTGGCCTGACCCGTTCGCACCCGCACCGCCCCGATCGGCCCCGCGCCGGTCGGGGCGGTGTCGGTTCGGCCCACCGTCACCGGGTGGCGAACGAGCGCGTCGAAGAGATACCCCCGGGTGTGAGCGTGGCGCGGTCCGGCCGGCCGCGCCCGGCCGCGTCGGCGCTATCGGGTCGGCAGTGGCCAGGCGTCCACGTCGCGGTAGTGGATCGGTCCGGGTCCGCGACCCTGGTTGCTCGCCACCAGGTGCAACGTGCGGGCGGGCCAGGGCCGTCCGGCGAAGTCGGCGAGTTCGGCGGCGGCCGCCGCGATGCCGTCGAGGTTGTCCCGGCGGGCCCGGGCCAGGGTCAGATGGGCCCGCAACGGCCGGTTCTCCAACGGGATTCCACAGTCCGCCACCACGCCCCGGACCGCGTCGGCCAGCGTGTGCAGCGCGTCCCGATCGCCGCGTACGTCGCTCCACAACACCCGTTCGTCGAACTGCCCGGCGCCGTGCAGCGCGAGGGTGAGCGGCTCGGCCGCGACGGCCACCTCCGCGAGCGGCGGCCGCAGCGCCTCGACCACGTCGACCGCGACCTCGCCGAGGAAGGCCAGCGTGATGTGCCAGTCCTCGATGCGATTCCAGCGCAGCCGAGGATGCGCGGCACGCACCGGCCGCAGGGCGCGCGCCAGTTCGTCCTTGGCGTCGTCGGGCGGGGCGAGGGCCACGAACAGGCGTACGGTCCGCGGCGCGGTGGGGGCTTCGTCGATCACAGGGGATGTCGTACCGCATCCTGCCGACCCACCGCGCGGCGGCCCACCGATCGCCCCACGATCCACCGCTCCCGCTCGGAGGAAATGCACCCCTCCCCGCGCAAGAGACCGCACCCGTCCCGGACATCGAAGCCCGTGTCCCGCCAGGTGGCGCCCCCGTCCCGAACGTGTTCCGGACGGGATCCGGGGCCGGCCGCCCGATCGCGGAGCCCACGCACACCGTCCGGTATATCGCTTTTCTGGGGCTCGCCGCTCCGTCGAACTGCCGGCACCATGGGTCGCGCATCAGCGACGGTGAGTACGTGCCGACGTAACCGACGGGGGTCTTGTGACAGGGCGTGACGACAGAGCTCCGCAGCCGGACACGGCTACCACGGCGGCCGAATACGTGGCCTTGTTGCGTGAGTTACGCGAGTGGTCGGCGTTGACCTATCGGCAGTTGGCGGCCAAGGCCGAAGCGTCCGGCCGGGTTTTGCCGGCCAGTACGGTCGCCGCCGCACTCGGCCGCACCACGCTGCCCCGGGCGGATCTGGTCGAGGCCCTCGTCGCTGCCTGCGGCCTCGGCCCGGAGGCCACCGCCCACTGGCTCAAGGTCCGCGACGACCTGGCGGCCGGCCGCATCGCCGAACGCCCGGACGACGCCGAGCCGCCGCCCCCCGCCGACCCGCCGATCGCCCCGAAGCCCGCCCGACGCCGTTGGCGTCTCTGGGCGATCGCCGCCGTCACGACGGGCGTCGTGACGGCCGGCGCCATAGTGGTCGCGATCCGCGCCGGCGACGACGACCACCACGGTCGTCTGCCCAACGGCCACTACCTGATCAAGCCCGGCCAGATCCGGGACGGCTCGTTGTGCCTGGGCGAGGGCCGCGAACGCAACGGCCGCACGGATCGCCCCATCGCCGCCCAGATGCCGTGCGCGAACCTGGTCCCGGACACCTACCTGACCTCGCTCAACCGGGACGTGTACCAGATCGAATGGCGCCACCCGGTCAAGGGCGTCGGCTGCCTGCGCGTGGACGAGTCCATGCTGACCCCCGGCGCGCTGCTCAGCCCCGGCCCGTGCACCCGCGCCGCCAACGAACGTTTCCTGATCGAGCCCGCCCAGCCCGCCGAGCCCGGCGTCTACCGCATCAGCCCCGTACACAGCGGCCTGTGTGTGGGCATCCTCGGCGGCCCGGCCGAAACCACGGTCAAGGCCGAGGCGGAGCAGGCCGCCTGCTCCGGTGCCGCCGACCAACGTTTCCGCCTGGAACGCGTACGCTGACCTGCCGTCAGCGCGGCGGGTCCGGGTGGTCGACGCCCTCGAACACCTCGACCCGCACGATCGGCTCCCGCCCGCCCCGCTGCGGAACGGTCCGCACCACGCCCCAGGGCCGGTCCGACAGGGTCACCTCGAACGAGTACGTGTTGGCGCAACCGGTGCAGTCGTACCGGTCCTGCCACACCTCCACGTCGACCCGGCTGCCCGGCACCCGGGCCACGTGCCGGAAGGTCGCATGGCAGCGCGTACACCGTTCCCCGGGCGCACACGTCCCCCCGCAGGGGCAGGGCACATCGAACGATTCGGCCGGCTCCCAGTAGCGGGTGCGCAACGCCGCCGCGGTCCGTGCGTCGGGAGCCTTGGCCGCACGCGGCACGGCCATCTGCCGCGCCGCCACGACATACGACTCCCCGGAGGCGGCCATCCGCCCCCGAATCACACCTTTACGCACCCGATTGGTGGTCATCCGGCCCTCCGCCACTCACCCACGTCCAAGGCGGCACCCGAACCACCACCCCCCACAATATCCGGCGCCGACCCTACGGCCGCACCGTGCGGGGCCCGACCACCTCGGCCCCGAGGGCCGCTACGCGCGCCCGAAGGCCCCGATCGGCGGTCACCACGAGGCGTCGACGCCCCGGCGCGGCCGCGACGACGTCGACCACCCGATCGTCCCCGCTCCCCTGCGCCCGCACGACCCGCACACCCTCCACCCCGACGACCCCACCGGCCGCCCCCTCGACGACCAACACCACCTCGACCGGCCCCGCACAAGCCCACTCCGGCACGGACGCCCCGGCCGGCACCCCCGTCGAGGCCACCTCCACCAACGCGTCGCGCAATCGCTCGGTGGCCCCCACCCGATCCCGCCACCACCCGTCCGGCACGGCCCCCACCACATTCGCCGAATCCACGACCACGAGCGGCACCAGGTTCTCCATCCCCCCATCCTCCCGCCGAACCAACCGCCCGAACCCCACCCCCGGGCCCATGGAACGGCACCCGACCGTCGCATCGACGACGATCGGGTGCCGGTTATGGGGACGACGCGACGCCCAGGGGAAGGGAGCCGGGGAGGAGCCCGGTGGGCGCCGCGAGCCGGGTCAGAACTTCGCGGAATAGGCCGCCAGGCCGTTGCGCCACAGGGCGTCGACGCGCGAGCGCTCCTGGGCGTTCGGGTTCGGGTTGGTGCAGGACGTGCCGGGGCCGCCACCGGACATCAGTTCGCTGCACGGCCCGGAGTAATGGTCCGGCAGACCCAACACGTGGCCGGTCTCGTGGGCGGTGACCCGGGTCGAGTTGTACTGCTGGTTCTGCCGGTAGTCGAGGAAGATGTAGCCCCGACCGTGGCCGTCGGTGCTCGCGTAGGAACCACGCGAGTCGTTGCCCTCGTAGTACCGGAAGTCGGGGTTGCTGCCCTCCTGGAGCCGGACGTTGGTGACCGAGCTGTTCCAGATCTGCGCGGAACGCGCTATCTGGGTGCGGAACGTGGGTGCACTGGACGAGCTGTAGGTGACGGTGACCACGGCGGCGCCCGGCGCGGCGGCGCGCTTGGCGGCCACGGACCGCATCACCGCGTCGAGGAACGCCTGGTTCTGCGCCTGATCCTCGTTGCCGGAGTAGTTGGCGGAGTGGCGGAGGGGGGCCGCCACATCGCTGGGGCCGGCCGACGCCGCGGGGGCGGCGATCACTCCGGCCGCGAGGCCGAGGCCGAGGATGGCGGTGATCACGGTCTTACGGGAGGTGCGGGGACGCGCAGGGGACATGGCGGTGCTCCTTGGGTGCCGAAGACCAGTTCGATGCGGAAACGAGTCTCATGGGCGCCCCGTCCGGCCCGGATGATGACAACCGGCGATAGCACGGTCGTATCACCGGCCGTTCGCGCACCGTTCCCGCACCGCCCCCGCGGCACCACCCGGCGTTCCCGCACCGTTACCGGCCGTCCACGCATCGTGTTACGGCGGATTCACCGCCCGCGACCGATCTCGCGTGCACACGTGTCTGGTACGACCTCGGTGGAGCGTCCTATCCTCCGCATCATGGAGCTCGAGGTGAGGCACCTCCGCGCACTGTGTGCCATCGGCGACACCGGCAGCCTGCACGCGGCGGCCAGGTTGCTCGGCATGACCCAACCCTCGTTGACCGCCCAGCTCAGACGCATCGAAAACGCTCTGGGCGCCCCGCTGTTCGTGCGCGACCGGACCGGCAGCCGACCCACCCCCCTCGGCCTCACGATGCTGCACCGGGCCCGACCCATCATGGCCGAGATGAGCGCGCTGGTCATCGACACCCAGGCCGAGGCGGTCCGCACCGCCGGGCCGAACCTGCGCATCGGCGGCACCGCGAACCGGGTGATCGCCGACTGGTTGCGCCGACTTCGGCTGCGCCTGCCCACCACCGACACCTATCTCCGGGTGGACGTATCGGCGAGCACGCTGCTCGGGATGGTCGCCGCCGGCCAGCTCGACGTGGCGTTCGTGCACGAGGTCGAGGGCTTCCCGCTGCGCGTTCCGGACGGGATGCGCCGCCGCGTACTCGTCGAGCGGGAACCGCAGTTCATCGCCCTGTCGCCGGATCATCCGGCGGTGACCGAACCGGAGGTCAAACTCGCCGACCTGGCCGACGACCAGTGGATGGTCGATCCGAGTGTGGACGGCGAATGGGAGGGCCTGCGCGAGGTGTTGTCCGAAGCGGGCATCAACCCCCGGATCCTGCACGGGGATTACCTGACCGCGGCCTCCCTGGTCGCGATCGGCGAGGTGGTCACGCCGTGCCAGCCCACCTCGCGTCCGCGCCCCGACATGGCGGTGCGTCCGCTGGCCGGGGATCCGCTCGCGGTACGGCTGTTCCTGGCCTTCCGCACCGAGAACGGCCCCGCGCCGGCGTTGATCGACACGGTGTATCACGAGTTGGAGGCCGCCTACCGCGAGGCCGCCTGGCTGGCCGTCGCCTATCGTCAACGCCTGCTGCGCGAGGACAGCCCGATCCTGCGCTACGACGGCCAGACCCGCGGCCGTACGTAAGGGCCGGCCGGGACCCCGTGGGCTGCCGGCGAGCGTGGCCCGGACGCGTGCCGGACTTCGGGATTCGGGTTCCGAAGTCCGGGTGGGGTCGCGTCGGGCCGTGTACGTCGGGGTTCAGCCCTCGGCGATGCGGTATTCGAGGAGCCACTCGACGATCTCGACGTGGTGGCGGGCCTGGATCGGGGTCTCGCCCCAGACGTACAGCCCGTGCGAGGCGACGACGACCGCGGGGACGCCGGGGACCAGGGCGGCTTCCAGGCGGTCGCCGAGTTCGGTCATGTCCTGGCTGTTGGCGATCACCGGGATGGTGACCGTCTCGTCGTGCGCGGAACGGCCGATGCCCTTGAGCATTTCCATGTCGCGCATTTCGATCCCGGCGGGCCAGCGCCTGCCCGCGCGCACCGCGGCCAGGGTGTGTACGTGGAAGACCGCGCCCGCCCCGGTCAGCGCGACCACGCGGGCGTGCAGGCCGGCCTCGGCGGACGGCCTGCGCGGCGGGGTGCTCGCCGCCTCGGGGACCGGTTCGCCGGCGGCGTCCACCACGACCAGGTCGTCCATCGCCAGTTCGCCCTTGTCCAGGCCGGAGGCGGTGACCGCGAGCCGCAGCGGGTCGCGGGAGAGCACCACGGACAGGTTGCCGGAGGTGCCGCGCATCCAACCGAGCCCGGCGAAACGCGCGGCCTCTCGGGCGAGGATGGCCCCGGCGGCGTGGACGGGATCCGAGACCGAGGCGGGGATTCCGGCGTCGGGGGTCGTCATGGGAGGTTCCTCACTGTGTCGTTCACGAGGCTGCGATGGGTGGGCAGCGGCCCGGATCTCGGACCGGGACCGACGAGCCATCCTCGCACCCGGGGCGGGACGGCCCCGGATCGGGACGGATGTGGATGGAGCGAGCCGCGCGAAACGGATGGCCGCACCGTCGTCGACCGGCGCGGATCGACCGCCGGGGCCGGGCTCAGTACTCCCGCACCCCCGTCTCGTTCACGATCACGCTGACCAGCCGCGCCGGCGTGACGTCGAACGCCGGGTTGAACGCGCGCGATTCGGCCGGTGCGACGCGCACGCCGGCGACCTCCAACACCTCCGACTCGGGCCGCTCCTCGATGGTGATCTCGTCCCCGTGCGCCGTCGCTTCGTCGAAGGTGGTCAGCGGCGCCGCGACCACGAACGGGATCCCCGCGTCGGCGCAGGCCAGTGCCACGCCCACGGACCCGATCTTGTTCGCGGTGTCGCCGTTGGCCGCGATCCGGTCCGCCCCGATCACCGCGACGTCCACCAACCCGCGCAGGATCGTGCTCGCCGCCGCGCCGTCCGGCTGGACCAGATGCGCGATGCCCTCCTGGGCCAACTCCCAGGCGGTCAACCGGGATCCCTGAAGCAGCGGCCGGGTCTCGTCGACGTACACGACCTCCACCACGCCGCGCGCGTGCAGTTCGCGCACGATGCCCAGCGCGGTCCCCCATCCGGCGGTGGCCAGCGAGCCGGTGTTGCAGTGGGTGAGTACCCGCAGCGGTCGACGCCCGACCCGGGACAGAATCCAGTCGGCGCCGTGCCGGCCGATCGCGTGATTGGCCTCGACGTCCTCCCGGACCACCGCGTCCGCCTCGGCGAGCACCGCGTCCACGCCCTCGGCCGCGAACGGCAACACCCGGTCCACGCCGCCGGCCAGATTGACCGCGGTCGGCCTGGCGTCCCGGATCCGCCCGATCTCCGCGGCCAGTCGCGCCGCGTCCCACCCCTCCCGCTCACCCTGCCGCATCGCCACCGCGACGCCGTAGGCGCCCGCCGCGCCGAGCGCCGGCGCGCCGCGCACCGCGAGTCGGCGGATCGCGTCGATCAACGTGTCCACCTCGGTGACGTCGAGGTACACGATCCGCTGCGGCAGCGCGGTCTGGTCGAGCAGCCGCAGGCCGGTGTCGTGCCAGGCGAGCGAGCGTATCTCGGAGGCCATCGGGGGTCCTTTCCGGGCGGGTGAACAAGCGCCGCGGGCGGCGCGAACACCGGTCCGACGGCAGGCCGCGGTGCGGCGGCGGACGCGGCAACCGCACGGTCCGGCACCACGGATGCTACGTCGCCGCCCCGCGCCCGGCGGACCCGCACCCGCCGTGCGGGACGAACACGCGTACCCCCACGCCCACCCATCGGCCACATCATGGACAATCTGTCCACATCCTGAACAAGTGAGAGAAGTGCCTGGTGAGGGTGCTAACCTCCCCCCGAAACCAGTCACATGTGATCATCACATCGACCTTCGAGCGTGTCTGGTTCGATCGGAAAGGAGCCGGCTGTGGCCGAAACGTGGCGTTGCGACAACGTACGCATCGAGTGCCGCGGCCGCTCCATGGCGTGTCACCGTCCGCCCCTTTCGCTCGACGAGCGCGGCGTCCTCGACGCCGGTGCGCGCCGCACCGACCGCTGTTGTCGGCGCTGGTACTGACCGGTCGTCCCGCACCGGCAAATCCGCACCGACCGCGCCGCACCGGCCGCCGCTCCGACAGCTCCCACAGCTGCGGGACCCCGAGACCCGACTCCGGGATCGCGAGGTCTCCGTCCCCGAACCACCGACGCCACACACCGCACCGCCGGCGTCGACACTCCTCCCAAGGACGCTCATGTACCGCAACACCTTCCGCCACCGCCTCGCCGTGGCCGGTCTCCTCGTCGGCACCGCGCTGGCCGCCACCGCCTGCAACGCCTCCGCCGACAAGGACAAGGGCGACACCCCGGCCGCCGGCGGCACCGGCGGCGGCGCCGGCAAGAACGTGGTGCTGGTCACCCCGGAGCCGATCGGCGTCAACGACTTCCTGAAGCTGGCCGCCACCGGCGCGCAGAACGCGGCCAAGAAGGCCGGCGGCACCGCGACCGTCCTGGAAAGCAAGGACACCAGCGCGATCCAGCAGAACGTCGAGGCCGCGGTCCGGCAAAAGCCCGCCGTCGTGGTGGCGGTCGGCTTCGAGTTCGCCGACGTGCTGGCCCAGCAGGCCGAGGCCAACCCGAAGCAGCAGTTCCTGTTCGTGGACTCGTGCACCACCAAGCCGTACCCGAACATCACCTGCGCCACCTTCCGCGAGCACGAGGGCACCTTCCTCGCCGGCGCCGAGGCGGGCCTGCTGACCAAGAGCGGCAAGGTCGGCGCGGTGGTCGCGCTGGACAGCCCGCAGATCCGCCGCTTCTCCGACCCGTTCGGCGCGGGTGCCAAGCAGACCAACCCGGCAAGCTCCTTCACCCAGCTGTTCGTCGGCGGCCAAAAGCCCTTCAACGACCCGGCCCGCGCCGGCGAGCAGACCGCGTCGCTCAAGGCCAAGGACGTCGACCAGGTGATGGGCGCCGCCTCCGCCGCGGGCAACCTCGGCGTGTTCAACGCGGCCAAGTCGGCCGGCCTCCAGGCGTTCGGCGTGGACGTCAACCAGTGCTCGGCGGCACCCGGCACGGTCGTGGACAACGTGATCAAGCGCACCGACGTCGCGGTGGACAAGGGTGTCGAGCAGATCGTCGGCGGCAAGCCCGGCGGCGTCACCTCCTACGGCGTCAAGGAGGGCGGCATCACCCTCACCGGCCTGGAGAGCGGCGTGGAGACCTCGCAGTGCCTGATCGCCCAGCGTCCCGAGGTGATCAAGACCGTCCAGGTCCTGCGCGACCAGATCGTGGCGGGCACGATCACCGTGGCCGACCCGGCCGCGGCCAAGTAGCGAGTTCGCGAGCCGGGGTCGGGGCGCGGCACCCACCGCGCGCCGACCCCGGCCGACGCCCGTCCCACCGCCCCCTTTCCACCGGAGAGACGCCCGATGACCGATCAGCACGCCGCCGCCTCCGGTGACCTCGCCGAGGTCGAGATGCGCGGCATCGTCCGGCGCTTCCCCGGCGTACTGGCCAACGACCGGGTCGATCTGCGGGTGGAGACCGGCGAGATCCACGCCGTCATGGGCGAGAACGGCGCGGGCAAGTCGACCCTGATGTCGATCCTGTACGGCCTGCAACGCCCGGACGCGGGCCACATCCTGCTGCGCGGCGCCGAACACTCCTTCGGCTCGCCGGTCCAGGCGATCGCGGCCGGACTGGGCATGGTGCACCAGGGGTTCAAGCTCTTCCCGTCCCTGACCGTCACCGAGAACGTGGTCTACGGCAGCGAGCCGACCCGCCGCGGCCTGGTCGACCGGGCCGCCGCCCGGGCCCGGGTCGCCGAACTGGTCGAGACGCACGGCCTGCGCGTACCGCCCGACGCGCGCGTCGCGGACCTGCCGGTCGGCGTGCAGCAGCGGGTGGAGATTCTCAAGCTGCTCTACCGCGACGCGCGCGTGCTGATCCTGGACGAGCCCACCGCCGTACTCACCCCCGCCGAGGCCGATCGCCTTCTGGAGGTGATCCGCGGCCTGGCCCGCTCCGGGCGCACCGTGTTGCTCGTCACCCACAAGCTGGGCGAGGTGATGGCGGTCGCCGACCGGGTCACCGTGCTGCGCGACGGCCGGGTCACCGCCCGCCTGGCCACCGCCGAGACCACACCGGCCGAGATCGCGCTGGCCATGACGGGCCGGCGGATCGACCTGGATCGCACCCACCCGGCCGGCACCCCCGCCGCCGATGTGCTGGAGGTGCGCGGGCTCACCGTGTCGGCCGGGCGCGGCGCCAAGCCCCTGGTCGAGGACGTGTCGCTGACCGTACGAGCCGGCGAGATCGTCGGCGTGGCCGGCGTGGCGGGCAACGGGCAGAGCGAACTGGTCGAGGCGCTGGCCGGGTTGCGGCCCGCCGCCGAGGGGCGGGTGCTGGTGGCCGGTCGGGACGTGAGCGGCGCCTCGGTACAGCGGCGACGGGCGGCCGGTCTGGCCTACGTCCCCGAGGACCGGGCCACGGTCGGCGCCGCGCGCGACGCCTCGCTGGCGGACAACCTGGCGATGGGCTTCCACCGCACCGCGCCGCTCGTCACACGCGGCGGCTTCCTGCGCCGGAGCGCGATCCGCGAGCACGCGACGCGGGTGATCGAACGTTTCGGGGTCAAGGCCGCCTCCCCCGCGGTGACCATCGGCACGCTGTCCGGCGGCAACCAGCAAAAGGCCATCCTGGGTCGGGAGATCACCCACGACGCGCCGCTGCTCCTGGTCGAACAGCCCACCCGGGGTGTGGACATCGGCTCGATCGAGAACATCCACGCGCGCCTGGTGGAGTATCGCGACGCCGGTCACGGCGTACTGCTCGTCTCCGCCGAGCTGAGCGAGATCCTGGCACTGGCCGACCGGGTCCTGGTCATGTACGAGGGCCGCGTCGTCGCCGAACTCCCGCGCGCCGAGGCCGATCCGCACCGGATCGGCCTGGCCATGGCGGGCGGCACGATCGAGGCGACCGCGGACGCCGACCAGGGCCCCGATCCCGACCCCGCACCGACCTCCGCCCACCTGGCCTGACGGGTTATCAGACATGACTGCCATCAAGGCCGGTACGGCCATAGAGCACGCCCCCGGACCGGCCCGGTACGCGGCCCTGCGCCTGCGCGGCGCGGTGCTGTCCCCGGTCACCGCGTCCATCGTGGCCGCGCTGCTGCTCGGCGCGATCATCCTGGCCGGCACCGGCGCCGACCCGGTCACCGCCTATCGCGCGGTTTTCACCGGGGCGTTCGGCTCCGAGGGCATCGGCGACACGCTCGGCGAGAGCATCCCGATCGTCGGCCTGGCCCTGGCACTGGCCATCCCGCTGCGCGCGGGCCTGGTCAACCTCGGCGGCGACGGCCAACTCGTCCTGGGCGGCCTGGCCGCCGTCGCGGTCGGCCTGTACTCCCCCTTCCCCAGCGCGATCACCGTGGTCCTGGCCCTGCTCGCGGGCATGCTCGCGGGCGGCCTGTGGGCCGCGCTGGCCGCCGTCCTGGAGACGCGGTGCGGTGTTCCGCTCCTGGTCAGCAGCCTGCTGCTGAGCTACCCGGCGATGTCGTTCGTGTCCTACATGGTGCGCTTCCCGCTGCTCCAGAAGGGCTCGGGAATCCCGCAGACCGATCGGCTGCCCGAGGGCGTCAAGCTGCCCGAGTTCGCCGCCGGGTCCGGCGCGGGCACCGGGGTCAGCGTGGGCATCGTGCTGATCGGGCTGGCCGCGCTCGTCTACTTCGTGGTCGACCACCGCACCGCGGCCGGCTACGAGGTGCGGATGACCGGTCTGGGTGCGCGCTTCGCCGGCTACGCCGGGGTGGACCGGGCCCGGCTGACCCTGCGGCTGATGTTCGCCTCCGGGTCGCTGGCCGGGCTGGTCGGCGCGATCGCCGTACTCGGCTTCCCGTACCGGCTGGTCGACGGCTCGCTGACCACGCCCGGCTACACCTGGACCGGGCTGCTCGCCGCGCTACTGGCCGCCGCGTCCCCGCTGGGCACGGTCGCGGCCGGGTTCTTCTTCAGCGCGCTGACCATCGGCGGCTTCGGCATGGAGCAGGAGACCGCCGTGCCACAGCAGTTGACCTCGGTGCTCCAGGCCGTGGTGATCATCTTCCTGGCCGTGCGCGGCGGGGTGTTCCGCAAGGGTGGGTGGTTGCGCCGATTCGGGCGAGGGGCCGATCCCGGACCACTCGCGACGGTATCGCCGCCGGTATCGCCGCCTGATCCCGACCCGAACGTGCCCGCCTCCGCGCGCGGCGACGGAGGTAAGTGACCATGTCCTTCGACGCCGAACTGATTTTCTCCGCCCTGCGCGCGCTCACCCCGATCCTGTTCGCCGCCCTCGGCGGCGCGCTGTGCGAACGCGCGGGCGTGTTCAACGTGTCCCTCGAAGGCACCATGCTGATCGGCTGCTTCGCCGCCGTCACCGGCAGCTGGTTCGGCGGCAGCGTGTGGATCGGGGTGATCTCCGCGGTCCTGGCCGCGATGGTCTTCTCGCTGCTGCTCGCCATCGGCGCGGTCACTCTCGGGGCCGACGCGGTGGTGTTGTGCATCGCGCTGAACCTGCTCGCGGTCGGTCTGACCGGCTTCCTCCTGCGGACCGTCTTCGGCAAGCAGGGCACCTTCGGCGACCCGGACCTCAAGGGCCTGCAACCGGTGGACATCCCCGGCCTGGAGTCGGTGCCCTTCGTCGGTCCGGCGTTGTCCGGCCACTCGCCGCTGGTGTACCTGTCCTGGGTCGCGGTCGTGGTGATCGCGGTCCTGCTGTCCCGGCACCCGTGGGGTGTGCGGCTGCGCGGCGTCGGCGAGGCCCCGGAGGCGGCCCAGTCGCTCGGGGTGAGCGTGGCCCGCTACCGCTACGCGGCGATCCTGACCTCGGGCGCGCTGTGCGGACTCGCGGGCGCGCAGCTCGCGTTGGGCAACGTGACCCTGTTCTCGGAGAACATGACCGCCGGTCGCGGCTGGATCGCCGTGGTCGCGGTGATGCTCGGTCGGGCGCTGCCGGTCGGGGTACTGCTCGCCGGCATCCTGTTCGGGCTCGTCGAGGCGATCGGCTTCCGGCTCCAGGGCGAGGGCATGCCCCAGCAGGCCGCCGACGCCGCGCCCTACGTGATGACCCTGGTCGCGCTGTTCCTGGCCACCCGTTCGCGCGGCCGGCGCGGCGGCGCGCCGCCGGGCCGGCTCACCGGCCGCATCCCCCGTCCACGCCGCATCGCGCGCACCACCACGGAGTCGCCCTCATGACCACCACCACCCGCCCCGCCGTGTTGCCGATCACCCGGATCCCCAGCAGCGGGCTGCCCGCGCACGCACTCGTGGTCGGCGACCCGGCGCGTGCCGCGCTGGTCGCCGAACGCCTCGACGGCGCGCGGCGGATCGGCGCCAACCGGGAGTACGTCAGCTACGCGGGCACCTGGCGCGGGCTGCCCGTGGTGGTGTCCTCGCACGGCGTGGGCGGCCCCGGCGCGGTGTGCCTGTTCGGCGAGTTGGCCGAGGCGGGGGTGCGCACCTTCGTCCGGCTCGGCACGGCGGGCGCGATGGCGCGTGGGGTGCACGACGGGGACCTGGTGATAGCCACCGGCGCGGTGCGCGACGACGGGGTCACCCAGCAGTTGGTTCCCGCCGAGTTCCCGGCGTCCGCCACGCCGGAGGTGGTGCTCGCGCTCCAGGGCGCGGCCCGCGCGCACGCCGCGCCGCACCACCGGGGCACGGTGTGGACCCGCGCGGCGTTCATGCCGGGAGTGTTGGAACTGCCGATGAAGCCGTATCAGGCGGCGGGCGTGCTGGCGATCGAGATGGAGTTGTCGGCGCTGCTGGTCTGGGCCGCGCTGGGCGGGCACCGGGCCGGCGGGGTGCTGGTCGTGGACGGCATCGCGGCCGACGACCTGGTCGACGAGTCGGGCGCGTCGACCTACGACCCGCATCGCACGGTGGTGGCCGAGGGCGTCGAGCGGGGCGTGGTGGTGGCGTTGGACGCGCTGTACCGGCTGGCCGAGGACGAGGCGGCGGACGGCGCGTGATCGATCTGCTCGTCACCGGCGGCGCGGTGCTCACCGCCGACGCGGCCGATACGTACGTGCCCGACGGGGCGGTGGCGATCGCCGACCGGCGGATCGTCGCGGTGGGGCCGGCGGCCGAGGTGGGGGCGCGGTTCCCGGGTGCGCCGACCCTGGACGCGCACGGGTGCCTGGTGTTGCCGGGGCTGGTCAACGCGCACTCCCATGCGGCGATGACGCTGTTTCGGGGTACGGCCGACGACGTCGATCTCCAGGTGTTCCTGGACCGGTTGGTCGCCGCCGAGAGCGCGGTGTTGTCCGCCGAGGTGGTGCGCGCCGCGGTGCGGTTGGCGCTGGCCGAGTCGATCCGGGCGGGCGTGACCACGGCGATGGACATGTACTGGTTTCCCGAGGCCGGGTTGGAGGCCGCCGCCGACGCGGGCTTTCGGCTGGTGACGGGGCCGACGTTCATGGATGTGCCGGGGCCGCCCGACGGGCTCGACTTCGCGGCCCGGCTGCGCCTCGCACCGGAGTTGCTGGCCCGGACGGCGATCCGCTGCGTGACGCCGCACAGTACCTACACGCTCGACCCGGACCGGCTTCTCGCGGTGGCCGAACTGGCCCGCGAACACGGCGCGTTGCTGCACATCCACGCGGCGGAGAACGCGGCCGAGGCACAGACCGTACGGCGGCGTCACGGTCGGCGACCGGTGGAACTCCTGCACCATCTCGGGCTGCTGGGCCCTGGCACGCTGCTCGCGCACGCGGTGCACCTCACCGACGAGGAGATCGGGTTGATCGCCGACTCCGGCGCGGGTGTCGCGCACTGCCCGGTGTCCAACCTCAAACTGGCCTCCGGGGTGGCCAGACTGCCCGAACTGCTGGCGGCCGGCGTGCCGGTGGGGTTGGGTACGGACGGCGCGGTCAGCGCCAACGCGCTCGACCTGTTCGGCCCGATCCGCGCGGCGGCGACGCTGCACCGGGTCGGCTCCGGGGCGCCCGACCCGACCGTGGTCGGGGCGCGCACGGCGGTACGGATGGCCACCGTCGACGGCGCGCGGGCGATCGGGATCGGCGCGCTGACCGGGTCGATCGAGGTGGGCAAGGCGGCCGACCTGGTGGTGCTCGACCTGAACCGGCCACATCTGACGCCCCGGCACGACCCGTGGTCGATGCTCGCCTACGCGGCCGGGCCCGCCGACGTGCGGGACACGGTGATCGACGGCCGGATCGTGCTGCGCGACCGGCGGTTGCTTACGATCGACGAGGGCGCGGCGATCGAGGAGGTCGAGGCGCTCGCGGGGATGCTGCGGGAGCGGGCCGGCGGCCCCGGTGCCCGTCCTGGTCCAACGACGTGAGGGGAGAAAGCGACATGGGTTCCACCACGCGTGGCTTCGTCGGCCGGCACACCGCCGCCGAGCGCGATCCGCGGCTGCCTCCGGGGCAGTACGACGCGCGCCACGACTTCCCGGTGCTCTCCGCCGAGGTCACTCCCGAACTGGCGCCGGCCGACTGGTCGTTCCGGATCGACGGGCTGGTCGACCGGCCGCGCTCGTGGAGTTGGGACCAGGCCCGCGCACTGCCTCGGGAGAGGTACGACGGCCCGATCCACTGCGTCACCTCCTGGTCGAAGCTGAGCACCGACTTCACCGGCGTATCGCTGGACGTGTTCCTGGCCGCGGCCGGACCGCGCGCCGGCGCCACCCACGCGGTGGCCTTCTCGCACACCGGCTACACCACCAACCTCGCCCTCGCCGACCTGACCGGCGGCCGGGCCTGGATCGCCTTCGACTTCGAGGGCGAGCCGCTGACCCCGGCGCACGGCGGGCCGGCGCGGCTGCTGGTGCCGCACCTGTACTTCTGGAAGAGCGTCAAGTGGATCGCGGGCCTGCGCCTGCTGGACCACGACGAGCCGGGCTTTTGGGAGGTCAACGGCTACCACCATCGCGGCGACCCGTGGGCAGAGGAGCGCTACTCCGGTGACTGAGTCGACCCAGGCGGGCCCGGTGAACCTCGCGCCGATCCCCGCCTTCGCCGCCCCCGGCCGGGCCGCGCCGAGCCTGCGCGGCGCCGTGGACTGGCAGCGCGCGACCGTGGTCGAGGTACGGCGCGAGACGCCCAACGCGGTGACCGTGCGCCTGGCGCTGCCGGTGTGGAACGCGCATGTGGCGGGCCAGCACTACATGTTGCGGTTGACCGCCGCCGACGGCTACACCGCGCAGCGGCACTACTCGGTCGCCTCCGCGCCGGACGACGAGGGACACATCGAGTTCACCGTCGACCGCATGCCGGGCGGCGAGGTGTCCGGCTTCGTGCACGACGTGGCCCGGCCCGGCGACGCGTTGGAGGTACGCGGCCCACTGGGCGGGTTCTTCGCGTGGCCGGGCGATCGGCCGGTGCTCCTTGTGGCGGGCGGGTCGGGGCTGGTCCCGCTGATGGCCATGGTGCGCCACCGGCGCCGCCGCGCGCTGACCGTGCCGCTGCGCCTGGTCGCGTGCGCCCGCACGCCGCAAGACCTCTTGTACGCGGCGGAGTTGGCGCCGCTGCCGGGCGAGGAGCACACCGTCCTGTACAGCCGCGCGGCGCCGCCCGGGTATCCGCATCCGGTGGGCCGGCTCGCCCCGGCCACGCTCGCCCCACACGCGGCGGCGGCCGTCGCGGACGAGCGCTACGAGGTCTTCGTCTGCGGTTCGACCGGATTCGCCGAACACGCGGGCCGACTGCTCACCGCAGCCGGCGTACCGACCACCCGGATCCGGGTGGAGCGCTTCGGCTGAGTCCTGTTTTCGCCGAAGGGCGGCCGGTGGCACGGGAGTTCGTGCCGCCGACCGCCCTTCTCCCGCTTATTGTTCAGGGCTCGCGCAGGATCGGCCGATCCCCCGTCAGGTCCAGCCGGGCGAAGGTGGCCGTCTCCGGGTGATCGCCCACGCCCCGGTCGTAGTACGGCTCGTCGGCGTCCGGCCGGCGTACGCCGATGGTCCACCACCCGGCCTCGCGCGCCGCGTCCAACTCCTCGACCACGTCGGACAGGAAGACCAGGCGCTCCGGCCGCTCGCCGATCCGCGCCGCGATCGTGCGGTACGAGTCGGCGATCCGCTTCGGGCCGGCGTTCTCCGTGTCGAAGTGCCCCGAGAACAGCGGCAGCAGCGACCCCTCGGGCGAACTGCCGAACCACGCACGCTGCGCGGCCACCGAGCCCGAGGAGAAGATGTACAGCCGATGCCCGGCCGCGTGCCACGCGCGCAGCGCCGGGATCGCGTCCGGGTAGAAGTGCGAGGTGAGTTCGCCGGACGCGAAGCCCTCGGCCCAGATCAGGCCCTGGAGCGCCTTGAGCGGCGTGACCTTCTCGTCCCGGTCGAGCCAGCCGTTCAGCGCCTCGACGATCCGCCGGTTGTCCGCGTCCGGTTCGCCGATCAGCTCACGCACGGCCTCGACGGCACGCACCACGTCGGGGTGGTCGCCGTGCTCGTCCAGCCAACGGGCGAAGTGCACGCGGGAGTACGGATACAACTGCTCGGTGATGAAGCCGGTGGCGCTGGTGGTTCCCTCGATGTCGACGACCACCGTCAGCGGCGCGTCGACCGGGTTCGTGCCTGAACTCACGCGGCGTACCCGGCCCAGATCTCGTCGAAGTCCGGGAAGCGCGAGGCGATCGGGTCACCGGTGAAGTCGCCGACCCAGCCGTCCTCGTCGTGGAAGAACCGGATCGCGGCGACCGACGGCTCCACGCCCATGTCGAACCAGTGCGTGATGCCCTTGGGCACCGAGAGCAGATCGCCCGCCTCGCACAACACCGCGTGCACCCGGCCGGCGATGTGGAGGTAGAAGATGCCGGCGCCCTCGACGAAGAAGCGCACCTCGTCATCCTCATGCGTGTGCTCGGTCAAAAACTTCGCCCGCGCCCCGGCGGCCTTGGCCGGCCACTCCGGATCATCCGACGGCTGCAGCCGAATCACGTCCACGAGGATGTACCCCTCGGCCGCGGAAATACGATCCACCTCGGTCTTGTAGGCCGCGATCACCTGGTCCTGCGTAGCCCCGTCCGGCAACGCCACATCGGCCGTCCACCGTTCGAACCGAACCCCGATCGGCTCCAACTCCCGAGCGATCTCCTCCGGCTCCGAAGTCCGCACGACCACCTCGGTGGCATCGTCCTCAGGCCACACGGTCAACAAGGACATGGCGTCCCTCCACGAGTACTCGATCGGGGCAAACTCCCCGAGCACCAAATCCGCTACACACCAAACACCAAAGGCCCCCCGGACCATCCCCAAAACTACCGTCTCCCCCGATTCCCCCCACCACCGCTTCGGGTCTCGCACCACCCTCACCCTTGCTCACGCACCGTATGCACAAGCACACTGAGAGCATTCGACCCTCGCCACGGAGAGGACCACATGTAAGGACGCGACCGGCAAACCGCGGCCTCGGCGCTCGGAGTACCGAACAATCAGCCCGTCCGGCGCTTGAGGACAAACAAGGTCACACCGACACACGACCGCAACCCACGCACGGGACCCGACCAAACCAGCCCGTCCGGCGTTCGAGGACGGCCGGGACGAGACGCCGGCCTCCGTCGGGTGAGGGCCCGATCGCACCGGGCAATCGCCCCCGGCAGCCCGCAAGGGCTACGGCAACAGCCCCGCCGCGCGCGCGGCGACGACCGCCTCCACCCGGTTGTGCGCCCCGAGCTTTCGCATCGCGGACCGCAGGTAGCTCTTCACCGTCTCCGCCCCCACCCCCAACGCCTGCGCCACCTCCGCGTTGGTCCGCCCCACCCCCACCAGGGCCAACACATCCATCTCCCGCACCGTCAGCCGCGGCCCCGCCACCCGCGCGACACTCCCACCGTCCCCGACGGCGGCAGCCGTGGCCGCGGCCGTCCGCGCCAACCGCCCACACACCGCCCGCAGCCGCTCCCCCAGCACCGGATCGTCGACCGCGGCCGACCCCGCCAGCGCCAGCAAATCCGCATGGGCCAGCCGGATCTCCAACGCCGCCCACCCCGGCAACTCCGCCGCCCGCGCCATCCGTTGCTCGACCTCACGCGCCACGGCGATCTCGTGCCCCGCCTCCCGCGCCGCGTCACAGGCCGTGGTCAAAATCCCGTCCCCGAAATCCGACGGCCGCCGCAACGCCCCGTACAGCACCGCCGCCACCACCCCCCGCCCACCGCCGGGCCCCGGCACGGGAACCGGCACCGCGAACACCGCCCGCACCCCCTCCGTCGTGACCGCCCGGTCGTACTCGTGGCTGATCGCCGACGCCGCGACGTAGTCCACCACCCGCACCGGCCGCCGCGTCGTGATCGCCTTGCCGCCGACCCCGCTCCCCGCGACCACCGTCAACCCGGCCAACACTCGCGTCGAGGTGCCGCTCAGGTACGAGATCACCAGCCGGTCCGCCGTACTCGGACACGGCCCGGCGAATGCCACGTCCACCCCGGTCCGCGCCCGAAAGCGCTCGACGGCCCGCGCCAACGGATCCTCGATCGCGCCCGCCGGTCCGCCCATGGCCCCTCCCCGCACTCCACACTCAGGCTCGCGTCGTACCCGTCCAGGGCACACCCACACCGCGCCCGGGCACCGTACTGCCGCGCCCCGCCCGGCATCACCCCCATTCGGGGGTACTCCGCTCGCCGCCGCCACCCACCCCCACCTACCGTCGCGTCCACACAGACACGCCACACCGAAAACCCGGCCCCGCCACCCACCCCGTCCAGGCAGGTGACCCGCGATGACCACCCCCGTGCCCGCCCCGCCACAGGCCGAAATCCCCCCGTCCTCCCGCCAGGGAGAGCGCACCCCGCCCCTCCCCCACGAGACCATCGGCGCCAACCTGGCCCGGATCGCCGCCGCGTACCCGGACCACGACGCGCTCGTCGAATGCGCGAGCGACCGGCGCTGGACGTACGCGGAGTTCGACACCGCCGTCGACAACCTCGCCCGCGCCCTGATCGGCGTCGGCATCGAGGCGGGCGACCGCGTCGGCATCTGGTCGCCCAACTGCGCCGAATGGACCCTCGTCCAGTACGCCGCCGCCCGCGTCGGCGCGATCCTGGTCAACCTCAACCCGGCCTACCGGGTGCACGAGATCGAATACGCGCTCGCCCAATCCGGCACCAGGCTCCTGATCGCCGCCTCGCGCGTGAAGACCAGCGACTACCCCGCGATGGTCGCCGAGGTCCGCGCGACCTGCCCCGACCTGGAACGTGTCGTGCACATCGACACCCCGGACTGGCCGGCCCTGCTCGCCGAGGGCGCCGACGTCTCGCTCGACCGGTTGCGCGCCCGCGAGGCCACGCTGCGGCCCGAGGATCCGATCAACATCCAATACACCTCCGGCACCACCGGCTTCCCGAAGGGCGCCACCCTCTCCCACCGCAACATCCTCGGCAACGGCTTCCTGGTCGCCGAGATCCAGGGCTGGACCGCCGACGACCGGGTGTGCCTGCCGGTGCCCTTCTACCACTGCTTCGGCATGGTGATGGGCAATCTCGGCGCGACCAGCCACGGCGCGTGCATGGTGATCCCGGCCGCGCTGTTCGACCCGGCCGCCACGCTGCGCGCCGTGCACGAGGAGCGCTGCACGGTCCTGTACGGCGTGCCGACCATGTTCATCGCCGAACTCGCCCTGCCCGACTTCGAGGCGGGCAAGTACGACCTGTCCTCGCTGCGCACCGGCGTGATGGCCGGTTCACCGTGTCCGGTGGAGGTGATGAAGCGGGTGATCGACCGGATGGGCATGAGCGAGGTGACCATCTGCTACGGGATGACCGAGACCTCGCCGGTGTCCACCCAGACCCGCCGCGACGACTCGCTGGAGCGCCGGGTGGGTACGGTCGGCCGGGTCCACCCGCACCTGGAGATCAAGGTGGTCGACCCGACCACCGGCGCGACCGTCCCCGAGGGCTCGCCCGGCGAATTCTGCACGCGCGGCTACTCGGTGATGCTCGGCTACTGGCGCGACCCCGAGCGCACCGCCGAGGTGATCGACGCCGACGGTTGGATGCACACCGGCGACCTGGCGACGATGGACGCGGACGGCTACGTCTCCATCGTCGGCCGGATCAAGGACATGGTGATCCGCGGCGGCGAGAACGTATACCCGCGCGAGATCGAGGAGTTCCTGTACGCGCACCCGGACATCGAGGACGTCCAGGTCGTCGGCGTTCCGGACGCCCGCTACGGCGAGGAGCTGATGGCCTGGATCAAACTCCGCCCCGGCGCCCCGGAGTTGACCGCCGACGCCCTCCGCGAGTTCTGCACCGGCCGACTGGCCCACTACAAGATCCCGCGCTACGTCCACCTGGTCGACGCGTTCCCCATGACGGTGACCGGCAAGATCCGCAAAATCGAAATGCGCGAACGCTCCCTCGAACTCCTCACCCGGACCGGTCGTGCCGATGGCTCGCCGGAAACCGGCTCAGGGTGATCGTGGGCCGGCTCGAAGGGCTTCACCCGGTCCGGGGCGAGTGAATCCCCGGTGAACGGGCGACCCCCGTGGCTGGGGTCGAACGTCATGAACGTGGCCCCACCCCTTCGTCGTCGACCCGGTGCGCGCGGAGCGGTCCGCACCTCGAACACGATCGACCTCAGCCCCGGTCCGCCGAGGCCCCGGTCGTTCGGTCGAGGAGTTCGGCACCGGCTCGCACCGCCGACCAGTCGGTGTCGGGTGTGCGCTCCAGGGCTCGGTGCAACCAGGTGGCGCGGTCGCGCTGTTCGTGGCGGAGATGGATCGTGTCGAGTTCGACGCCGGGGGGCGGCCCGGATGCCTCCAGGGCCGCGACCCGCTCCTCCATCGCGGCGAACAGCTCGCGGTCGAAGGCCGTCACGGCGGCGATGAAGTCCTCGGTGGGCACGGTGACCCGACCGGTCGCCGGCGCGGTGAAGCGGATCGGGTCGTCGTCGTCCGGGTCGGGCGCGTGGGCCCAGGTGATCGTCATCGTGTCGCCCCCGCCCGACACCGCGCGCCGGAACCGGATGTCCGGCGCCGCCCGCAGGTGGCCCATGTGCAACACGTGCCCCTCGGCCCAGGAGATCGCCGCCTCGACATCGGGCACGGCCGACCCCTCGGCCCGGAGCCGTCGATCCGGCACGAAGTCGGCCAGGTCCGGTGGCACGGGCTCCATGATCCGGGGCATCAGGTCGACCAGATCCTCCCATGGCCGCACCACGTGATAGTCGGCGTACGGTGGTTCGCGCATCGCGTCCGGATCGGCGAACGCCTCGGCCCCCGCCGGGTCCGCGTAACGCAGCAGCTCGTGGCCGCCCACCTCGATCCAGTACCAGCCGTCCGTCAGGATGAACCAGCCCAACCGGGGCGCCTCGTCCCCCCATGGCCGCACCGCCGCCACCGCCCGCAGCAGGAACCCGAATCGCACCGTCACGCCGGTGACTCGTTCGGAACGTCCGCCGTGCCGTGATACGTCATGTGGTCCATGCGAACCATCATGGTCGCAATCGTTCGCACGAGCACGACCGCCGCGGTGTCGGCGTGTTCGCCGTGCCACCGCCGCCACTCTCATCCACTCTTCATGCGCGTCTCACCCACCGCACAGGGCCGCCCGCCACCGTGTGGGGCATGAGCCCCGCTCGCGAGCGCGTCCGCCGCCCGATCGGCGGCGGCCGGGCCGTCGTCGCGCCCTTCGTGATCGTCCTGGTCTGTGCAACCCTGCTGTGGTCGGCCGTCTCCCGTAACCGCGCCGAGCCGACCTCGTTCGCCGCCGAGCCGACCACGAGCGCGAGCGCCGGCGCGGCTCCGGCGACACCTCCCGAGCACACGGAGCCCACCTTGGCACCATCGGACGTCCCCACCGCCGCCCCCACCGACGTGGCCCGCGGCGCCGACCCGCAACCGCCCGTCGGCCCGGTCGCCGCCGACGTCCTCGCCGCCGCGATGCCCGCGACCACCGGAAACCTGTCGGTCGCCATCCTCGACCCGGCCGACGGCACGATCGCCGGCTATCGGGAGGACCGCGCCTACGTCACCGCGAGCATCGTCAAGGTCGACATCCTCGCCGCGCTGCTCCTCCGGGCCCAGCACGACGACCGCGCGCTGACCGCCGCCGAACGGGCCACGGCCGAGGTCATGATCGAGAACAGCGACAACGACGCCGCCGACGCCCTGTGGTCCGCCGTCGGTGGTGCCGCCGGCCTGCGCGCCGCCAACGCCGTCCTGGGCCTGACCGAGACCGAACCGACCGGCGCCTCCTGGGGGTTGACCACGACGACCGCCGCCGACCAGGTCCGCTTGCTCGCCGCGATCACCGCCGCCGACTCGCCCCTCGGCGCCGACTCCAGGGCCTACATCGCCGACCTGATGGCCTCCGTCGAGGACGACCAGACGTGGGGCGTATCCGTCACCGCCGACCCCGCCACCACCCCGGCGGTCAAGAACGGCTGGCTCCCCCGCGATGCCACCGGCCTGTGGGTGATCAACAGCATCGGCCACATCACCCACGCCGGCCGGCCGCTGCTGATCGCCATCCTCTCCGACGACCAACCGACCATGGACGAGGGCGTGTCCCAGGTCGAAGCCGTCGCCCGAGCCGCCGTCCCGGCGGTGACAACGGCCCTGGGCTGACGACCCCGCCGTCATCGGGGTGACCCCGTCCGACGTCGACCACGCGACCGGGGTGGCGGCGAGTCCGGGTGCGGGTGTGGGGACGGTCGGGGGATCATCGGGGGATGAACACGACAGTGCACCTCGCCCAGCAGGACGAGGCCGACGAGTTGTTGGGACGCAGTGCGTTGGCGGCGCTGACCGGCATGTTGCTGGACCAGCAGATCCCGATGGAGTGGGCCTTCACCGGCCCCTACACGATCACCCGACGCCTGGGCGCCACCGACCTGGACGCGCACGAGATCGCCGCCTACGACCCGGACGCCTTCACCGCGCTCTTCGTCGAAAAGCCCGCCGTACACCGCTACCCCGGCTCGATGGCCCACCGCGTCCAGCAGTTGTGTCGATATCTGGTCGAGCACTACGACGGCGACGCGAGCGCGGTCTGGGCCGACGTCAAGACCGGCGCCGAACTATTGAAGCGGCTCCAGGAGCTGCCCGGTTTCGGAAAGCAGAAGGCACAGATCTTCCTGGCCCTGCTCGGCAAACAGTACGGCGTAACCCCCAGGGGCTGGCGCGAAGCCGCCGGCGCGTACGGGGAGGTCGGCTCCTACCGCTCGGTGGCCGACATCACCGGCCCCGACTCCCTGGCCAAGGTCCGCGCCCACAAACAGGAGGCCAAACGCGCCGCCAAGGCCGCCAAGGCGACAAAGGAAACCTGACCACGACAGACGAGAACCCGACGGGGACACAAGCCCCACCCCGGGCGCGAGCCCCGATGGGCGGGCGACGTGCGATCGGAGCGGGCCCACCCGGCCGGGAGTCCCGCCCCCGCGCCCGGCGCGCCCGCTCCCCGCCCTCCCCCGCTCGTCAGTTCACCGTCGTCGAAGCCGCCGAGGCCGCCGCCGCTCCCGAGCCCCGTTCGGCCGCCACTCCCGCCGCCGCCCCCGCGCCGCGCGCCGCCCTCGGCAGGAACAGGGCGGCGATCGCGGTGAGCAGCGTCGCGCCGCCGAGGATGTACCAGGCCCGGTCGTAGCCGTCGAGTGTGGCCTCGGTGCCGACCGCCGCGACGAACACCGCGACCCCGAGCGCCGCACCGACCTGCCGCAGCATCGTGATCACCCCCGAGCCGGTGGCGAAACGATCCGGGGTCAGCGCACCGGTCGCGGTGGCGATCAGGGTCGGCAGGACCAGTCCCACGCCGATGCCGCTCAGGATCGAACCGGGCAGGAAGTCGCTCGCGTAGTGCGCGTGCGGTTCGAGTCGCAGGATCCACCAACCCAACCCCGCACTGAACGAGATCCCGCCCAGCACGACCAGCGGCCCCGGTCCGACCCGGGTCGCGTACCGTCCGGCCAGCGTCGTCACGAACGGCACGCACAGCGGCCCGGGAACGGTCCCGAGGCCGGTCCGCAGCGCACTCCAACCCCACACGGTCTGCATCCACATCGTGGCGGAGATCAGCATCCCGGCGAACGCGACGCCGAACAGGACGTTGGCCACCCCCGAGACCGCGTAGACCCGATTCCGCACCAGCGCGCCCTCGACCACCGGACGCGGATGCCGCCCGTTGCGCACCAGGAATCCGGCCACAAGGACCAGGGTGGCCACCCACACGCCGACCGTACGGCCGGACCACCAGCCCCAGTCCGGCGCCCGCACCACGCCCAGCGACAACGCGCCGATCGCGGCGGTCAGCAGCACGGCTCCCACCAGGTCCGGCAACGGCCCACGATCGGTCGGCGCGGGGTCGGGCAGTCGGCGCGCGCCGAATACCAGCGTCAGCACCCCGATCGGCAGGTTGACCACGAAGACCCAGCGCCAACCGGGTTCGAGCAGCAGGCCACCCAGAACCGGGCCCACCGCGGCGGCGATTCCACCGATCGCGGCCCAGGCGCGGATCACCGTACCGCGACGCTCGGGCGGGTACGACGTGAGCAACAACCCCAGCGACGCGGGCATCAACAACGCGGCGCCGACCGCCTGGCCGAGTCGGGCGATCACCAGGACCGCCAATTCCGGCGCGGCGGCGCACAGCGCGGAGGCCACGGTGAAGACCGCTACGCCGGCCAGGAACGCACGCCGGTGCCCGATCCGATCGGACAACCGCCCGGCCGGTACGAGGAGGGCGGCGAAGACGACCGTGTAGGCGTTCAGAACCCACGACAGGTCGGCGAGCGAGGAGCCCGACCACGTCTCGGCCAGCGAGGGCATCGCGACGTTGACGATGAACAGGTCCAGGTTGACGAGCACCACGCCCGCACAGACCAACACCGCCGCGAACGCACGCGGCGGTCGATCCGAACCACTATCGGCCATGACGAGAGCCCTCCCGGGTCACCGAGCAAGTAAGTCCTATGAAGCAACTCGGCCAACCTAGAACGAGTAAGTTCTATAAAGCAACTTACTAAGTACAATCATGCAACCCACCCATTACACTGACGCCATGCGCCGCAAGAGCTTCCAGGAGATGCACTGCTCGGTCGCCCAGTTCCTCGAGGTGGGCGGCGAGTGGTGGACGATGCTGATCGTGCGGGACGCCTTCTTCGGCGTGACCCGCTTCGACGAGTTCCACGACCGGCTCGGCATCTCGCGCAACGTGCTCACCCAGCGCCTGGAGCACCTGATCGAGCACGGCATCCTCGAACGCGCGGCCTACCAGGACAAGCCGGTCCGCTACGACTACCGCCTGACCGACAAGGGCCGCTCCCTGTGGCCGGTACTCAACGCCATGCGTCAGTGGGGCGACCAGTGGGCCGCCCCCGACGGCCCCCCGGTGATCGTCACCCACACCCCATGCGGCCACCCCACAACCGCGATCCACATCTGCTCCGCCTGCCGGGAACCCCTGACCCCCGAAACCCTCGAGGCGACCCCGGGCCCGGGCGCGAGGGACGGCCTCCTGGCAAACCTCCCCCCGAAAGCCACCCCCACGGCCTGACCACAAGTCCCATTCCGGCCCAACCCGACCAACCTCCACCCAAGACGCAAGCCCCCCAGCCAAACCAACACTCGAGTCCACCCGACCCGACCGACCGCCTGAGGCCACCCCCGCCCCCACCCACGCGGCGCGCCCACCGACCCCGCCCCCGCCAACCCGGGGTGATATGTCACACCGCGTCCCGTGCCACCCGTCCCCCGCCCAATCCCACCCCCACCGCACGCCAAAAGCGGAATGCCTCGTTCCATCGGAGACAACTCGCACTCCCGTCTGTCACCCTGCTCCGGGCAGTGACCAACCGTCGACCATCCGGAGTTACCTCGGGGAGGACGAACGTGAACAGGCTCCCGAACGCACCCGTCACCACACAGGTCGCGTCCACACCTCTAAAGGTCGCGTCCACACCGTTGTGGGCGGAGTTCGGCCGCACGCTGCGGACCCGGCGCCGCCTCGCCGGAATGACCCAGCAGCAACTCGGGCTGCGCGTCGGCTATCACCACAGCCTGATCAGCAAGCTGGAGGCGGGCCTGCGCGAGCCGCCGGCCGGTCTGCCGCGCCGGCTCGACGACCTCCTCGACACCGGCGGCGACCTGTCCGCCCTCCTGACCAGCCGCGCCATCCCGCCGCCGGCGCTGCACCGCACGCACTTCTCGGTGATACCCGGCGGCGAGGCGCCGGCCGGACTCGCCCCCCTGGCCGACCGGTTCTGGCCGGAGCGGCTGCCCTATCACGGCCTGCCCTGCCCGCTGCACGGCAAGGACGGCTGCCACGAGTGCGAGGTCCCGCCGTACGCCGACGCGCTCACCATCCTCGCCGGCATCGACGGCAACAACCCGACCGGCGTCGACCCCGACGTGGTCCACGTGCTCACCGCCCTGCTCGGCGGCTACACCCAGGCCGGCCTGCACGGCGGCACCACCACCGGCCTGGTCGGCTCCGTCGAGTACGTGCTGCGCCGCATCGTCGGCTGGGCCGAATCCCTGAACGCGCAAGGCCGTTCGCCGCACGCGCAGCTGCGCCTGGCCGCCGACTACGCCCAACTCGCCGGGCGTTTTCGGATGCAGCAGGGCCAGAGCGTGATCGGCATGGCGTGGTACGACCGCGGCCTCAACTGGGCGGACGTCTGCGAGAGTCCGGGCGCCCGCGCCTCGCTGCTCGGCGACGTGTGCTCGCTGGCCCGCCTCGACGGCGACGCGACGGCCGCACTGGCCTACGCCCGCGCACTGGAGGCGGTGGACACCGGCCGGGCCTGGATCACCACGCTCGCCAAGCTCTACCAGGCCCGCGGCCACGCGCTCGGCGGCGACATCGGCGAGTGTCGCCAGGAGATCGCCACCGCGCATCGGCAGATCAACCGGTTCGACGAACGCGACCGCGCCGAGGCACCGTGGCTGACCGGACTGGCCGGCCGACTCCGCATGGAGGCCACCATCGGCGGCGCGCTGCGCGATCTGGCCGCGCGTACCGGCGATCTCGCCTCGGCCCGGTCGGCGGTCCAGTCGGTGGAGGCCGCGTTGGACCTGCTGCCCGTTCCACTGCGCCCCGCCCGGGTGTTGCTGACCGTACGGCTGGCCGACGCACTCGCCTGCGCCGGCCGACCCGACGCGGCGGTGGTCACCGCGGCTCCCGTCATCCACGAGGCCGCCGGTCTGGGCACCGCGACCACAAATCGGGAACTACTGGGCCTGCGCCGACGTCTGACCCAACATTGGAGCGATCTGCCGGAGGTGCGCGACCTCTTGGAGCAGATGCCGGGTCACTGAACGGTCGTCGGCGAACTCGTCGGGGCACCGCACCGCCGCCCGACCGGGCGACCAGGCACTCCCGCGACTCCCGGGGTCTGCTTGGCGTTTGCCGGAATTTGCCGGCCGTTGCCGATCACTTCACCAAGTCCCCACACCCGTGTGAGTGTTTCGCTCGCTCGGGCACGAACCCGGCCTGCACGGTCGCCCGCGTCGCTCACGAGGCGTACGCGGCGCAAGCCGGCGACGTGGTCGAGGCATGTCCCCTCCCAAGGAGCCTCGATGAATCGCAGAACGACCACGGCCGGGACCGTCCTGGCCATGCTCGCCGGCTTGGCGATCGGCGCGGCCGGAACACCGGCCGTCGCCGACCCGTCCCCTCCCCCCGCAAACCCGCAGGCACTCGCGGTATCCGCCGCCGACCGGGCGGCCGCAAGCGGCCTGGACGCCCTCGCCAAGGGTCCCGACGAGCAGTACGAACGCCAGGTCGTCACGCCGTGGATCAACGACCTGTACTCGGTCGCGTACCAGCGCACCTACCGCGGCCTGCCGGTCGTCGGCGGCGACGCGGTGGTCATGGCCGACGGCAAGGGCCGAGTCCACGCGACCCAGGCATCGACCGACGCGCGCATCTCCGTGACCACCCAACCGACGGTGGCGGCCAGTGCCGCCGAGGCCACGTCCCGGGCCCAACTCCCCGTCGTGGACAAGGTCGAATCGCACCGTCTCGTCGTCCGGGTCAAGGACGACAAGAGCGCGCTGGCCTGGGAGACGGTGGTGGCGGGTCGTACCGCGACCGCGCCCAGCCGGCTGCACGTGTTCGTCGACGCGACCACCGGCGCGGTGCTGGGCACGACCGACGAGGTCAAGGCCGGCAGTGCGAACAGCCAGTGGAACGGCCCGAGTCCGCTGACCATCGACACCACCAACTCCGGTGGTACCTACTCCCTGCGCGACCCGAACCGCCCCGGTCTGACCTGTTCCGACTACAGTTCCGGCCAGGTCTTCTCGAAGTCCACCGACTCGTGGGGCAACGGCCAGGCGTCGAGCAAGGAAACCGGCTGCGCCGACGTCTTCTGGGCGGCGCAGAAGGAATGGAACATGCTCCGCGACTGGCTCGGTCGCAACGGGCACAACGGCAACGGCGGCAGCTGGCCGGTCAAGGTCGGTCTGAACGACGTCAACGCCTACTGGGACGGCTCCTCCATCTCCATCGGCCACAACCAGAGCAACCAGTGGATCGGCTCGATGGACGTCGTGGGCCACGAATTCGGCCACGGCATCGACCAGTTCACCCCGGGCAGCACCAGCGGCGAGGCCGGACTCGGCGAGGCCACCGGTGACATCATGGGTGCGCTGACCGAGGCGTACGCGAACGAGCCCTCGCCGTACGACGCTCCCGACTACACGGTCGGCGAGAGCGTGAACCTGGTGGGTCAGGGCCCGATCCGCTACATGTACAAGCCGTCCACCAACGGCGACCCGGACTGCTACAGCGCCTCCATCCCGAACACGGAGGAGCACGCGGCGGCCGGACCGCTCAACCACTGGTTCTACCTCCTCGCCGAGGGCACCAACCCGGGCGGCGGCAAGCCGACCAGCCCGACCTGCAACAACACCACCCTCACCGGCGTGGGCATCCAGAAGGCCGGCAAGGTCTTCTACGGCGGCATGCTGCTCAAGACCAGCGGCATGACCTACAAGCGCTACCGGACCGCGACGCTCACCGCGGCCAAGACCATCGACCCCACGTGTGACCTGTTCAAGAAGACCAAGGCGGCGTGGGACGCGATCAGCGTGCCGGCCCAGACCGGCGACCCGGTCTGCAACGTCGACCCGGGTCCGGACTTCAGCCTCGCGGTCAGCCCGACCAGCGGCAGTGTGACGCCCGGTGGCACCACGACCACCACCGTGACCGCCACGCTGGTCTCGGGTTCGGCGCAGAACGTCACCCTGACCACCGGCCCCCTTCCGGCCGGCGTCACCGGTTCGTTCAACCCGGCGACCATCGGCACGGGCCAGTCCTCCGTGCTGACCCTGTCGGCGAGCGCGTCGGCGGGCGCGGGCACCAGCTCGGTCACCATCACGGGCACGGGTTCGTCCACCTCGCACACCGCGCAGTACTCGTTGACCGTCGGCAGCGGGCCGGGCAACCCGAGCGACCCGCCGGACATCAACGTCGCGAACGTGCAGTCGCACCTGACGCAGCTCAACCAGATCGCGAACCAGAACGGCGGCAACCGCCGTGCGGGCAGCGCCGGTTACACCGCGTCGGTGGCGTACGTGAAGGGTAAGCTCCAGGCGGCCGGCTTCCAGGTCAGCGAGCAGACCTGCACCTCGTGCACCTACCGCTCCAACAACCTGATCGCCGACTGGCCCGGCGGCCCCGCCGACTCGGTCGTCATGTTCGGCGCCCACCTGGACAGCGTCAGTGCCGGTCCCGGCATCAACGACAACGGCTCGGGTTCCGCCACCCTCCTGGAGAACGCGCTCGCGCTCGCCCAGGCCAACCCCAGCCTGACCAAGCACGTGCGCTTCGGTTGGTGGGCCGGCGAGGAACAGGGCCTCCAGGGCTCGCAGTTCTACGTCAGCCAGCTCGGCTCCACGCAGCGCGCCGCGATCAAGGGCTACTACAACTTCGACATGGTCGGCTCGCCCAACGGCGGCTACTTCATCAACAACATCAACTCCGCCGCCGCGGCCCCGATGAAGGCCTACTGGGACTCGCTGAACCTGCGCCCGGAGGAGAACGTCGAGGGCCAGGGACGCTCCGACGACTACTCCTTCCAGCAGGCCGGCATCCCCACCTCCGGCTACGCGGCCGGTGCCGACGCGCGCAAGACCTCGGCACAGGCGACCAAGTGGGGCGGGCAGGCCAACCAGTCCTACGACTCCTGCTACCACTCCTCGTGTGACACCACCTCCAACATCAGCGCCACGGTGCTCAACCGCAGCGCGGACGGTGTCGCGTACACGATCTGGAAGACCGCGGTCGGCGGCACCACGCCCACCAACGACTTCACCATCTCCGCCGTTCCGTCCTCCGGCAACGCGCTGCCCGGTGCCTCCGTCTCCACGACGGTGAACACCACCACCTCGAGTGGTACGGCGCAGACGGTGACGCTCAGCGCGAACGCACCGTCGGGCATCGGCGTGAGCTTCAGCCCGCCCTCGGTCCAGAGCGGCACCTCCTCGACCGCGACGATCACCGTCGCGGCGGGCACCGCGGCCGGTACGTACCCGATCACCATCACGGGCACGGGCTCGGTCGTGCACTCGACCACGTACACGCTGACGGTCGGCGACGGCGGCCCGGGCAACTGCTCCGCGCCCGCATGGGACGCCGGCACCGTCTACGTGGGCGGCAACGTGGTCTCGTACCAGGGGCACACCTACCGCGCCAAGTGGTGGACCCAGGGCGAAACCCCCGGAACCACCGGCCAGTGGGGGGTGTGGCTCGACCTCGGACCGTGCTGAGGACGCACACCGAGAGCACGTAGCACGTAGGTAGTCCGTACGACCGCTGTCCCGATTGTGATGCCCGGTGGCCCGAGGTTTGGGTCACCGGGCATCACACCGTCCGGGGTCGGCGTCCGGGGTGTCGGGGCGCGCCGGCAGTCGAACGTCAGGGGGCGTCGCCGCACGCGGCCCGGAGGCGGTGCAGCGTCGTGCGCATGCCCTCGCGGTTGCGCTCGGCGCGCCGCGCGGCCGGGGTGCCGGTGAAGACCAGTCCGAGCACCTCGGCGACCCGGCGGCGCCATCCGTCGCGGCGGTGGTCGATCCAGTACTCGGTGACCAGCGTCGCCGTCCCCTCCTGCGCCGGGGCGAGCCGATAGCCCCAACGGGCGATGGGCAGGCCGAACGAGGTGACGTCGAACGCGAACTCCCGTCCCGGGTCGGCGGTCACGATCCGGCAGACGGTGAACCACACCCACGGGCCCCGCCGGTTGAAGCCGACGAAGCCGCGCCCGCGGGGCCGAACGGCGAAGACCTCCGGGCTCCAGTCCTTCATCCGCCGGACGTCGGCGAGGATCGGGTACACGGCCTCCGGCGCGAGCGGCACGGTCAGCGATTCCTCGATCTCCCAGACGCGCGCGGTCGACGCCGCCGGTTCGGGAGCGGATGCGGGCGTGGGTTCGGGGTGATGCTTCCCAGGCTTCATGGGCGTCACGCTAGCAGCTAAACGCAACGCAACGTAGCGTTGTATTCGAGCTGTTAGTCTCCCCGCATGAACGACGAACAACGCCCGACGGAACAACCCACCGACGGCGGCGGCAGCGGCACCGGCGGTACCGCCACGGGCTCCGGCTCCGGTGGCCCGCGCAAGGCCCAGGCGATCTTCGACGCCACCCTCGACCTCCTCGCCGACAAGGGCTACGAGGGCCTGACCATCGAAGGGGTCGCCGAGCGGTCCGGGGTGAACAAGACCACGATCTACCGCTGGTGGCCGTCGAAGGGGGCCCTCCTCGGCGCCGCGCTCACCGGCGCCCGGCGCCTGGAGTTCCCCATGCCCGACACCGGCAGCCTCCGAGGCGACCTGGAGGCGCTGCTGGACGGCATGGTGTCCCTGCTCACCACCCCGCCGACGGCCGACATCGCCGTCGCCGCCCTGGGCGCGGTCACCCACAGCGCCGAACTCGCCGAACACGCCGGCGCCTTCTTCGCCGGCCGCCTGGCGCGCGAACGTCCCGTCTTCGAGCGCGCCGTCGCCCGGGGCGAACTCGCCGCCGACGCGGACCCGATGTTGCTGATGGACCTGCTGGCCGGCGCCGCCTGGCTCCGGGTGGTCTTCCGTCAGCTTCCGGTCGAGCCGGACTTCACCCGGCGTACCGTGGCGGTGATCCTGGACGGAGCCGCCTCGCACGCCGACGGTTGAGCCCGCGATCGGACCCGGGCGGGCGGACCGAATTGCCCTTCATGTCCTCCCGGGCGTTCGGCCCCGCGCGTGCGATGATCCGACCGTGATGGACGAGAGCGAGTTCTGGGAACTCATTGACGCCTCGCGCGAGGCGGCCGAGGGCGACCCCGAGGAGCAGGCCGACCTGCTGGTGGAGCGCCTGACACAGCTCGATCCCGACTCCGTCTGCGACTTCGCCAAACACTTCGAGGCGCGCTACACCCGCGCGTACCGCTGGGACCTGTGGGGCGCGGCGGCGGTCCTGCTCGAAGGCGCGAGCGACGACGTCTTCGACGCGTTCCGCTGCTGGCTGATCGGCCAGGGCCGGGACGTTTTCGAGGGCGCCCTCCGCGACCCCGACGACCTGGCCGACCTTCTCGACACCTTCGACCCGGACATCGACGGCGACGGCGAGGACCTGGGCTACGCCGCCGACGAGGCGTACGAACAGATGACCGGCGCCCCCATGCCCCCGGTGGGCCTCCCACCCCAACCGGTGGACCCGGTCGGCACGGCGATCAACCTTGAATTCGACGATGCCCTGGCCACCCGATACCCCAACCTGTGGACCCGCTACCGCACGTAGCCGAGCACGCGACGCCGCCGCCGACGAGAGCCCCGATTCCTGTGCAACCGCGGGGCGGGGGGCGATCGGTTCGTTCGCGATCCCGGGGACATCTCGGACCCGGCGACCGGGGGGAACGGCCCGACTCCGAGGCCGGGCCGTTCGGTGGGTCAGGCGGTCGCGTAGACCCAGCCCTCGCCGCCTACGCGGGCACCGCCCTCCCGGGTCTGTCGGGCGACGCTGAATCGAACCGCGCGACCTTCGGCGAAGTCGAAGTCGTACCACTGGGTCGACGCGTTGCCCCAGAGGTTCGCACTCTGGTCGCGCCACTGTCCGTTGTAGTAGTACTGCAAGTGCACGACAGGAACACTTGGTTCGTTGGGGCGCAGGTCACGAATGCGCAGCTTGTCACCGTTGCTGTAGAACGTGGCGTCGGCGGTGACGGCGCCCCCGCCGTACACGTGCGTTCGCGCGGTGATCTTGGCCTTGCCCGCCGCGCCGGCGGGAGTGGCCACAACGGCGAAAGCGCTGAACGTGACCACGGCGGAAGCCGTGATCGTCGCTGCTCGCTTGGTGATCTTGCGCAAGAACTTGTCCTTTGCTCGACTCGGAGCGGCCTGTTCGAGGAGTATCGGCCGTTTGGCTTCTCGGCAATAGCCGTCGTGCGCAAAGCTGTTCACGCAGAGCCGGCCTTCGCGAGCATCGCCGGTGGGGCTGCGGATCGGGGCGCCGGCCACGCGGACGCCACTCGTGGCCGGCGTCGAGCGAATCCCCGGGTTCAGTTTTTCCAGCGGCGCCGGGTACGGGTGGTAGCCCTATTCGTACGACTTCGTCGCGGTGGACGGTGGCGCGATGACCGGGTCGGCGCGGCTGCGTGTCCGCTCCGGAGCGTGATCGTCGCGGAGCTAGCATGCCCCCATGTCGGACGAAGAGGTTTTCCAGCCGCAGCAGTTCATCGGGCGTACCGATCCCGCCGCGCTTGCCGACCTTCGGGCGCGGTTGCGGGCCACGCGGTGGCCGGATGCGCCGGAGGAGGTCGGGTGGGGGCTCGGGGTCGATCTCGGGTATCTCCGGGAGTTGGTGGGCTATTGGGCCGACGGGTTCGACTGGGGCGCGCAGGAGGCCGCGCTCAATCGGCTGCCCCGGTTTCGGGCGACGGTCGGTGGGCTCGGGATCCACTACGTGCATGCCCGGGCCGTCGCGCCGACCGGGCCCGTGTTGCCGTTGGTGCTCGGGCACGGGTGGCCGGATTCGTTCTGGCGCTACACCAAGGTGATTTCGCTGCTGACCGATCCCGGCGCGCACGGCGGTGATCCGGCCGACGCGTTCGACGTCGTCGTGCCGGACATGCCGGGCTACGGGTATTCGGATCGCCCGACCGGTCCGCCCCTCGACTCCATCGCCGTCGCCGGTCTGTGGGCCGAGTTGATGGACGGGCTCGGCTACGCCCGATTCGGCGCCGCGGGTGGGGACATCGGCAGCCACGTCAGCCGCTACCTCGCCCTCGACCACCCCGACCGGGTGGTGGCCGTACATCGCACCGACGCCGGTGTACCCGTCGTCTCCGGCGACCTCGCCGAGTTCACGCCCGAGGAGCGCGAGTGGTTCCGGGAGGTCGCCGCCTGGGGCGCGGCCGAGGGCGGCTACGCCGCGATGCATCGGACGAAGCCGCAGACCGCCGCCGTCGGCCTCACCGACTCGCCGGCCGGCCTCGCCGCCTGGATCGTCGAGAAGTTGCGCGCGTGGAGCGACTGCGACGGCGACATCGAGCGCGGCTTCACCAAGGACGAGATCCTGACCAATGTCACCATCTACTGGCTCACCGAGACGATCGGCTCGTCGATGCGGATGTATCGCGCCAACGGCTCGATCCCGCCCGCGCAACTCGCCCGCCGAGTCGAAGTCCCGTCCGGCTTTACGCTGTTCCCCGGCGACCTGGTCCGCCCACCGCGCGCCTGGATGGAGCGCACCACGAACGTCGTGCGCGTGACCGAGGCCGAACGCGGCGGCCACTTCGCGGCGTTCGAGGAACCCGAGCTGTACGCCGAGGAACTGCGCACATTCTTCCGCCCGTTCCGCACGACAGCCCCGAACCCGAGCTGACGGCCGGCACCCGGCAACGATCGCCCCGTTCGGTTCGGTCGGGCGCCCGACCGGGGTCGTCCCCATGGCTTCGGGTCAGGTCCGCTTGCGGCTCGCGATCCCGTCGGAGCGCCACTGCACGTGGGCGGGGTCCGCGTCCCGGGCAAGGCAGACGTAGTGGTCCATGACGGCCGGCCGATCCGACGGAACCCGACCCGGCTGCCGCCAATTATTGCGGCAAAAATGCCATGTTTATGGTTATCGCCACGCGGCAACTCGATGTTTGGATATTTCGTCGCTGCCGAGGCAGCCGCTGGAAGGACCGAATGATGAAGTATGTGCCACCCGGGGCTCTCCTCGGCGCGACGCTACTCGTTGTCGTCGCATCATCCGCGCCCGCCGCCGGAGCCGGCATCGAGAACGGCACTTTCCAGGTCCCTGCCGTCGAAGCCGGCAATCTCCGACGCATCGGTCCCGGGGATTCCCCGCAGCCGACACCCTGGAGGGTGACGGACGGGAATGTGGACCTGTATGGCACGGAGGCGGCGAACAATCTCCATCAGGCCGTCGATCTCAACGGGGACAAACCCGGAGCCATCGCGCAGGTTTTCTCGCCCACCATCGGGAAGAAGGTGACGATCACCTGGAAGGAGGCACGTAATACCACGAAGTGGTGCGGTACCAACTCCACGATCGTGCAGAAGTACAGCGTAACGGTGCTCGGGAAGACGACGGTGACCTCCGACCCCAGCGGACTGCAACCGGGCGTGTGGAGGAATTCCCCACAGGAACTGACCTTCGTCGCGAGCGACCACCTGCACACACTCACGTTCGTGTCGCAGACCCCGAACGACTGCGGCCCCATGATCACCGACGTCGTGGCCGACGAGGGCTAAGGCTCCCGCCGAAGGTCTCCGACATGACGTACGACATCGAGAACGCGAGTTTCGACGAGCCCGGAATCACGCCCCCGGAAATGATCCGGTCATTCGATCGAGACGACCCCGACGAGCCCGTAGCGATCCCCGGATGGACGATCGAGCAGAACGGTGTCGAACTGCGCGCGTTGCGACCGCAGGAACGGCCGCACGGTTCGAGAGCCACTCAGGCGCTGCGCCTGAAGAATCTCCAAAACGAGTTGGGGATCATCTGCCAGACCGTCGACACGGTTCCCGAACAGCCGGTTCACCTTGCCTGGATGGATTCCCCGGATTTCGCCCCTCACGAGGCGGGATACGGAGATCAACAGCAATACGCCATCACCGTCGAACCGGTTTACGACCCGGACCAGGGGAAGCAGTCGGTCGTGGAGTCCCCGAACTATGGTTCGACCCAGGGTCCAGCGGCCGAGGGGCCGAACTGGACGAAAAAGCGCATCGAGTTCATCCCCACGACATCCCGGACGGAGGTGCGATTCCGGTCCCGGGTGGAGGGGCCTCTCTGTGCGTACATCACCGATATCCGGTTCGAGTCCTCGAGGACACCGGTCATCACCAGAGTCTATCCTCCGGATGTGGAGAATGGTGGACCGGTTATGTTCGACGGTTCCGATCTCGGCCTGGTTCACTGGGCGATCTTCAGGGACCGCGACGGAAAAAGGGTGGTCGTCGCCGCTCGAGGAGAAAATGAAGGAAGGACGGCGCGGGTCGAACAGCTTCCCGGCGGTCTTGCGAGGGGCCCGGGGCACGTTTCCCTGTCTACCGCGAGAAGCAGGGAAGAGATTTCGCCGGAAAACACGAGCAATGAGCTGGACATGGAGTTCGTACTCCCCTGAGGGTCTTCCAAGTCCCGCTCACCCTGCCTCGGATCCCATATCCGAGGCAGGGCGAATTTTAATCGTCGAGACGTGGCACCGGCGGCT
>NZ_JBHTVA010000073.1:0-51978 GCF_042793325.1 Embleya sp. NPDC056575
GGCGCACGGGTGTGTGCGCGACGGCGGCAGCCTCACTGAGGGTTCGTCGAAATGCCGGTGCCCACCGTCGAGTCGGGCGTCGAGTCGACGGCGTGTTCTACAGCTTGGTCCAGGCCTCGGTCAGCACTCCGCGCAGGATCTGCTCGATCTCGTCGAACACACCCTGGTCCGCGACCAGCGGCGGGGAGAGCTGGATGACCGGGTCGCCGCGGTCGTCGGCGCGGCAGTACAGGCCGTTGTCGTAGAGCGCGGTGGACAGGAAGCCGCGGAGCAGGCGCTCGGCCTCGTCCTCGTTGAACGTCTCCTTGGTGCCCTTGTCCTTGACCATCTCGATGCCGTAGAAGTACCCGTTGCCGCGCACGTCGCCGACGATCGGCAGGTCCTGGAGCTTTTGCAGGGTGGCCAGGAACTTGGACTCGTTGTCCAGCACGTGCTGGTTCAGGCCCTCGCGCTCGAAGATGTCGAGGTTGGCCAGCGCCACGGCGGAGGACACCGGGTGCCCGCCGAAGGTGTATCCGTGCATGAAGACGTTGTCGCTGCCGTTGTAGAACGGCTCGGCGATGCGGTCCGAGACGATCATCGCGCCGATCGGGGAGTAGCCCGAGGTCATGCCCTTGGCGCAGGTGATGATGTCCGGCACGTAGTCGAACTTGTCGCACGCGAACATGGTGCCGAGCCGGCCGAACGCGCAGATGACCTCGTCCGAGACGAGCAGCACGTCGTACTGGTCGCAGATCTCGCGCACACGCTGGAAGTAGCCGGGCGGCGGCGGGAAGCAGCCACCGGCGTTTTGCACCGGCTCCAGGAAGACCGCGGCGACGGTGTCGGGGCCCTCGTTGAGGATCGCCACCTCGATCTGGTCGGCGGCCCAGCGGCCGAACGCCTCGGGGGAGTTGTCGGCGAGGAACTCCGGCTTGCGGTACTGGTTGGTGTTGGGCACCCGGAAGGTGCTCGGCACCAGCGGCTCGTACGGCGCCTTGTAGTCCGGCAGGCCGGTGATCGACAGCGCGCCCTGCGGGGTGCCGTGGTAGGCGATCGCCCGCGAGATGACCTTGTGCTTGGTCGGCTTGCCGGTCAGCTTGAAGTAGTGCTTGGCCAGCTTCCAGGCGGACTCGACGGCCTCGCCGCCACCGGTGGTGAAGAAGACCTTGTTCAGGTCGCCCGGGGCGTAGTTCGCCAGGCGCTCGGCCAACTCGATGGCCTTGGGGTGGGCGTAGCTCCACACCGGGAAGAAGGCCAGCTGCTCGGCCTGCTTGCGGGCGACCTCGGCCAGCTCGGTGCGGCCGTGTCCGGCCTGTACCACGAACAGGCCGGCGAGGCCGTCGATGTACTTGCGACCGTTGGTGTCCCAGATGTAGCTGCCTTCACCGCGCACGATGGTCGGCACGGGAGCTTTCTCGTACGACGACATGCGGGTGAAGTGCATCCACAGGTGGTCGTAGGCGCTCTTGGAGAGGGCCGCGTTGTCGTACTGCTGTGTCATCGAGTACCCCACTGGTAGGTCTGCTTCCGGAGCTTCAGGTAGACGAAGCTCTCGGTGCTCCGTACGCCCGGAATCGCTCGGATCCTCTTGTTGATGATGTCGAGCAGGTGGTCGTCGTTCTCGCATACGAGTTCCACGATGAGGTCGAAGGAACCCGCCGTGATGACGACGTAGTCCACTTCCTTCATCGTGGCCAGTATGTCCGCAACGGGTTCGATGTCGCCTTCGACCCGAACCCCGACCATGGCCTGGCGATGGAAGCCGACGGTCAGCGGATCGGTCACCGCGACGATCTGCATCACGCCCTGGTCGAGCAGGCGCTGTACGCGTTGGCGTACGGCGGCCTCCGAGAGACCGACGGCCTTGCCGATCGCGGCGTACGAGCGGCGTCCGTCCTCCTGGAGCTGCTCGATGATCGCCTTCGACACGGCGTCGGCCGACGCGCTCGGGTTTCTGTCTCGACCGGCCATGTGGTCACTCTGCCTCATCAGATGGGCCTTTCGCAAGGGAATCAGTTGACATTGCTCAGTCAGGCAACTGATTCAGTTGTTGGTACGTGATGGGGATGCGGATACCGACAGCAATCCGGTTAGGCTGGGATCGCGGCCCAGGTCGGGAATCGACCCCCTCGCCGTCCTGCCGGCGCCGCCCCGTTTTCGAAGGAGACTTGGGACATGAGCGACCTGCGTACTCTGCGCAACTACATCGACGGCACGTTCACCGACGCCGCGGACGGCGGCACGCTCGACATCGTCGATCCCGCCACCGGCGAGGTCTACGCGACGTCCCCGCTTTCTCGCGAGCGGGACGTCGATGCGGCGATGCGCGCGGCGGCCACGGCGTTCGAGAGCTGGAGCGAGACCACGCCCGCGGAGCGCCAGCTCGCGCTGCTCAAGATCGCCGACGCGGTCGAGAAGCGCGCCGACGAGTTGATCGACGCCGAGTGTCGCAACACCGGCAAGCCCCGGGCGCTGACCGCGTCCGAGGAGATCCCGCCGATGGTGGACCAGATCCGCTTCTTCGCGGGCGCGGCGCGCATGCTCGAGGGCAAGTCGGCCGGCGAGTACATGGCGGGGCACACCTCCATGGTGCGGCGGGAGCCGGTCGGTGTCTGCGCCCAGGTGGCGCCGTGGAACTACCCGATGATGATGGCGGTGTGGAAGTTCGCGCCGGCCCTCGCCGCGGGCAACACCGTGGTGCTCAAGCCGTCCGACACCACCCCGGCGTCCACCGTGCTGCTCGCCGAGATCATCGGCGAGATCCTGCCGGCCGGCGTGTTCAACGTGATCTGCGGCGACCGCGACACCGGTCGGCTGATGGTCGAGCACAAGACCCCGGCGATGGCCTCGATCACCGGTTCGGTACGGGCCGGCATGTCGGTCGCGGAGAGCGCGTCCAAGGACCTCAAGCGGGTGCACCTCGAACTCGGCGGCAAGGCGCCCGTCGTGGTCTTCGAGGACGCCGACATCGCCGCCGCCGCCGAGGGCATCGCGGGGGCCGGCTTCTTCAACGCGGGCCAGGACTGCACCGCCGCCACCCGGGTGCTCGTGCACTCCTCGATCCGCGAGGAGTTCGTCGCCGCGCTGGCCGCCGCCGCGAAGGCCACCTCCACCGGTCCGCAGGACGACGCCGACTACGGCCCGGTCAACAACGTCAACCAGCTCGCCCAGGTCTCCGGCTTCATCGACCGCCTGCCCGGACACGCCAAGGTCGAGGCCGGCGGGCACCGGGTCGGCGACAAGGGCTTCTTCTACGCGCCGACCGTGGTCTCCGGACTGAAGCAGGACGACGAGATCATCCAGAACGAGGTCTTCGGCCCGGTGATCACCGTCCAGGCGTTCGAGGACGAGGCCGAGGCGCTGGCCAACGCCAACGGCGTGCAGTACGCGCTCGCCTCCTCGGTGTGGACCAAGGACCACGGCCGGGCGATGCGGATGGCCAAGCGGCTCGACTTCGGCTGCGTGTGGATCAACACGCACATCCCGCTGGTCGCGGAGATGCCGCACGGCGGCTTCAAGCACTCCGGCTACGGCAAGGACCTCTCCGGCTACGGCTTCGAGGACTACACCCGGATCAAGCACGTGATGACCAACTACGACGCCTGATCCGCCCCGCCGCGCGAGCGGCAACCCGGCGACACCCGCACGCACCCTGTCAACTCCGCTTCGCGAGGGTTGACAGGGTGCGTGTTGCCGTCCGGGGCGGGACCCGGCCACGATGCGGTGGGCCGTCCGTACGCCCGGCGCGTCCCCGCGCCCAGGGAGCAGGCCCCGTTCCGTACCGCCAAGGAGTCGCCGATGATCCGCGCCCGCACTCGCGCCCAGTTCCCGCCGCGGATCGCCGGGCACCGGGTGGACCGGCGGATGTTCCTGCGCGGCACCGGCGCGGCGGCGGCCGTCGGCGCGCTGGCCGCGTGCGGTGTGCCCTCGGCGTATGTCGAGGAGTCCAAGCGCGGCGGAACGGACCGGTCGGAGCGCGAGAAGGTGGTCCGGTTCTCCAACTGGGCGCTGTACATCGACGTCGACGACGAGGACGAGCAGCGCCACCCCACGCTGGACGCGTTCACCGACAGGACCGGGATCAAGGTCCGGTACTCGGAGGAGATCAACGACAACGACGAGTTCTTCGGCAAGATCCACCCGGCCATCCAGGCGGGCAAGGAGCCGGGGCGCGACGCCATCGTCATCTCCGACTGGATGTGCACCCGTTTCGTCCGGCTCGGCTGGGTGCAGAAGCTGAACAAGGCCAACCTGCCGCGAGTGGGCGCCAACCTCGCCGAATCGTTGCGCAGCCCCGGCTACGACCCGAGGCGCGAGTACACCGTGCCGTGGCAGAGCGGGATGACCGGCATCGCGTACAACAAGAAGCTGGTGGACCGCGAGATCCGGTCGGTGAACGACCTGTGGCGGCCCGAACTCAAGGGCCGGGTCACCGTGTTCGCCGGCTTCATGGAGGCGGTCGCGCTGCTGATGCTCGGCGAGGGCTCGGACATCCGTACCTTCGCCGACGCGGACGTGGACAAGGTGATGGAGCGGATGCAGAAGCTGGTGGACAAGGACCACATCCGCAGCTTCACCGGCAACGACTACACCTCGGGCCTGGCCAGTGGCGACATCCTGGCCTGCCAGGCGTATTCCGGCGACGTGGGTCAGCTCAAGTTGGACAACCCCGACATCGAGTTCGTGGTGCCCGAGGAGGGTGCCGAGCTGTGGTCGGAGAACCTGATGGTGCCGAACAAGGCGGCGCACAAGACCAACGCCGAGAAGTTGATGGACTTCTACTACGACCCCGAGATCGCCGCGGAGCTGGCGCACTATGTGGCGTACGTGTGTCCGGTGCCGGCCGCGCAGCAGGTGCTGGCCGAGTCGTCGGACCAGGAGATGCGCGCGTCGGCGACCAACCCGCTGATCTTCCCGGACGCGGAGATGACCGCGAAGCTGCACGGGATGCGGGAGACCACCGAGGACGAGGAACGGCGCTGGGAGAAGGCGTGGGGGAAGATCATCGGCCTGTGAGCCGGCGGCCGGTGCCCCGCGGGCGGCCGGTGCCCGTCGCGCGGTTCGCGGGCCTCGGTTCGCGGTGGCGCGGTCAGCGCTCCGCCATGGCCGGGTCGACGGCCCGGGCCCTGCGGTAGGCGCGCAGACCGAGCAGCGGGAACACCAGCACCGAGACCATGCCGGCGCCGACCATCGCGGCCGCGGTGCCCGCGCGCAACTCGCCCTCCTCCACGCCGATCCCGGTGATCACCACGATCAGCGGCAGGCCGGCCGAGGCGAACAGGGCCAGGCCCAGGCGTACCGCGACCGGGGAACCGCGCTCCACCAGGTAGGTCGGCACGCCACGGACCAGCAGGAGCAGCGCCAGGAACAGCGGGAGCAGGGCCACCGTGCCCAGGTCCGCGAACAGCGCCCGCCCGTCGAAGCGCACGCCGCTGACCACGAAGAACACCGGGATGAACATCCCGAAGCCGATCGCGTCCAGCTTGGCCGCCACCGTCTCGCGCGACTGCGCCGGCATGTCGGACAGCAGCAGCCGGATGATCAGGCCGGCCGCGAACGCGCCGAGCAGCGCGTCGAGGCCGAGTTCGTCCGCCGCCCAGACCAGTGCGGCCAGGACCAACACGGCCAGTCGGATGGCGAGTTGGCCGCTGGAGTGCAGGGTGGCCCGGACCACCCGGTCCAGCGCCGAGGGCAGTGGCCGGCGCGCGAACGCCAGCACCACCAGCGTCAGCGCGGCGAAGCAGGCCAGCGCGACCGCCGAGGCGTCCGCGTTGCGCCCGCTCAGCAGCAGCGAGACGGCGACGATCGGACCGAACTCGCCGAGGGTGCCGATCGCCATCACCTGCGCGCCGAACCGGGTGGGCAGCGCCCCCGCGTCGCGCAGGATCGGCAACAGCGTGCCGAGCGCGGTGGTGGTCAGGGCCAGGCCGACCACCAGGCGCGACATGGTCGAACCGGACCACACCAGGAGCAGCCCGACCACCAGGCCGACCACCAGGGACACCACCCAGCCCAGCGTGGCCAGGCGCAACGGCCGCCCGTTGAGCCGGGACGGGTCGATCTCGAAGCCGGCCAGGAACATCAGGAAGGCCAGCCCGAAGTTGGCGGTGAAGGAGAGCACGGTCGTTTCGTGCACCCAGTCCAGGACGGACGGTCCGGCCAGTACGCCGAGCAGGAGTTCGAGTACGACGGTGGGTACCGGGATCCGTCGTCCGAGCAGATCGGCCACCAGCGGCGCGACGAAGGCCAGGGCCAGGACGATCAGGAACGGCGCGCTGTCGTGGGGCACCGGCGGAGCATAAGGCGCATCGGCCGGCGATTCGGGCAGACGCGCGGGAGGGGGTCGCGCGTGCGGGTGGGAGCCGCCCGGACGGAGGCACGGCGTGGGGTCGAAGACACGCGCTAGGGTCGATCTCCATGACTAGCAGCTCCTCAGAGGCCACCGCCGTGCCCGCCGTCGCAACGCCCGCCGACCCCGCCGACGATCCCGGCGAGCCCTCGGGTTGGGACGTCGTGGTGATCGGCGCGGGCCCCGCCGGCGCGTCGGCGGCGCTGGCCGCGGCGCGCGCCGGACGCCGCGTGCTGGTCCTCGACCGGGCCGAACTCCCGCGCTACAAGACGTGTGGCGGCGGCATCATCGGCCCGTCCAAGAACGCCCTCCCGCCGGGCTTCGAGCCGCCGGTGGAAGACCTGGTGCGCGAGGTCGAGTTCACCCTGCGCGGACGCCGTCGCCGGGTCCGCTCGGCCCGGACCACGCTGATCGGACTGGTCGACCGGGCCCGCTTCGACGAGGCGCTGACCCGGGCGGCGGTGGCCGCGGGCGCGGTGCTGCGCGAGGGCACGGCGGTCTCCCGGATCGTCGAGCGCGACGGCCTGGTGGAGTTGACCCTCGCGGGCGGCGAGACGGTGCGCGCGAACGCGGTGGTCGGCGCGGACGGCAGCGCGGGGCGCAGCTCGGCCTATGTCGGGGTCACCTTCGAGCAGGTCGATCTGGGCCTGGAGGCGGAGATCCCGGTGCCGCCGGAGGTCGCCGCGCACTGGCGGGGGCGGATCCTGCTCGACTGGGGCCCGCTGCCGGGCTCGTACGGGTGGGTGTTCCCCAAGGGCGACACGTTGACCGTGGGGGTGATCTGCGCGCGCGGCGAGGGTGAGGCCACCCGCGCCTACCTGCGCGACTTCATCGGCCGACTGGGTCTGGCCGGGTTCCGGCCGGCGGTGGAGTCGGGCCATCTGACCCGGTGCCGCAAGGAGAGCGCGCCGCTGTCGCGCGGCCGGGTGCTGGTCGCCGGGGACGCGGCCGGGCTGCTCGAACCGTGGACGCGCGAGGGCATCTCGTACGCGCTGCGCTCGGGTCGGTTGGCGGGGGAGCGGGCCGCGCAGGTGGCCGGGGTCGACACCGTCGCCGAGGTGGACAAGATCGGCGCGGACTACCACGCGGACGTGGACGCGGTGCTCGGGCGCGAGATGCGCGCCGGGCGCATCCTGCTCGACGTCTTCGAGCGGCACCCGGCGATGTTGCACCACGCGGTGACCACGCTGCCGCAGGGCTGGCGGGTGTTCCGCAAGGTGGTCCAGGGGCGCACCACGTTCGCCGATCTGCTCGAACGGCCCGCCGCCCGGCGGGTGTTGGCGCTGACCGGTCACTGATCGCGCGTCCGCCGGTCGTCGATCGGCGGGGTGGTACCGGGCACGGCCCCGGGTCCGCGGTGCGCGGGCCCGGGGCCGTGTTCGTGGGGTGAGCGGCCGGCCCGGGTGGTGCGTGTCGCGGTGGGCCGGGTCGGGCTTCGGGTCAGTCCCGCTCCGGCTCCTCGTCCTCGGCGGAGTGGATCCGGCGCAGTCGCGCGCCCTGGAACAGCGCGTTGCCGACGAGCAGCAGGCCGACCGCGCCGCCCGCGAGCGACAGGGTGTCGTCGTCGGGTCCGGTCTTGGGCAGGGTGCTCGGCGGCGTCTGATCGGCGCCGCCGGTGGAGGTGCCTCCTGTGGCTCCGCCGGTGCTCGCACCACCCGTGCCGCCGGCGCCGGTGCTCCCGCCACCGGTGGAACCGCCGCCGCTCGTGCCGCCGCCGGATGTCCCGCCGCCCGACGTGCCGCCGCCCGACGTGCCTCCGCCCGAGGTCCCGCCCGGGAAGCTCGGCAGGGGTGTGTCGACGGTGTAGCCGATGAACGACGGGTCGTTGTTGTCGGCCCGGCCGACCAGGGTCAGCGGTCCGGCCTGACCCAGGATCACCGAGGTGTCCGTGGCGCCCTCGGGTACCACCAGGGCACAGAACGTGGAGAAGTCGGTCTCCGGGGCGAGCGGGAGCCGTACCTCCGCGCGGGCCGCGCGCGGCGACCCGGCCACGGCGGGCGGGTATTCCACCGACGCCGTCCAGCGTTTGGTCTCGTGCGGCCGGAGCGAACCGGGTGAGCACTTGAACGTGGTCACCCAGGTCGGGCCCGGATCCCGCAGCGCGGGTGCGGCGGAGCAGCCGCCCACCGAGGTGATCCGCAACTGCCCCGTGCTGTAGGCGTACACGTCCCGGGCGGGCTGGGCCTTGTCGGTGTCGTTGGTGACGGTGAACCAGATCGTGCCGCGACCCCGGGCGTCGAAGGTGATCTGGAGGGCGGTCGCCACCCCGAACCGCGTGGCCGGCGGTGGCGTGGTGGACGGCCGGGTGGACGACGAGGTGGTGCTGGGCCGCCCGGTGGTCGGTGGTGTCGTGGTCGGCGGCCTGGTGCTGCTCGGCGGCCGGGTGGTGGGCGGCTCGGTGGTCGGCCGGTGGGTGCCCGGCGGCGACGTCGTGGCCGGCTTCGTGCTCACCGGCGGTTTGGTGGTGACCGGCGGCCTGGTGCTCTCGCCGGTCGGGGGTCGGGTATGCGTGTGTCCCTCGCCGCCTCGCGGTACCGACCCGCTCGCGTCGGTGTCCGCCACGGCCAAGCCGGCGTTCAAAATCATTCCTATTCCGATCGGAACAGAAATGATCAACGCGGCTCGCCTGACATTTTCTGATCGAAGTTTTCTCCGTAGGAACATGCGGTATCCCCCTCCCGCTATGCGTGACGATTCGTTCTACCATGTCCGTCCTAAGCTTTAGGACGGCTTTTGGGGGATAACCCTGGTAAAGCTGAAATAGTCTGATCTTGAAAAGCGGCGAACCTGGGGGAAAGCCGATGTCGGGCGCGCCTGGTGACGGTTGGACGGGCTTCGTGGTCGGAGCCCGCTACGAGCTGGTGAGCGTGCTCGGCAGCGGCGGAATGGGCACCGTGTGGCGGGCTCGCGACCGCCTGCTCGACCGACCCGTGGCGGCGAAGGTGATCAGCACGGGCTGGGGGCGCAACGCGTCGCAGTCCTTCCGGGAGCGAAGTCTGCGCGAGGCCCAGGCGACCGCCCGGATCAACCACCCCAACGTGGTGCGGGTCTACGACTACGTCGAGGACGACGACCGGCTGTGGATCGTCATGGAACTGCTCGACGCCCGCTCGCTGGACACGATCCTCGCAGAGGACGGGCCGCTCACCCCGCACGCCGCCGCGGCGATGGCGGTACAGATCGCCCGCGCGCTCGGCGTCGTACACGCACACGGGGTGATCCACCGCGACGTCAAGCCGGGCAACGTCCTGATCGAGCGGGACGGGCACGCGGTGCTCACCGACTTCGGCATCGCCGCCCTGGAGGGCGTGAGCGGACTGACCGGGACCGGCGCGATCCTGGGTTCGCCCGAGTTCATGGCGCCGGAGCGGATCGAGAGCGAACACCCGGGACCGGCCTCGGACATGTGGTCGCTGGGCGTCACGCTGTGCGCGGCGGTCACCGGCGCCTCGCCGTTCCGACGGGCCACCCCGGTGGCCACGATGCACGCGATCGTGATCGCCGAGCCCGAGGTGCCGGAGGAGATCGGGCCGCTGGAGCCACTGGTCCGCGACCTGTTCCGGCGCGATCCGACGCTGCGCCCGAACAGCGCCGAGGTGGAGGCGCGGCTGAGCGCGGTGGTCGCCGCCGAGGGCCGCCGGCGCGCGGGCGATCCGACCCGGCCCATCCGGCCCACCCTGATCGGGTGGACGTCGGTGCCCGGGCCGGTGGAGGCGGAGGAGCCGGCCGTGACCGTCCCGCACCCGATCGACCCACCCGCGACGGACCCGCACCGCACGGACCCGCACCGCACGGACCCGTACGGCGGCGACCCCGACACGACCGACCCGGACGCGACGCTGGTGCCCTCCTCGCACCGGCAACCGCCGCTGCGCGACCTGCTGCCCACCGCCCGGCCCGCCCCCGACGACGACGCCGGATCGTTCGACCCGCTGCCCCGGGTGCCCGCCGCGCCGCCGCCCGGACGCCGACCCGGCGGCCCGCCGGGGGGCGGGGATCCGCCGACCTTCCCGCTGCCCTCCCGCGGCCGGCGGCCGGCCCGCTCGCGCCGTCGGTTGTTGGCGGTCCTGCTCCCGATCGTCACCTTCCTCGTCGCCGGCGCGATCGTGGCGGCGGTGCTGCTCGCCCGCGCCGGCGGCCGGGGCAGCGACGCGGGCGGTGCGTCGCCCCGGCCGAACCCGCCGACGGTCACCGGGTCCGGCTCGCGACCGGCCGCCGATCCGCTCGCCGGCCTGGCCGCGTACCCCACCGCGCCGCCGGGAGGCGCGCCGATCCCGGTGCGCCGCGTCGACGAGAGCACCTTCGCCTGGCAGGTCCCGCAGGGCTGGACCCGCAAGGAGCAGAACCAGAGCGTGATCTACACCGACCCGGCCGGCCCGACCGTGTTGACCGGGCGGACCGCCTTCCAGCAGACCAGCGACCTGCTGGAACAGTGGCGCGACGACGAACAGAACGCGGCCCGGGTATTTCGCGACTATCGGAAAGTGACCTTCGAGTCGCGTGCCATTCACGGCCGGAAAGGCGTGGTCTGGGAATACACCTGGATCGAGTCCGGTATTGCCCGGCACGCGATGTTGGCGTCGGTGATCATCGACGGGATCTACGTCGAGGTCGACGTGTTCGGCACCGAGCAGCTGTGGCCGCGCGACTCGATCCTGCACGCGCTCGCGATGAACGACTTCACCCTCGCCGGCACCCGATCGGCCGCCTGAGCGGCGGTCAGCGCCGGAGCGCCTCCAGACCGAGCAGCGCCACGTGCAACGACAGGCAACTCTCCACCTGGTCCAGGTCCACACCGAGCACCCGCTCGATCCGGTGCAGCCGCTCGTAGAACGACGGCCGGGACAGGTGCGCGGCATCGGCGGCGGCGGACTTGTTGCGTCCGTGCTCCAGATAGATCCGGAGCATCGGGACCAACTGGGTGCCCTGCTGCGCGTCGTAGGCCAGCAGCGGCCCGAGTTCGCGCTCGACGTAGGTCTGCAGCCGCGCGTCGTCGCGCAGCAGGTGCAGCAGACCGCGAAGGCGCACGTCGGGCAGCCGGTAGAACGCGGCCTTGCCGCCCTGGTGCAGCGCCGCGTCGGCGACCTGGGTCGCCTCCAGGAGCGAGCGCCGCGCGTCGCGCGCCGCGCCCACCGAGGAGCCCACCGCGACCACGATGTCGTCCGCGAGATCCGGCGCGAGCCGGCGGATCGCGGCGGAGAAGCCCTCCAGCGCGCCGTCCTCGGTGTCCTGCGAGGCGAGCGCGACGAGCAGCCCGACGTTGTCGTCGTCGAGCCCGCCGACCAGCGCGGCCAACCGGCGCTCGCGCACCGCGGCGGCGGCGATCTCGGTGAAGTCGCGCAGCCGCGCCTGGGATTCCAGCGCGGCGGGGGTGCTGTTGCGCCGCAGTCGCAGCACCACCCCCACCAGACGCCGGCCCTCCAGCGGGATGCCCAGGGCACGGGCGCGCAGGGTCACCTCGGCCACCGTGTACGAGTGGGTCAGGATCCCGGACAGCAGCGTGCGGTGGGTCTGCCGCTCCAGGCTCTCCCGGTCGCGCACCACCAGCCGGTTCAGCGCCAGCGTGGAGGCGGCCCGCTCCAGGAGCATGGTCTGCTGCGCCGGCGGCGGGGTGCCGTCGCCGACCAGGACCAGCCGGCCCCAGTCGTGCCCCCGGGCGCCCACCGTGGTCACCAGCCACCCGGTGCGCTCGTCGAAGGCGGTGCGGGCGGACAGCCGCAGCTGCCGGGAGCGGTCCTCCCAGTTCTCCAGCAGCGTCTCGGCCGCCATCCCCGCCGCGTCGTAGGCGAGCACCTGGTGCGCCAGGTTCTCCAGGATCACCGGCCGCCCGGCCATCCGGGACGCCTGGCGGACCACCTCGGCGGGCTCGGCGCCCTCCACGGCCAGCTCGTTGAACGCCTGGTGCACCGCCTCGGACGCCTGCAACTCGGCCAACTGGGCGTCGATGATCAGCGCGTGCACGGCCTCGGTGATGCCGATGAACCGGGTCTCGTTGCGCAGCGTGATCACCGGCAGGCCGGCCTGCTCGGCCGCGGCGACCAGCGCGCGCGGCAGTTGTTCGGTGTAGCGCCGGCCCAGTTCGAGCACGAGCCCGGCGGCGTCCACCTCGGCCAGATCGCGGATGTAGCGCTGCAACCCCTCACGCTCCTCCGGGAGCGCGATGCCCGTGGCCATCACCAACTCGCCGCCCTTGAGCAGGCGGGTCACGTCGGGCAATTCGCTGATGTGCACCCAGCGCACCGGACGGGCCAGGCCACGCTCGCCCGCCACCACCTGCGGACGGCCACGCCGGACGATATCGAGGGCCAGTACGTCGGAAACGGTGGGGAACATTCGACAACCTCCGCGTGCTGACTACGACCCGACCGCGAGGCGGTTGGTTCCCGAGGGATCCTGGGGGAAGGAAACCCGCGAGCAAACCGTGAGCAAGCTGTAAACGGCTCGGCGGGCGGTGCTTCCATGGTGACAGGTCGGCGGCGGGTTCGATCTCCCGCCCCGGGGTTCGTCGGGACGATTCACGACCTGTAAAGGCCATGGCCCCCTACCTGTCGATGTGCCTGTTGCGGCACCCCGTGTCGAAACGGCATCGTCCTACGCTGACGCGGCTCACGCGCATAACCACCACCCGCGACGCCCCGTCGGCTCATCGAAATTCCCTTGGAGGGCTCCCATGCCTATGCAGGACTTCGGCAACGGTCATCAGTACGTCGGGGGACAACTGCGGCAGGGCTCGTCCGGGGAGACGTTCGACGTCGTCAACCCCGCCACCGGCGACACGGTCGAGACGCTGACCCTCGCGGACCCCTCGGACGTGGACGCGGCCGTCGCCGCCGCCAAGGGCGCCTTCCCGCAGTGGTCGGGCGCCACCCCGGGAGAGCGGGCCGGCGCGCTGAACAAACTGGCCGCGCTCCTGGAGGAGCGGGCCGAGGACTTCGCCCGGGTGGAGAGCGCGCAGGCGGGCAAGCCGATCCGGCTGACCACCGAGTTCGACGTGCCGGGCACGATCGACAACACCGCGTTCTTCGCCGGAGCCGCGCGCAACCTGGAGGGCAAGGCGGCCGGGGAGTACGCGGCCGGCTCCACCTCCATGGTGCGCCGCGAGGCGATCGGCGTGGTCGGCTCGATCGCGCCGTGGAACTACCCGCTGCAGATGGCCGCCTGGAAGATCCTCCCGGCGATCGCCGCGGGCAACACCATCGTGCTCAAGCCGGCCGAGATCACCCCGCTCACCTCGCTGATGTTCGCCCGGGCGTGCACCGACGCGGGCATCCCCGACGGCGTGGTCAACGTGGTCACCGGCAAGGGACGGACCGTCGGCGAATACCTGATGGGCCACGCCGACGTGTCGATGGTCTCCTTCACCGGCTCCACCGGGGTGGGCAAGCGGGTCGGTGAGGTGGCCCTGCGCACGGTCAAGCGGCTGCACCTCGAACTGGGCGGCAAGGCCCCGTTCGTGGTCTTCGACGACGCCGACCTCGACGCCGCGATCAACGGCGCGGTCGCCGCGTCCCTGATCAACTCCGGCCAGGACTGCACCGCCGCCACCCGCGCCTACGTCCAGCGCCCGCTCTTCGACGCGTTCGTCGCCGGGGTCGCGGAGCTGTACGAGGGGGTGCGCCTGGGCGACACGACGGACCCCGCGACCGACCTCGGCCCGCTCGTCTCGCGCCGCCAGCAGGAGTCGGTGGCCGGCTTCGTCGAGCGGGCCCGCGGCTATGGCGCCACCATCGTCACCGGCGGCGAGATCCCCGGCGGCGACCTGGCCAAGGGCGCCTTCTACCGGCCGACGCTGGTCACCGGGGTCGCCCAGGACAGCGAGATCGTGCAGGACGAGATCTTCGGCCCGGTCCTGGTGGTGCTGCCGTTCGACAGCGACGACGAGGGTATCCGGCTCGCCAACGACACCCCGTACGGCCTCGCCGCCTCCGCGTGGACCCGCGACATCTTCCGCTCGCTGCGCGCGACCCGGGAGATCCAGGCCGGCTGCGTGTGGGTCAACGACCACATCCCGATCATCAGCGACATGCCGCACGGCGGCTACAAGGCATCCGGCTTCGGCAAGGACATGTCGCAGTACTCCTTCGACGAGTACACCCAGGTCAAGCACGTCATGTACGACGGCACGGGCATCGCCCGCAAGGACTGGCACCGGACCATCTTCGGAGCTCGGTAGACACCCCCCACCTTCCGGATCGGCGGCCGAGAGCGAGAGCTCCCGGCCGTCTCGTGTGGCCGGCGGACGGGCCTTCACCCGTCCCGGGCGGCGAGAGGAAACATGACTGAGCAGCAGCGGGCCGGCGCCTCCGGCGATGTCTCCTTGGCGGGTCTGAGCAAGCACTACGGTGACTTCACGGCCGTCCGCCCCATGGACCTGACCATCCCCGCGGGATCGTTCTTCGCCCTCCTCGGCGCCTCGGGCTGCGGCAAGACCACGACGTTGCGGATGATCGCCGGACTGGAGCAGCCCTCCACGGGCACCGTCCACATCGGCGATCGCGACGTCACGGCGCTGCCGCCGTACAAGCGCCCCGTCAACACGGTGTTCCAGAACTACGCGCTGTTCCCGCACCTGAGCGTGGCCGACAACGTCGGCTTCGGGCTGCGCCGCCGCGGCGTCAAGGACACCGCGGGGCAGGTGAAGGACATGCTCGACCTGGTCGAGCTCGGGCACCTGGCCAAGCGCAAGCCGACCCAACTCTCCGGCGGCCAGCAGCAGCGGGTCGCGGTGGCCCGGGCGCTGATCAACACGCCGCAGGTGTTGCTCCTGGACGAGCCGCTGGGCGCGCTCGACCTCAAGCTGCGCCGACAGATGCAGCTCGAACTGGGGCGCATCCAGACCGACGTGGGCATCACCTTCGTGCACGTCACGCACGACCAGGAAGAGGCCATGACGATGGCCGACACCATCGCCGTGATGAACGGCGGCCGCATCGAACAGCTCGGCTCCCCGGTCGAGTTGTACGAGTCGCCGCGCACCACCTTCGTGGCCAACTTCCTCGGCCAGTCCAACCTCGTCGAGGCCAAGGTGACCGGGCGCGCCGACGGCGATCTGCTGCTCGACGCGCAGGGCAACCGCCTCGTGCTGCCCGCCGCGCGCTCCGCCGCCGACGGCGACCGGCTGGTGATGGGCATCCGCCCGGAGAAGATCACCATCGTGCACGCGGCCGGCGCGAAGGTCGCGGAGGGCCGCAACCGGCTCGACGGCGGGGTGATCGTGGACGCCGCGTTCATCGGCGTCTCCACCCAGTACGTGGTGCGGATGCCGTGGGGCCAGGAATTCACCGTCTTCGAGCAGAACATGGAGCGCGACCGGCGCCTGATACCCGGCGCCGGCGTGCTGCTGCACTGGAACCCGGAGCACGGCTTCGGGCTCGAATCGGGCGACCTCACCGCGGGCATCGCCGACGCGAGCGAGGACGCCGCGTGAGCGCGCTCGGCACCCTCGGCACGGGCACGACGGGAGGTGCGGACACCACCGACAAGGCGGGCGACGAGCCGGCGCGGCGCGGCAGATGGGTGCCGTACGCACTGCTCGCCCCCGGCCTGTTGTGGCTCGTGGTCTTCTTCGCCATTCCGATGGTGGTCCAGGGCTCCACCTCGCTCCAGAGCGGCAACCTGACCAAGGGCTACGACCTCACCTGGCACTGGGCCACCTACTGGGACGCGATCGAGCAGTACTACCCGCAGTTCCTGCGCTCGTTCGGCTACGCCGCCGCGGCGACCGTGATGTGCCTGGTGATCGGCTACCCGCTCGCCTACGCGATCGCGTTCAAGGCGGGCCGGTGGCGCGGCATGTGGCTGGTGCTGGTGATCGCGCCGTTCTTCACCAGCTTCCTGGTGCGCACCCTGGCCTGGAAGACGATCCTCGCGGACAACGGGATCGTCGTGGACGTGCTCAACACGCTGCGCTTCACCGACGTGACGGCGTTCCTCGGACTCACCCAGGACGACCGGGTGTTGGCCACGCCGCTCGCGGTGATCTGCGGATTGACCTACAACTTCCTGCCGTTCATGGTGCTGCCGCTGTACGCCTGCCTGGAGCGGATCGACCCGAGGCTGCACGAGGCGGCCGGCGACCTGTACGCCTCTCCGCGCACCACGTTCGCCAAGGTCACCTTCCCGCTGTCGCTGCCGGGCGTGGTCTCCGGCACGCTGCTCACCTTCATCCCGGCCTCCGGCGACTACGTCAACGCGCAGTGGCTCGGCTCGCCGGACACCGGCATGGCGGGCAACGTGATCCAGACCCAGTTCCTGCGGGTCCTGGACTACCCGACCGCCGCCGCCCTGTCGTTCATCCTGATGTTGCTGATCGTGCTGATGGTGACCGCGTACATCCGCAAGGCGGGGACGGAGGACCTGGTCTGATGGCCGTCGTCAACTGGTTGCGTCGCAACGTCATCGTCCTGGTCGGCCTGCTCGCGCTCGGCTACATGACGCTGCCCAACATCGTCGTGCTGATGTTCTCGTTCAACGACCCGAACGGGCGCTTCAACTACACCTGGAACGGCTTCACCACCGACGCGTGGGAAAAGCCGTGCGGGGTCGCGGGCATCTGCGACTCGGTCGAGGTCAGCATGAAGATCGCGGTGTTGTCCACGCTGATCGCCACCGCCCTCGGTACCGCGATCGCCTTCGCGCTCGGCCGCTACCGGTTCCGGGCCCGGGGCGCGATCAACACGCTGCTGTTCCTGCCGATGTCGATGCCCGAGGTGGTGATGGGCGCCTCGCTGGGCACGTTGTTCCTGAACATGCGGATCAACACCGGCTTCGTGACCATCCTGATCGCGCACATCATGTTCTGCCTGAGCTTCGTGGTGGTCGCGGTCAAGGCCCGGGTGCTCGGCATGGATCCCAAGCTCGAAGAGGCCGCGCAGGACCTGTACGCGTCACCCACCCAGGTATTCCTGCGGGTGACCCTGCCGCTCGCGGCACCCGGCATCGGAGCCGGCGCGATGCTCGCTTTCGCGCTCAGCTTCGACGACTTCGTGATCACCAACTTCACGTCGGGCAACACGGTCACGTTCCCGATGTTCGTGTACGGCGCGGCCCAGCGCGGCACCCCGCCGCAGATCAACGTGATCGGCTCGGCGATGTTCGTGATCGCCGTACTGATCGTGATGATCGGGCAGATCCGCGCGTCGCGGCGGGCCAGGCAACGCGCCTAGCCACGCCTGTTGGATGATGAACACTCCCAGATCCGTAGCTATGCGGTGAAACCGCCGGGGTCCGACCAGGGACTCCGGCGGGCATCGCGAAAGTGGTGAAACCCCATGGGTCCCCGGAACACGTCGGATCCTGCCCCCTCCGTCGAGGCCGTCCGCTCGCTCGCGGACGCCGCGCCGGTTCCCTTCTGGCTGGACCAGCCGGACCGCCCCGCGCCGCACGCGGCCCTGATCGGCGACGACCACTGCGATCTCGCGGTGGTCGGCGGCGGGTACTCGGGCCTGTGGACCGCGCTGATCGCCAAGGAGCGCAACCCCTCGCGGGACGTGGTCCTGATCGAGGCGCACGAGATCGGCTGGGCGGCCTCGGGCCGCAACGGCGGGTTCTGCGCCGCGAGCCTGACCCACGGCTTCTACAACGGTCTCGACCGCTGGGAGGGCGAACTCGCCCGACTGGAACGGCTCGGCGAGGAGAACCTCGACGAGATCGAGGCGGCGATCGAGCGCTACGGCATCGAGTGCGACTTCCGCCGCACCGGTGAACTCAACGTGGCCACCCAGCCGCACCAGGTGGAGGAACTGCGCGAGGAGATCGACCTCGCGGCGAAGTACGGCACCGAACTGACCTTCCTGGACCGCGACGAGGTGCGGGCCGAGGTGGACTCGCCCACCTACCTCGCGGGCGTCTGGGACAAGACGGGCTGTGCGATCGTCGACCCGGCCCGGCTGGCCTGGGGCCTGAAGGCCGCGTGCGAGTCGCTCGGCGTACGCGTCTTCGAGCGCACCAAGGTGACCGGACTGGCCGAGCACGGCTCGGGGATGATGCTGAAGACGCCCTATGGGCGGGTCTTCGCGGGCCATGTGGCGCTGGGTACCAACGTCTTCCCGTCGCTGGTCAAGCGGCTGCGGCCGTTCGTGGTCCCGGTGTACGACTACGCGATGATGACCGAGCCGCTGAGCGCCGGTCGGTTGGCGGCGATCGGCTGGAACAACCGCCAGGGCATCGGCGACACGAACAACCAGTTCCACTACTACCGGCTGAGCGCGGACAACCGGATCCTGTGGGGCGGTTACGACGCCGTCTACCACTACGGCTCGCGGCTGTCCCCGGAGCTGGACCAGCGTCCGGAGACCTTCGCGAAGCTCGCGGGGCACTTCTTCGAGACGTTCCCGCAGCTCGAAGGTCTGCGCTTCACCCACACGTGGGGTGGCGCGATCGACACGTGCAGCCGGTTCTCGGCGTTCTTCGGCACGGCGTACAAGGGCAAGGTGGCCTACGCGATGGGCTACACGGGCCTCGGCGTGGGCGCCACCCGGTTCGGCGCCGAGGTCATGCTCGACAAGCTCGACGGCCGCCCGACCGAGCGCACCCAATTGGAGATGGTGCGCACCAAGCCCCTCCCGTTCCCCCCGGAACCGATCAAGTGGGCCGGCGTCACGATGACCAAGTGGTCGATGGACCGAGCCGACAAGAACGCCGGCAAGCGCAACCTGTGGCTCAAGACCCTCGACAAACTGGGCATGGGCTTCGATAGCTGAGCAGTAGTCCCCGAAGGGGTGGACGGACCAGGGCCGAGGGCCCGATCCGTCCACCCCTTCGCGGTAGATCCGCAGCCTTGGCCCGAAACGCAACCGGCGGTGCGGGTGGGCACCAAAAAAACCCGACCGAGACGGTCTGTAAGCCAAAAGCCGCAACCGCCGACAACCTGAAGGTTGAGCCGCCCGCACCGGACCACGCAGACTGGCGAAACCACATCCCCTCGGAAGGTCGGACCCGTGACGAACCACGTAACCCACTGGATTGCCAACGCGGAGTGGACGGGGACGTCCGAGCGTCGTGGCGACATCCACAACCCCGCCACCGGCAAGGTCACCGGCACGGTCGACTTCGCGTCCGTGGCCGAGGTCGACGAGGCCGTCTCCGTCGCCGTCCGGGCCTTCGCGACGTGGCGCAACGCCTCGCTGGCCAAGCGCTCCCAGGTGCTCTTCAACTTCCGCGAGCTGCTCAACGCCAAGAAGGACGAGCTGGCCGCGATCATCGTGGCCGAGCACGGCAAGGTGCACTCGGACGCGCTCGGCGAGATCGCCCGCGGCCAGGAGGTCGTGGAACTCGCCTGCGGCATCCCGCACCTGCAGAAGGGCGGCCACTCCGAGCAGGCGTCGACCGGCATCGACGTCTACTCGATCCGCCAGCCGCTCGGCCCGGTCGCGATCATCTCGCCGTTCAACTTCCCGGCGATGGTCCCGATGTGGTTCTTCCCGATCGCGATCGCCACCGGCAACACGGTGATCCTCAAGCCGAGCGAGAAGGACCCCTCGACCGCGAACTTCCTCGCCGAGCTGTGGAAGCAGGCCGGCCTGCCCGAGGGCGTGTTCAACGTCGTGCACGGCGACAAGGTCGCGGTGGACCGCATCCTGGAGCACCCCGACATCAAGTCGGTCTCCTTCGTCGGCTCGACCCCGATCGCCAAGTACGTCTACGAGAACGGCACCCGCTACGGCAAGCGTGTGCAGGCCCTGGGCGGCGCCAAGAACCACATGCTGGTGCTCCCGGACGCCGACCTCGACCTGGTCGCCGACGCCGCGGTCAACGCCGGCTTCGGCGCGGCCGGCGAGCGCTGCATGGCGATCTCCGCCCTGGTCGCGGTCGAGCCGATCGCCGACGAGCTGATCGGCAAGATCAGGGAGCGCATGACCAAGCTCCAGGTCGGCGCGGGCAACGACGCCGCGTCCGAGATGGGCCCGCTGGTCACCCGGCAGCACGCCGACAAGGTGCTGTCCTACGTACAGGCCGGCGTGGACCAGGGCGCGACGCTCGTGGTCGACGGCCGCACCCACCCGATCAACGGGGACGACACGGCCGACGGCTACTGGGTCGGCCCGACCCTGTTCGACAACGTCACTCCCGAGATGTCGATCTACACCGACGAGATCTTCGGCCCCGTGCTCTCCGTGCTCCGGGTCGACTCGTACGACCAGGGCCTGGCCCTGATCAACGCCAACCCGTACGGCAACGGCACCGCGATCTTCACCAACGACGGTGGCGCGGCCCGCAAGTTCCAGAACGAGGTCGAGGTCGGCATGATCGGGATCAACGTGCCGATCCCGGTCCCGGTCGCCTACTACTCGTTCGGTGGCTGGAAGAACTCGCTGTTCGGCGACCTGCACGCGTACGGCGCCGACGGCGTGCAGTTCTTCACCCGGGGCAAGGTCGTCACCCAGCGCTGGCTCGACCCGAGCCACGGCGGGATCAACCTGGGCTTCCCCACCAACGACTGATCACCTCCTCGCCTCGGCGAGACCTCACGGCGAGCCCGCCGGACCCCGACGATGTGGTCCGGCGGGCTTCGCCATTTCCTCCACACGCCTTCCCTGGCAGCATGCGTGACGGGTCGTCAGATGATCAGTCGACGGCCGTTACGGACGTGACAGGGGAACGGCGCATGCCCATCCAAGACAGTCCGGCCGGCGACACCGCCGTCCGGTTGATCCAGATCTCCGACGTGCACTACCGGGACGCCCCGGGCACCCACGGATTCGTACAGCACGACCCGGACGCCGGATTGGCGGCCACCTTGGAGGGCGCCGCCGACGCGCTCGCCGCGGCGGACGTACTGGTCGCCTCCGGCGACCTGGCCGACACCGGCGAGCCGGGCGCCTACCGGCGGCTCGGGGACGTGCTCCAGGGGCTGTCGGTGCCGGTGTACTGCCTCCCGGGCAACCACGACAGCCACGACGCCTACACCGCCGGCCTGCCCCGCACCGGCGTGCACCTGGAACCCGCGGTACGGATCGGGTCCTGGCTGCTGCTGATGGTGGACACCAACGCGCTCGGCCGCGAACACGTCGGGGACGGGGTGTACCGCGACCTCGACGACCGTATGACACGTGCCGACGGGCCGGAGCTGAGCGCGCCGGAGGCGGCCCGGATCCGGGAGATCCTGGCCGGCTCGGACGCCGAGCACGCGCTGCTGTTCCTGCACCAGCCGCCGCTCGCGGAGATCTGTCCGAACCTGGACCCCTCCGGCCGACTCGGCGCGCTGCTGCGCGACTTCCCGAGGATCCGGGCGATCTCCGGCGGACACCTGCACGGCTCCCTGGAGGGCGAGTTCGCGGGTGTACCGGTGTTCGTGGCGCCCTCGACCACGTACAGCATCGACTACGAGGGCCGGCGCTTCGACGGCCCCGGCTACCGGACCTTCACCCTGCATCCGGACGGCCGGGTGGAATCCGCCGCGCACACCGTGCCCGGGCCGATCACCGACACGATGCGGGCCAGGCCCGCGCCGCGCTTCCTCACCGAGCTGATGCTGGGCGTGGTCACGGTCGAGGAGATGCGCGCGCTGAGCGACGAGCAGTTCGAGGAGCGGTTCGGCGAACCCCGGCCGGTACGGGGCGCCTGAACCGACGCACGGCCCGCGCGGCGGCCCGATCGACCCCGACCGATCGACCCCGGCCCCGGATATCGCGGTTGTTCCCATCCCGGCCCGACCAGCACGAGGAGACACGTGACACAACATCAGGCGCACGCCGGAGTCGCTCTCGAAGGCGTCCGCAACTTCCGCGACATCGGCGGTCTGCCCACCGCCGACGGCCGACACGTCCGGACCGGTCGCTACTTCCGCAGCGGCCACCTGGCCACGCCCACCGACGCCGACCGGGCGAGCCTGGCCCGACTGGGCATCCGGCTCGTGGTCGACCTGCGCAGCCCGGCCGACATCGAGCTGGACGGCGCGGACGTGCTGCCCGAGGGCGCGCGATGGCTCAACCTGTCGATGTCCGACCCGGCCCGGGGCGCGGAGTTCTGGCGCGACATGCGCTCGGCGGACCTCGACGTGCTGCGCGAGCGGCTGGGCGACGGGCGGGCGGAGAAGTCGATCGCCGCGGACTACCGCGACCAGGTGGTGAGCCGGGTCGACAAACACGCGGCGCTGGTGCACGCGCTGATCGAGGCCGACGGCCTGCCGGTGGTGGTGCACTGCTCGGCCGGCAAGGACCGCGCGGGCATCGCGGCGGCCCTGGTCCAGCGCCTGCTCGGCGTCGGCGTCGACGACGTGGTGGCGAACTACCTGATCAGCAACGACCCGGCGCACCGCTACACGCCCAACAGCGACCGGCTCGCGATGCGCCCGGGCCTGCTGGAGCTGTTCCGGCCGTTCCTGGAGGTGCGTGAGGAGTACCTGCGCGGCGCGCTGGAGGTGATGGACACCCACTGGGGGAGCTTCGACACCTACCTGGAACGTGGCCTGGGTCTGGACGCGGACCGGCTGGAGCGGCTGCGCGCGGCGCTGCTGGCCGACTGATCGAGGGCGGAGCCGTACCGGCCCGGAACACGCCCGAGGGCGGTGCCCACAGGAGGAGGCACCGCCCTCGGGCGGGTGGTTACGGCTACCGGGGAGGGATTCAGGAGTCGTCGGCCATCAGCTTGATGTTCCAGCGGGTCTCCTGGCGCGGGCGCAGGTAGAGCACCCAGTACAGCGCGGCCACCACGATGATTGCGCCGGTGATCTCCAGCGCGCGCGTCGGCTGTTCGGTAAGCACGTAGATCATCGCCGCGATCAGCAGCACGGGGATCACCGGCCACAGCGGCATGCGCCACGCCTGGCCGCTCTTGTGCACGCCCCGGCGGGCGACCAGTACGGCCAGCGCCACGGTCAGGTAGAGCGCGGCGACCGCGACGCCGGTGACCTCGCCGAGGATGTCGAGGTTGACGAAGCACAGCAGCGCGCCCGGCACGCCGACCACCAGCGTGGACACCCACGGCGAACCGAACCGGTTCACCTTGCCGAAGGCCCGGTTGATCGGCTCGGGCCAGGCCCTGTCCCGCGCCGAGGCGTAGACCACACGCGAGTTCTGGATCACCATGACCACGCCGGCGTTGATGATCGCCAGTGCGATGCACAGCCCGATGAAGGTCGCCATGCCGTGGTTGGACCAGCCCTCGACCAGGCCGAGGATGTCGCCCTCGGCCAGTGCCGCCTGGGACGGCGCGCCCAGCGAGATGGCGATGGTCGGCACGATCAGGATCACGCCGCCCAGACCCAGGGTCCACAACACCGTGCGCGAGACGGTGCGCCGCGGGTTCTCCATCTCCTCGGCCAGGTAGACCGCGGTGGAGAAGCCCTGCAACGCGAACAGCGCGCCGGCCATGCCCGCGATCAGCAGGCCCATCTTCAACGGGTCGGTGGTGCCGGCCGCGGCGTCCGCGACCACCTCGGGCTTGACCAGCGTCGAGGCGGACTGGTGCACGTTGCCGAACCCGAGGAAGGCCACGATCGCCGCGGCGACCACCTCCAGGGCCAGGAAGACACCGGTCACCCACGCGTTGGCGCGCAGGTCGAGCAGGCCCATGATCGTCGCCAGGATCATCACCGCGGCGCCGGCCCACATGGTGTCGACCGTGGCGATGGAGGTCAGGTAGTCGGCGGTGCCGAGCGCGATGATCGGCGGCACGATCATCACCACGATGGTGGCGATGATGAAGACCAGCCAGCCCATGAAGCGCCCCATCAGGGTGCCGACCATGGCGTACTCGCCGCCGGCGCTGGGGATGAGCGTGCCCAGCTCGGAGTAGCAGAACGCCACCCCGATACACAGCACGGCGGCCACGACCAGGGCCAGCGAGGTGCCGGACCCCAGATCCGCGAACATGCCCGGCACGATCACGAACAGGGACGACGCGGGGGTCAGACAGGACAGGGTGAGCAGTGTGCCGCCGACGACACCGATGGATCGTTTGAGCGGGGCGGGTGCGCCACCGACGTCTTCGAGCGTGACTGGAGTCAGGGTCCCGGACGGCGGTGGGGTGGTTTCTACAGCCATGAGCGCTACCTCTGCGGGACAGAGCGGGGTGCGGTTTATCGCCTCCGGGACGGATGTGAGCCGTTCGCACGTTCCGAACGGTGCGGCGTAATACAAACGCCCGTTTGATCACGCGTCAAGGTTCCGATACCAACTGATTCCGTAGGTTCTGCCCCCGGATTTCGTCGAATAACGCTCCAAGCTGGCAGGTGATGGTGCGTAATCCGCAGATCGCCCTGCGGGAAAAGTTCTTTGACCGTTCACCTGGCGAGACGGTCGCCGGATCCGGTCCTCGTCCGGTCCGCCGGGCCGTGCGTCGGACGGGTCGCCATCCGGGCCGTCAGGTGCGCCGCCGCCCACAACACGATCCCGCACAGGGCCCACGCGGCCAGCACATCCGCCAACCAGTGGTAGTCGCACCACAACAGGGAGAGGCCGATCGCCGCGCACGACACCACCGCGCCGTGACGCCACCACCGGGCCGCGCGCGCGGAGCCGACACGCCCGAGCAGCAGCGCGGCCGTGCCGTAGCAGATCGTCGAGGTGGCGGTGTGGCCCGACGGGAAGAAGCCCCACTGGTCGGCGGGCAGCGGCGACTGGCTCGGCCCGGTCCGGCCGATCAGGTCCTTGCCGGCGATCACCGCGACCGTCACCACGAGCACCGCGCCCGCCGCGATCGTGATCGGGTACGCCCGGCGCAGCCGCCACGCGGCGAACAGCGCCGCCGCGGCGAGCGTGAAGCCGGCGGGGAGCGGTCCGCCGAGGTCGGCGAGGGTGTGCATGGGTCCGTCGAGCCAGGCCGCGCCCGTGGCGTCGGCGAGGTTTCGCGTGCCGTCGCGGACGATCCGGTCCAGCGTGATCGAGGGTCCGCTTTCGGCCATCACCTGCACGGTGAGCACCAGGAGCACGACGGCGAGAAGCAGCGGCGCTGCGAGGCGGCGCGTGTACTGTGAGTGAACAGACCACCGCCCCGGAACGGGGGGCGTTGTCCCGGGGCGGCCACCGGCTTGCTCAGGGCCGGTGTCGGAGGAAGGTCTGTGCATCTCACTCGAAGATACGCGGAGAAGGGGTTGTCGAGTTCCCGACGCGCGGCCTCCTCACAAACCCTGCACACGTTCTCCACGGTCTGGAAGGTGGGACATACACGCTGTACGTTGGAGCATCGAAGGTTGTGAGCGGGGTCACAGCGTGTGTGGCGTGACTCCGGACACCCCGGAGGGTCCAAGCACACGGAGAACATCCGTAAATAGGACAAATAGACGGTGGCTCGAGTGACGTGGCATTGACGCAATGTCGTCGATCGCCCCTCTGCTGTCAGCACGCAAAGGTAGGGTTGGCCAGGTGGTTGAAGAGTCCGATTACTCGACATACCGCGTGCCGTGCATCCCGGCCCCTGCGGGGAGCGGGCGCGTCCGCCGGATCGAGGCTCCGGTGGTTTCCAAGGGCGTCAAGGCGGGCGGTGCCGTGTTCGATTCCTCGGTGGAACCCCGGCCGGGTCGCGGCGCGGGCGCGATGGGTGTGGTCCTGACCAGCGACCGCCAGCTTCGCGTCGTGCGCACCACCCGACCGCGCGGCCTCCGGCTCGAAGGCGAGATCGACCTGGCGAACGTGGACGTGGTGCGCCGCGTCCTCGGCGCCGCCGCGCGCGACGGCGGCGACGTCCGGGTGGACGTGAGCAAGCTCGTGTTCATCGACGTCGCGGGTCTGCGCGTGTTCGTCGACCAGGCCGGCGCGTTGGCGCGGCGTGGTGGGCACATGGTTCTGGTCGGCGCGAGCCGACAGATGGTGCGCGTGCTCGCCCTGTGCGGGTGGGACGCCGTTCCGGGCCTGACCATGGTCGAGCGGATCGCTCCGGCGCCGCGCCGACCACGGATCTGATCGCCCGAACCCGATCGTTCGATCCCGGTCCCCGAATCCCCGAATTTTTGGTCATTCGGATCCGGAGCACCCGGATGTGATCGCCCGCCGAGCGCGGGTCCGATCCTTCGACCCGATTTCCCGACACGACGCCGAACCCCCGGCCGCCGGAGCATTCCGGTGACCGGGGGTTCGCGGTGTTCGGACCGTTCGTGGTCTCGCCCGACTCAGACCGTGGCGGCGAAGGCCTGCTCCAGCAGGTCCAGACCCTCGACGAGCAGGTCCTCCGGGATCACCAGCGGCGGCAGGAAGCGCAGCACGTTGCCGTAGGTGCCGGCGGTCAGCACCACCAGGCCCTGCGCGTGGCACGCCTTGGCGAGCGCGCCGGCCAGCTCCGGGTTCGGCTCCTTCGAGCCGGGCTTGACCAGCTCGATCGCGATCATCGCGCCGCGCCCGCGGACGTCGCCGATCTCGGCGAACTTCTCGCTCATCGCGCCCAGTCGGCCCAGCATGATCTCGCCGATCCGGCGGGCCGCGCCGTTCAGGTCGAGCGCGCGCATGGTCTCGATCGCGCCGAGCGCCGCGGCGCACGCGACCGGGTTGCCGCCGTACGTGCCGCCCAGACCACCCGCGTGGGCGGAATCCATGATCTCGGCGCGCCCCGTCACCGCGGCCAGCGGCAGGCCGCCCGCGATGCCCTTGGCGGTGGTGATCAGGTCGGGCACGATGCCCTCGTCCTCGCACGCGAACCACTGGCCGGTGCGGCAGAACCCGGTCTGGATCTCGTCCGCGACGAAGACGATGCCGTTGTCCCGGCAGAACTCCACGATCTTGGGCAGGAAGCCCTTGGCCGGCTCGATGAAGCCGCCCTCGCCCAGGATCGGCTCGATTACCACGGCGGCGACGTTGTGCGCGCCGATCTGCTTGGTGATCGCGTCGATCGCCTGCGCGGCGGCCTCCTCGGCGCAGTTCTCCGCGCCGGTGAGCCAACGGTAGGGGTAGGCGACCGGGACCCGGTACACCTCGGGCGCGAACGGGCCGAACGACTCCTTGTACGGCATGTTCTTCGCGGTCAGCGCCATGGTCAGGTTGGTGCGACCGTGGTAGCCGTGGTCGAACACCACGACGGCGGGGCGCTTGGTGTGCGCACGCGCGATCTTGATCGCGTTCTCCACCGCCTCGGCGCCCGAGTTGAACAGCGCGGTGCGCTTGTCGTGGTCGCCGGGGGTCAGCTCGTTCAGCTGCTCGGCGACGGCCACGTACGACTCGTACGGGGTCACCATGAAGCACGTGTGGGTGAAGCGCTGCAACTGCTCGGAGGCGCGACGCACCACGCCCTCGGCCGAGTTGCCGACGCTGGTCACCGCGATGCCGGAGCCGAAGTCGATCAGCGAGTTGCCGTCCACGTCGACGACCACGCCGCCACCCGCCTGGGTCACGAAGACCGGCAGGGTGGTGCTGACGCCGCGCGGGACCGCCGCGTTGCGGCGGTTCATCAGCTCGGTCGACTTCGGGCCGGGGATGGCGGTGACGAGCCGGCGCTCCTGCGGGAGCGAGGGCCCGCCGGGCTGCGAAGCGCCCATGCTGGTCTCCTGTGGGGTCGAGGTGGGTCGGCGCGGTGGCACCGTGGTCCTCTCCGCAGGCTAGGCGCCGGGTGGCGTTCGCCGCATGCGCCGCATCGGTGAGTCGCCCGGTTGCTTGTGTCCGGGATGGACAAATGCCGATCGGGCAGAACAACTCCGAACGGATTGCGGAACGGATTGCGGACTCGCCTCGGAATGATCGTCACGAGCGCGGGTTCCGCGCCTAGATTGAGTCCCGGCCGAAGGTGTGGTTCCGGAAGGGCGAGGCGTGAACGTGGAACGGTCGGATTCCCCTGCGTCGCGGGCCGTCGAGGCCGAGGCCCTTCGCGGTGATCGCAGCCGCGGTGATCGCAGCCGCGGTGATCGCGGCGGAGATGATCGCGGGCGAAGCGATCGCACCCGCGCCGACGAGCCGCCGGGCCCTCGCCCGCCGGCCGGCCGGGCCCGGGTGCCGGCGCCGGCCTCGCCCGGACGCGGCCTCGACCCCGACGGCTTCGACCTGCGCGGCTGGCTGCGCGGGCCGCGACACCGCGAGGCGCCCGGCATCTACGGGTTCGGGCGCGACGAGCGGGAGATCCGGCTGCGCGCGGCCGAGCGCGACGCCCGCACCCGGCCCGAGGCCGCACTGGTGCGCAGGGCCGTGCTGTGGCTGGTGATCGCGATCGCGAGCCTGAACTGGGTGATCCTCGCCTACGTCTGGCTGGTCCGGAAGATCCTGCCCGAGTTCCTGTGGCCGCTGCTGTTCAACAACCTGCTCTACGTCCTGGTGTTCGCGCTCTTTTGCTACCTCGGCCGCTGGTACGAGATCGCGTGGCCGTTCCTGCGCCCGTGGTGGCAACGACTGGACCGGCGCGCCGAGCTGAACGGGCGTCCGCGCCCCGAACAGTGGCGCCGGGCCGCGCTGTTCCTGGTGCTCGGTTTCGTCGCCTGGATCGTGCTGATGCGGCCGTTCGTCGCGCTGCTCCTGCTGATCTTCCCGCGCGGGGCGCTGCACGACGTGCAGTGGCTGGTGCGTCTCGTCTACAACGGCGGCTTCGTCTACGCCGCCGCGGTGCTCGGTCGGTGGCGCGTGGTGGTCGAGCCGTACACCCGCACCCCGCGCGAGCACGCGACGCCCGAGGACGAGGAGACGCCCGCCGACACCGACCTGTGGCCCGAGTTGCGCGACGCGGGGCAGCACGAGGCCGCCGACGTGCTCGACGACGAGGTGGCGGCGGGGCGCTTGCGGGACGTGGACTACCTGCGGCTGCGCCGGGTGATCGAGGCGGGCGGCCAGGACCCCGAGTATCTGGCCGACGTGGCCGAGGAGATCGTCGATCACGGCGCCGCGGCCTGTCGGCACGGCTCCGGGCAGCGCGACGTGCGGCCGCGGCGGGCCGAGCACGACCTGCTGACCGGGCAGGTACGGATCGGGGCGGGCACCGACCACGCGCGCAATCCGGCGCTGTACCGCGCCGCCGACTTCGCCCTGGACCCGGACGTGCTCGGCGCCTCGATGCTGGTGGTCGGCGCGTCCCGGGCCGGCGAGCCGGGGCGGCTGCTCGAACCGGTCGTGGAGGCGATGAGCCTGCGCGCGCTCACCGGCACCGCCTCGCTGCTGGTGATCGACGCCAAGGGCGACGAGTTCGAGCGCCCCGGCGGCTACGACCGCGAAGTGATCGTCGGCGACCGCGACTCGCCGTGGGGCCTGGACCTGTACGGCGGCGCCGGCACCCCCGAGGACGCGGCCGATCGGCTCGCCGCCGCCGCGCTGCCGCCGAGCGCGCTGGGCCTGGGCGAGGGCGCGAGCAACGCGCTGCGCCAGGTGCTGGGCGCGTATGTGGCCGGGCACGACCGCTATCCCGACGTGGGCACGCTGCTCGACCTGCTCGACGGCACCGAGGCGGCGCTGGCCGCGCTGGAGCAGGCGCTGCGCGCGGCGGGCCGCTACCCCGAACACGAGCGGGCGCTGCGGGCGATGGCGCGCGGCGACGACGACGCGCGGATGCTGGTGCAGCGGCTCGCGGTACTGGAACGACCCGGCGTCGCCGAGCTGTTCCACGCCGACCGCGAGCGGTTCGGCGCGGGCGAGATCGACCGGCCGCTGCGGGTGCGGATCGCGCTGAACGAGGCGGCGCACCCCGAGGCGGCCCGGCTGATCGGCCGGCTCGTGCTGGCCCAGTTCGTCCAGGCGATGGCCACCCCGCGGCGCGAACGCGGGCCGCGCCGGGTGTTCGCGTGCTTGGTCGCCGACGACGCGGGTCGGCTGATCGACGAGTACGCGGCCAAGGGCCTGCAGTGGGCCCGCAACCGCCGGGCCGGCCTGGTCCTGTCGGTGCGCTCGCTCGACGACCTGGCCCCGGCGCTGCGGCACGGCGTGTTCGCCGCGGCCGGCTGCAAGGCGATCGTCCCGGGCGCCTCCCGCGCCGACGCCGAACTGTTCGCCGAACACTGGGGCATGACCAAGGAGCAGGAGCGCTCGATCACCATGGGCTCGCCGGAGGGTGGCCTGGTCAAACGGCTGCGCTACTCGGTACTGGGCGCGCTGTTCGGCGAGAAGGCGAGCGGACGCTCCGAGCGGGTGACCACCCGCACCGTCGAGCGTTATCGCTGGTCGCCGGCCGAACTCACCAGCGACCTGCCCACCGGGCACGCCGTGCTCAGCCTGACCACCCGAAAAGGCGAGCGCACGCCTCCCGTGCTGATCGATCTCGGCCGCTGAGTCACACTGGAGACCTCTCCCACTCCAGTTTGGACAAACCGACATGCCGCCCACCCTCGCCTCCCTGGTCCGCGCGCCCGCCCTCGACCTGCGCGTGCTCGCGGGCAAGGGCGGCCTGGAGCGCGAGGTGCGGTGGGTGCACACCAGCGAACTGGCCGACCCCACGCCCTACCTGGAGGGCGGCGAACTGCTGCTCACCACCGGGATGAAGCTCGGCCGCAACAACGCCGAGCGGCGCGCCTACGTCGAGCGGCTGGCCGCCGCCGAGGTGGCGGGCCTGGGCATCGGCGTGGGCCTGACCCTGGACCGGGTGCCCGCGGTGATCGTCGAGACCGCCGAGAGCCACGGCTTCCCGGTGTTCGAGGTGCCCCGGCCGACCCCGTTCATCGCGATCAGCAAGGTCGTCTCCTCGGCGCTCGCGGCCGAGCAGTACGAGACGGTCACCACGGGATTCGCGGTGCAGCAGGAGCTGACCCGGGCCGCCGCCGGGCGCGAGGGCGCCGCGACGCTGATCCGCCGACTCGCGGGCCGGCTCGACGGCTGGGCCGCGCTCTACGACGCGGACGGGACGCTGCGCCAGGTGGCGCCTGCGGCCGCCCGCCCGCGTACCGAGGCGCTGCGCGCCGACATCGACAAGCTGCGCCGGATGCCGGCCCCGTCCTCGGCATCGCTCCAGGAGGACGAGGACGGCGGACGCGTGGTGGTGCAGTCGCTGGGCGCCGAGCGACGGATCAGCGGCTTCCTGGCGGTGGGCACCGACCGGCCCGCGCGTACCGCCGACCGGCAGACCCTGGGCACCGCCGCGTCGCTGCTCACCCTGGCCCTGGAGCAGTCCCGGGCGGGCGCCGACGCCGGGGCCCGGATGCGGACCGCGCTGCTGCGGCTGCTGCTCACGGGGGAGCGGGCGACGCCCGCCGAACTGGCCCACGACATCGCGGCCGATCTGCCGCCGGGGCCGTGGCGGATGGTGGTGGCCACCGGACCGGACGCGGTGGTGGCCGCGTTCGCGGAGCGGCTGTGCGCGCGGGCGGTCCGGGCGGGCACCCCGGCGCTGACCGGCGAACTGGCCGGCGCGACGGTGCTGGTGCTGCCGGAGTCGGTGGACCCGGTCGAGCCGGTCGACCTGCCGGGGCTGGTCGCGGGCGTGTCCGGCCCGGTCGAGCCGGACCGGGCGGGCGACGGCTATCGGCAGGCGCTGGGCGCGCACGCGGTGGGCCTGCGCTCGGAGAAGGCGCTGACCGTGCACGGCCGGGACGTGGGCGGCCTGCTGCCACTCCTGGACGGCGACGCGGTGCACGCGTGGGCCGATCAGGTGCTCGCGCCACTGCGCGCGCACGACGCGGGCGGCCGGGGCGACCTGATCGTCTCGCTGCGCGCGTGGCTGGCCCGGCACGGGCAGTGGGACGCGGCGGCGGGCGATCTGGGTGTACACCGCCACACGCTGCGCTATCGCATCCGCCGGGTCGAGGAGATCCTCGGCCGCACGCTGGACGATCCGGACACCCGCGCGGAACTGTGGTTCGCGCTGCGCGACACGACCGGCACCACCGAGGACAAGTCGTAGCACCGGCGGGTCGGGATTGGCCGGCATGGACAAAAACCCGCACGTGCGATCGACGTACCGTGGACGACACCGGGATCATCGGCGCCCGTTGACGGAGAAGGAGCAGCAGTGACCACCACCCACGCGTTCTGGCTGGCGGGCCGCCAGGCCACCGGCGAGTCGACCTTCGACGTCACCAACTCGTACGACGGCCGGCTGGTCGGACGGGTTTCCGAACCCACCGAAGCGCAGATCGAGGAGGCCGTCGCCGCCGCCCACGCGAGCGCGCACGAGTTCGCCGCGCTGCCCGCGTACCGCCGCGCCGCGGCCCTGGACCACGTCGCCCGGCGCCTGGGTGAGCGCACCGAGGAGATCGCCCGGCTGATCACCGCCGAGAACGGCAAGCCGATCAAGTGGGCGCGTGGCGAGGTCGGCCGCGCGGTGTCGGTGTTCCGCTGGGCCGCCGAGGAGGCCCGCCGGTTCAACGGCGAGGGCATGCGCCTCGACACCGACGCGGGCGGCACCGGCCGCTACGCGCTGGTCCGGCGGATCCCCAAGGGTGTCGTGCTCGGCATCGCGCCGTTCAACTTCCCGCTCAACCTGGTCGCGCACAAGGTCGCCCCCGCGATCGCGGTCGGCGCGCCGATCATCCTCAAGCCGGCGCCGGCCACCCCGCTGTCCGCGCTGGTCCTGGGCGAGATCCTGGCCGAGACGGACCTGCCGGCGGGCACCTGGAGCGTGCTGCCGGTGCCCAACGACCGGATGCCGGCCCTGGTCGCGGACGAGCGGCTGCCGGTCATCTCGTTCACCGGCTCGGGCCCGGTGGGCTGGAGCATCATGGACGCGGTCCCGCGCAAGCACGTGACCCTGGAGCTGGGCGGCAACGCCGCCGCCGTCGTGCTTGCCGACTGGTCCTCCGAGGCCGACCTGGAGTGGGCCGCGCAGCGGATCGCGACGTTCTCCAACTACCAGGGCGGCCAGTCCTGCATCTCGGTGCAGCGGGTGATCGCCGACACGAGCGTGTACGACCGCCTGGTCGAGAAGGTCGTGGCCAAGGTCGCCGCGCAGGTCACCGGCGACCCCGAGGACGACGCGGTCGACGTCGGCCCGCTGGTCAGCGTCGCCGCCGCCGAGCGGGTGCAGGCGTGGGTGGACGAGGCCGTGCGGGCCGGCGCCAAGGTGCTCACCGGCGGCACCCGCGACGGCGCGAACTACGCGCCGACCGTGCTCAGCGAGGTCCCGGCGGGCGTCACCATCGCCTGCGAGGAGGTCTTCGGCCCGGTGCTCACGCTGACCCGGGTGGACGGCACCGACGCCGCCTTCGCCGCGGTCAACGACTCCGAGTTCGGCCTCCAGGCCGGCGTGTTCACGCACGACATCCAGACCGCGTTCCGGGCCCAGCGCGAACTGGAGGTGGGCGGCGTGATCATCGGCGACGCCCCGTCCTACCGCGCCGACCAGATGCCGTACGGCGGCGCCAAGAACTCCGGCGTCGGCCGCGAGGGCGTCACCTACGCGATGACCGACTTCACGTACGAGCGCGTGATGGTCCTCACCGGCCTCGACCTGTAGGCCCCACCGACGAAGGGCCCGGCCACCTGGGGTGGTGCCGCCGGGCCCTTTCGTATGCCCGGGATCAACGCGGCGGATGTCCGGGATCGACGCGGCGCACGCCTCGGATCAACGCGCGCATGTCTTGACGTCGGCGGTGGCATAGCTCTGGACAAAACCCCGTTACCCGGCATTCAGTGGACGTGCACGGGCAGGTAACACCGGTCGGTAACAACGTCGGTTCCGCTGCGAGTCCGCGAGGAGTCCGCCATGCCCCCTGTCAGCGAACGCGAAGCGCGCGAGGTCGCCGAGGAAGCGCGACAGCAGGACTGGGACAAGCCCAGTTTCGCCAAGGAGTTGTTCCTCGGCCGATTTCGGCTCGACCTGGTCCACCCGCATCCCGAGGCGGACGCGGAGGAGATCCGTCGGGGGGAGGACTTCCTCGCGGTGCTGCGCGAGTTCCTGACCACCCGGGTGGACGCGACCGTGATCGAGCGCGACGCGCGAATTCCCGACGACGTGATCAAGGGCCTCGCCGAGATCGGCGCCCTCGGGATGAAGGTCGACACCGAGTACGGCGGCCTCGGCCTGAGCCAGCTGTACTACAACAAGGCGCTGGTCCTGGTCGGTTCGGTCAACGCCGCGCTCGGCGCGCTGCTGTCCGCGCACCAGTCGATCGGGGTGCCGCAGCCGGTCAAGCTGTTCGGCACCGACGACCAAAAGCGCGAGTTCCTGCCGCGCTGCGTGCGCGAGGTCAGCGCGTTCCTGCTCACCGAGCCCGACGTCGGCTCCGACCCGGCCCGCCTGGCCACCTCCGCGGTGCCCACCGAGGACGGCGACGCGTACATCCTCGACGGGGTGAAGTTGTGGACCACGAACGGCGTGGTCGCCAAACTCCTGGTGGTGATGGCCCGGGTGCCCAAGGCCGAGGGCCGGCGCGGCGGGATCACCGCCTTCGTCGTGGACGCCGACAGCCCCGGGATCACCGTGGAGAACCGCAACGCCTTCATGGGCCTGCGCGGCATCGAGAACGGCGTGACCCGCTTCCACCGGGTCCGGGTGCCCGCGGCGAACCGGATCGGCGCCGAGGGCGCGGGCCTGAAGATCGCGCTGACCACGCTCAACACCGGCCGGCTCTCGCTGCCCGCGATGTGCGCCGGCGCCGCCAAGTGGTCGCTGAAGGTCGCGCGCGAATGGGCGGGCGAGCGCGAGCAGTGGGGCCGCCCGATCGCCGCGCACGAGGCGGTCGCGGGCAAGATCGCCTACATCGCGGCCAACGCCTTCGCGCTGGAGGCGGTCCTGGAGCTGACCGCCCGAATGGCCGACGAGGACCGGCGCGACATCCGGATCGAGGCGGCGCTGGCCAAGCTGTACTCCTCCGAGGTGGGCTGGCTGGTCAGCGACGAACTGGTGCAGATCCGCGGCGGACGCGGCTACGAGACCGCCGCCTCGCTGCGCGCCCGCGGCGAACGCGGAGTGCCGGCCGAGCAGATGTTGCGCGACATGCGGATCAACCGGATCTTCGAGGGCTCCACCGAGATCATGCACCTGCTGATCGCCCGCGAGGCGGTGGACGCCCACCTGGCCGTGGCGGGCGACATCATCGACCCCGACGCGGACCTCAAGGCCAAGGGCAAAGCCGCCGCCGACGCGGGCGTCTTCTACGCCAAGTGGCTGCCCAAACTGGTCGCCGGCAAGGGGCAGGTGCCCACGTCCTACCGCGAGTTCGCCCCCGCCGGGCTGCCGAGCCTGGCCGCGCACCTGCGCTTCGTCGAGCGCACCTCGCGCCGGCTGGCCCGCTCGACCTTCTACGGCATGGCCCGCTGGCAGGGCGCGATGGAGCGCAAGCAGGGCTTCCTGGGCCGGATCGTCGACATCGGCGCCGAGCTGTTCGCGATGAGCGCGGTGTGCGTGCGGGCCGACATGCTGCGCCGTCGCGACGCCGAGCAGGGCCGGGCCGCGTACGAGCTGGCCGACCTGTTCTGCCGGCAGGCGCAGATCCGGGTGGACGAGTTGTTCGGCCGGTTGTGGACCAACACCGACACGCTGGACGTGCGAGTCGTCGAGGGTGTGCTGGCGGGCCGCTACCTGTGGCTGGAGCAGGGTGTGCTCGACGTCTCCACCGAGGGCCCCTGGATCGCCGACGCGACGCCGGGACCGTCCCGCGCGGAGAACGTGCACCGACCCGTCGGCTGAGCCACGCGCGGGGGCCGGCGGGCGGGTACCGCAGGCCCCACGCGCCGACTCGCGCCGTCCGGGGCGGTCACCGCGGGCAATCGGCCGACCTGTGCTCGGCGCCCCGTCGGCGCGGGCCACAATGGAGGGATGGACTCCCTGGCCGATCCGTACGCGCCCTTCGCCGCCCCCGACCAGCCGCCCGGCCGACGGGACGTCGTCCTGCTCGGTTCCACCGGATCGATCGGTACCCAGACCATCGACGTGGTGCGCGCCCACCCCGAGCTGTTCCGCATCGTCGGCCTGTCCGCCGGCGGCGGCCGGGTCGACGAACTGGCCCGGCAGGCGCTCGAACTCGGGGTCGAGGTGGTCGCGGTGGCCAAGGCGTCCGCCGCGCAGGACCTGCAACTGGCCTTCTACGCCGAGGCGCAGCGCCGCGGCTACGCCAAGGGGCAGTACAAGCTGCCGCGCATCCTGGCCGGCCCCACCGCCGCCACCGAACTCGCCGAACACCCGTGCGACGTGGTGCTCAACGGCATCACCGGCTCGATCGGCCTGGCCCCCACCCTGGCCGCGCTGACCGCGGGACGCACCCTCGCGCTGGCCAACAAGGAGTCGCTGATCGTCGGCGGCCCGCTGGTCAAGGCGATCGCCAAGCCCGGCCAGATCGTCCCGGTCGACTCCGAGCACTCCGCGCTGATCCAGGCGCTGCGCGGGGGCCGGGCCGATCAGGTCAAGCGGCTCGTGGTCACCGCCAGCGGCGGCCCGTTCCGCGGTCGCACCCGCGCCGACCTGGTCGACGTCACCCCCGCGCAGGCCGCGGCACACCCCACCTGGGACATGGGCCCGGTGATCACGATCAACTCCGCGACCCTGGTCAACAAGGGGCTGGAGGTGATCGAGGCGCACCTGCTCTACGACATCCCCTTCGAGCGGATCGAGGTGGTGGTCCACCCGCAGTCGATCGTGCACTCGATGGTGGAGTTCACCGACGGCTCGACGCTGGCCCAGGCGTCCCCACCCGACATGCGGCTGCCGATCGCGCTCGGCCTGTCCTGGCCCGACCGGGTGCCCGACGCGGCGGCCGGCTGCGACTGGACCAAGGCGGCCACCTGGGAGTTCTTCCCGCTCGACCACGAGGCCTTCCCGGCGGTCGAGCTGGCGTGCGCCGCGGGCCGCGCCGGCGGCACCGCGCCCGCGGTGTTCAACGCGGCCAACGAGGAGTGTGTGGACGCGTTCGTCGCGGGACACCTGGGGTTCAACGGCATCACCGACACGGTCGCCGCCGTGGTGAGCGAGCATGATGTACGTGGGGACGGCAACCGGTTGACACTGGAGGACGTCCTCGACGCGGAGGACTGGGCGCGCCGACGGGCACGCGAGATCATCGCCCACGGAGGAGAACCCCGTTGACCCTGTTCATGACGATCCTCGGCATCGTCGTCTTTGTCGTGGGCCTGCTGTTCTCCATCGCCTGGCACGAGGCGGGCCACCTGGTCACGGGCAAGATGTTCGGTGTCCGGGTGCCGCAGTACATGGTCGGCTTCGGCAAGACGTTGTGGTCGAAGAAGATCGGCGAGACCGAATACGGCCTCAAGGCGATCCCGGCCGGCGGCTACTGCCGGCTGATCGGGATGTTCCCGCCGGACGCGTCGGGCAAGGTCCAGGCCCGCAGCACCTCGCCGTGGCGCAGCATGATCGAGGACGCCCGGGAGGCGTCCTACGAGGAGGTCGGTCCCGGCGACGAGGACCGGATGTTCTACCAGCGCAAGCCGTGGCAGCGCACGATCATCATGCTCGCGGGCCCGTTCATGAACCTGGTCCTGGCCATCGCTCTGCTCGCGGTGTACCTGATGGGCTTCGGGATCAACAAGACCACCTCGACGGTGAGCACCGTCTCCGAGTGTGTGGTCAGCGCCGACGCGAAGACCGACAAGTGCCCCGAGGGCGCCAAGGCGGCACCGGGCAAGGCGGCTGGTCTGCTGCCGGGCGACCGCATCGTCTCGTTCAACGGGCAGAAGATCGGCGACTACGACAAGCTCCAGGGCCTGATCCGCAAGTCGTCCGGCGAGGTCACCCTCGTGGTCGACCGCAAGGGCCAAAAGCTGACCCTCAAGCCGGTGCTCGAACAGAACAAGATGATCAAGATCGACGGCGACGGGCGGGCCGTGCCCAATCAGTACGTCACCACCGGCTTCCTGGGCATCAGTCCCGCGACCGGGATCCAGCGCCAGAGCGCCGCCGAGTCCGTCGAATTCACCGGTGACATCGTCAAGAACGCCTTCCACGGCCTGCTGCGCATCCCGCAGAAGGTCCCCGCCCTGTGGGGCGCGGCCTTCCAGGGCGACAAGCGCGATCAGGACTCCCCGGTCGGCGTGGTCGGCGCGGCCCGGGTCGGCGGCGAGGTCGCCGCGCTGGACGTGCCCCCGTCCCAGCGGGTCGGCCTGATGATCTTCATCATCGCCGGCTTCAACGTGTCCCTGTTCCTGTTCAACATGCTGCCGCTGCTCCCGCTCGACGGCGGCCATGTGATCGGTGCGTGGTGGGAGTCGATCCGGCGCCGGATCGCGAGCCTGCGCAAGCGGCCGGACCCGGGCCCGTTCGACGTGGCCCGGCTGATGCCGGTCGCCTACGTCGTGGCCTCGATCTTCATCGCCTTCACCGTCCTGGTGTTGATCGCCGACCTGATCAACCCCGTGAAGGTCACCTAGGCTCTCGCGTCGAGAACGCGCCCGTATCCCGACCGGGCCGGCCCACCGTGTGTCGATCAGGCAACAGGTGGGACGGCACAGGGGTACGGGCGCGTCCGTACCGGTGGACGGTGGCGTAGCGTTGACGACGACCTACCCGCCGAACCCACGGGACTCAAGCGAACATGACCGCGATCCAGCTCGGAATGCCGTCCGTACCTGCCCGGCCCCTCACGCCGCGCCGCAAGTCACGGCAGATCATGGTCGGCAACGTGGCCGTCGGCGGAGACGCCCCGGTGTCGGTGCAGTCCATGACCACCACCTTGACCTCCGACGTCAACGCCACGCTTCAGCAGATCGCCGAGCTGACCGCGTCCGGCTGTCAGATCGTCCGGGTCGCGGTCCCCTCGCAGGACGACGCCGACGCGCTGCCCGCGATCGCGCGCAAGTCGCAGATCCCGGTGATCGCGGACATCCACTTCCAGCCGAAGTACGTCTTCGCCGCGATCGACGCCGGTTGTGCCGCGGTGCGGGTGAACCCGGGCAACATCAAGCAGTTCGACGACAAGATCGCCGAGATCGCCAAGGCGGCCTCCGCGGCCGGCACCCCGATCCGGATCGGCGTCAACGCCGGATCGCTGGACAAGCGACTGCTCGCCAAGCACGGCAGGGCCACCCCCGAGGCGCTGGTGGAGTCCGCGCTGTGGGAGTGCTCGTTGTTCGAGGAGCACGACTTCCGCGACATCAAGATCTCGGTCAAGCACAACGACCCGGTCGTGATGATCGAGGCCTACCGGCTGCTCGCCGAGCGCTGCGAATACCCGCTGCACCTGGGCGTCACCGAGGCCGGGCCCGCCTTCCAGGGCACGATCAAGTCCGCGGTCGCGTTCGGCGCGCTGCTGTCGCAGGGCATCGGCGACACCATCCGGGTCTCCCTCTCCGCCCCGCCGGTCGAGGAGATCAAGGTCGGCAACCAGATCCTGGAGTCGCTCGGACTGCGCCAACGCGGCCTGGAGATCGTCTCCTGCCCGTCCTGCGGCCGGGCCCAGGTCGATGTGTACAAGCTCGCGGAGGAGGTCACCGCGGGCCTGGACGGGCTCAAGGTGCCGCTGCGGGTGGCCGTCATGGGCTGCGTCGTCAACGGCCCCGGCGAGGCCCGCGAGGCGGACCTCGGCGTGGCGTCGGGCAACGGCAAGGGGCAGATCTTCGTCAAGGGCGAGGTGATCAAGACCGTGCCCGAGTCGAAGATCGTCGAGACGCTGATCGACGAGGCGCTCAAGCTGGCCGAGCAGATGCAGGCCGACGGTGTGATCAGCGGCGAGCCGATCGTCGACATCGCCTGAGCCGGTCGCCCGAGCCGGTTGCCGGGCGGGGCGTCGCCGGGGGCGGATTTCGGCCGGTGTGCCAGCCGGCCGCGGTCGGCTCGACCGAGGCGGGTCCACGCGGATCCACCCCGGTTCAGGCCGCTCCGCCCCGGTCCATCCCGATCCGGTGGGGTCCACCCCGGTTCGAGCCCGACCGGATCAATCGGCTCGCCCACGCGAGTGACATATCGTTGATGCGCCCCGACCCCAGGTAATCGACCCCGATCATCGAGACACATGATCGGGGCGTCGCCCCCGGGGGAGGGGCGTCGCGCGTGGGACGCATCGTCGTGGCCGTAGTGGCCGTCGCCGCCATGATCGCGGGCACCGCCGCGGGACCCGCGAGTGGTCCCGACACGGCGCACCCGGCCGTCGGGAGCACGCCCGGCGTCGTATGGGGCGGCTGCCCCGACGATGTCGCCGAACCGGGGCTGCGCTGCGGCACGCTGGCCGTGCCCGTCGACCACGCGCGCCCCGACGGGCCCACCACCACGCTGGGCCTGTCGCTCGCGGCGGCGACCGGCGGGCGGGCCCGGCGCGGCACGATCGTGGTCAACCCCGGCGGACCGGGCGGCGGCGGGATGTGGTTGGCCGGGCTGGTCCGCCGCGCCCTGCCCGAACGGGTGCGGCAGAGCTACGACATCGTCGGCGTCGACCCCCGCGGCAACCACCACAGCGACCCGATCTCGTGTGTCGACGCGAGCTTCGACCGGGCGCCCAGGCCCGACCCGGTGCCCGCCACGGCGCGGGACGAGGAACGGCTGGTCGAGCGCGCCCGCACCTATGCCGGCGGCTGCGCCGAGCGCGCCGGCCACCTCCTCCCACACCTGGGCACCCTGGAGAACGCCCGCGACCTGGACCTGGTCCGAGCCGCGCTCGGCCGGCCGAAACTCTCCTTCATCGGCTGGTCCTACGGGACCTATCTGGGCGCGGTCTACGGGCAGTTGTTCCCCGAGCGGGTCGACCGGATGATCCTGGACAGCATCGTCGACCCGCGCCCCGACCAGGTCTGGTACGGCTCCAACCTGCGTCAGGACATCGCCTTCCAGGGCCGTTGGCGCGACTTCCTCCACGCCTCGGGCCCCGACCTGGACCCGATCTTCACGCGTGTGCTCGCCGCCGCCCGTAACCGCCCCCTCGCCGACGCGGTCGGCCCCGCCGAGCTCTACGACCTCGCCACCCGGACCCTGTACAACTCGCAGCACTGGCCCGGCTTCGCCGACGCCCTGCGCGCCTGGGACCGCGGCGACCCGGCCCCGCTCGGCGCGCTGTACACGCCGCCCACCGTGCAGGACGCCAACGGCACCGCGATCTACACCGCCGTCGAGTGCCACGACGGGCCGTGGCCGCGCGACTGGGCGGTGTGGGATCGCGACGCGCGCGCCGTGGACGCCACCGCCCCGCTCACCGCCTGGTCCAACACCTGGCTGAACGCGCCCTGTGCGTTCTGGCCGGTACCGGCCCGGACCCCGACGCGCATCGACGGCCACGACCTGCCGCCGGTGCTGCTCATCCAGGGCACCCGCGATCCGGCGACCCCGCCCGCCGGGGCGAACGCGCTGCACGACGCGCTGCCCTCCTCACGCCTGATCACCGTGCTCGGCGAAGGCGACCACGGGATCCTCGCGTTCCAGCCCAACGACTGCGTCATGGCCGCCGCCGCGGCCTACCTGACCGACGGCACGCTCCCGGCGGGCCGCGACACCACCTGTGAGGAATCGTGACCCGCGCCGTCCGCGCCCTCCTGGCCGGCGCGCTCACCGCCGCCGCGCTCACCGCCGCCCCCGCACCGGCCCGCGCGGGCACCGAGCCGATCACGTGGGGCGACTGCCCGACGGGCACCGCGCCGGGCGAGCGCTGCGGCAGCATCGGCGCGCCGCTCGACCACACCCGCCCCGACGGCGCCCGGATCCGGGTCGGCGTCTCCCGGGTGCCGGCCACCGGGAGCCGGGCCGAGTATCAGGGCGTCCTGGTGGTCAACTTCGGCGGCCCCGGCGCCTCCTCCGTCGGCTCGATGGCCGCGCTGGCCGGCGGCCTGCCCGAGCGGCTGCGCCGGGCCTACGACCTGATCGGCTTCGACCTGCGCGGGCGCGGCACCAGCACGCGGGTCGTCTGCACCGACCCGGTCACCTTCGGCCGCGGGCCCAGGCCCGATCCGGCCGTGCCCGCCGGTCGCGCCGCCCACCTGGCCGCGACCCGCGCGTTCGCCGACGGTTGCCGGGCCTCCGCGCCCGACCTGCTGCCGCACCTGACCACCCGCGACATCGCCCGCGATCTCGACCTGGTCCGGGCCGCGTTCGGCGCGGAGCGGCTGAGCTTCCTGGGCTACTCGTACGGGACCTACCTGGGCGCGGTGTACGGGCAACTGTTCCCTCGGCGGGTGCACCGGATGCTCCTGGACAGCGTGGTGGACCCGACCGAGGTCTGGTACGGGACCGGCTTCCTCCAGGCCCGCGCCTTCTCCGCGCGTCAGCGCGACTGGGCGGCCTGGGCCGCCGACCGCGACGACCGCTACCACCTGGGCACGAGCGCGGCCCGGGTGCTGGCCGGCTGGGACGTGCTGCGCGCCCGCCTCGTGGCAGAGCCCGCCGACGGCGTCTTCGGCGGCGTCGAACTCGACCAGTTCACCATCGGCTCGCTCTACACCGATCGCGACTGGCCCCGGCTGGCCGGCGCGCTCGCCGACTACGCGTCCGGCGACCCGGCGGCGCTGGTCGCGTCCCGGCGGGCCGCGACCGGCGAGGAGGTCAACTTCGAGTCGGTGTTCCAGACCGTTTCCTGCGCGGACGCCCCCTTCCCGGCCGACGAGCGGGTCTTCGAGGCGGACATGGTCCGACTCCGGGCCCGCGACGGGGCGCTCGGCGCGGCGATCGCCTCGCCCGGGGCGTGCCTGTACCTGCAGACCAACACCGCGCCGCCGACCCGGATCGACGGGGCGGGACTGCCCGGTGTGCTGCTGATCCAGTCCGTGGGCGACCCGGCCACGCCCTACGAGGGGGCGCTGCGCATGCACGACGCGCTGCCCTCCTCGCGGCTGTTGACCGTGCGCGGCAACGGCAACCACGGGCACTACCTCGTCGACGGCCCGTGCGTGGACGACCGGGCCACGGGGTACCTCGTCGACGGGACCCTGCCCGCGAACGACATCGAGTGCGACGCCGCCGCGCCGGAGGGCCCCGTGACGCGCCGACCGGGGGTGCCGAGGCTGCCGCGCTGATGCGCCCGCCGATCCCCGTACCTCCCGGGCGGCACATACGGCCTGGACCTGCATAGGGTGGTGCCGCAACAACCGGCATTTCCCCAAGGTCCGCCCGATGGCATGGTGAGGCACGTGCTGAGCTCGGTTTCCACCAAGGTCCTGGACGGGACCGACCTGTCCGCCGTCCAGGCGCTGCTCGACCGCGACCCGGTCACCAACGTCTTCGTCGCGTCCCGGGTCCGGCTCGCCGGTGTCGATCCGTGGCGCCTGGGCGGCGAGCTGTGGGGCTACTACGAGGGCGGCCTGCTCACCTCGCTGTGCTACGCGGGGGCGAACCTGGTCCCGGTCGAGGCCGGGCCCGACGCGATACGGTCCTTCGCCGAACGTGCCCGGCGCCAGGGGCGGCGCTGCTCGTCGATCGTCGGCCCCGCCGAGGCGGCGGCCGGTCTGTGGCGGCTGCTCGAACCCGCCTGGGGACCCGCCCGCGACGTACGCCCTGTGCAGCCGCTGATGGTCGCCGGCCGGCCCTCGACCGAGGTGCCTGCGGATCCGCTGGTGCGCCGGGTGCGGCCGGACGAGCTGGATCTGGTGATGCCCGCGTGCGTGTCGATGTTCACCGAGGAGGTCGGAGTCTCGCCCCTGATCGGCGACGGTGGCACGCTGTATCGCGCACGGGTGTCCGAACTCATCGCCGGCGGCCGTGCGTTCGCCCGGATCGAGGACGGCAGGGTGGTGTTCAAGGCGGAGATCGGCGCGGTCACCCGGCACGCGTGCCAGATCCAGGGTGTGTGGGTGGCCCCGGAGCGGCGCGGTGAGGGGCTGTCCGAGATCGGCATGGCGGCGGTGCTGCGGCACGCGCTCGCCGAGGTCGCGCCGGTGGCCAGCCTGTACGTGAACAGCTACAACGGACCCGCCCGCGCGGCCTATCGGCGGGTCGGCTTCGCCGAGACCGGCGCCTTCATGAGTGTGTTGTTCTGATGCGGCACGAGCGTGTTGTTCCGATGCGGCGCCGGCGGCTCGTCCCGATGGAGTGCGTGTGCTGATGGAGTGGACGTGCCGGGTCGTCGACCTCGCCGCGTACGCGGACGAGGCGGTCGAGGTACAGGCCCACGCGTTCGGGCTCGCCGACGACGAGATCGCGATCCGGCAGCGGATAATGCGCCGCCACGCGACCTTCGCCGGGGTGCGCTCGCTCGGCGCGTTCGACGGCGCAGGTCGCCTGGTCGGCTTCGGCTACGGCTATCCGAACCTCACCGACCAGTGGTGGAGCCTGGTGATCGAGCCGCACCTGGCCCGGGAGGGCCATCGGGCCTGGCTGGACGAGTCGTTCGTGGTCGGCGAGTTGCACGTGTTGCCGCACTGGCAGGGGCACGGCATCGGCCGCACGCTGATCGGCCTGCTGTGCCGGGGCCAGGACCGCTCGCACATCCTGCTCTCCGCGATCGACGAGCAGACCCCGGCGCGCCGGCTCTATCGCGGCCTGGGCTTCGTCGACCTGGCCCGCCCGGTGCTGTTCCCGGGCAACAACCGGCCCTACACCGTGATGGGCGCGATCCTGCCCTTCGCGTGAGGTCGCCGCGCCCGATCCCGCGGCGCCCGACGGCGCCGCCGCGCGCCGGTCGCCGAAGCGCGGCTCAGGACAGCCACTCCGCGACCGACAGCAGGTCCTCGCCGGCCGGGTCGTCCACCGACAGGCACCACAGGCCCAGCGCCAACGCCTGCACCAGCGCCCATCCGCGCACCCGCTCGGCGTCCAGGTCCAGCGCGTTCGCCAACCACGTCACCCGCCGCCGCACCAGCGCCTGCGGACGCGGCTCGGCGACCACCGTGGCCATCCGGTCCCGGACCAGCGGCCCCAGGTCGAAGGCCCGCTCGCCGAGCATCGGCCGCGGATCGATGGCCAGCCACTTCGCCCGGGTGCCCGCGAGCACGTTGCCGTGGTGGCAGTCGGTGTGCAGCACCACCACCTCCGGCTGCGACGCGGCCAGTTCGGCGCACAGCTCCACCGCCTCGTCGACCAGCGCCCTCGGGCACGGCCCGGCCAGGTCTGCGTAGCGCCGCGGGATCGATTCGCCCCAGTGCCCGGCTCGCTCCGCGACCGGCTCGATCGGGCAGTCGGCGGGCGGGGCCACCCACAACCGGCGGACCACCTCCGCGGCCTCCAGCATCGCCCGATCCTCCGCCAACGAGCGCAGCGAGACGTCCGGCCGCAGCCGCTCCAGCAACAGCGCGCCGCGCGCCGGATCCGCCTCCAGCAACCGCACCGCGCCGGCGCCGTCCCACAGCGCGAGCGCGGTCGGCTCGTGCGCGGTGTAGCGATCCACGAAGCCCAGCTTGAGCGTGGCCGGCGTGTCGTCCGCCCGGCGGACCAGGAGGGTCAAGCTCAGCGCGCCGCCGGGAATGATCGGCCGCTCCACGGTCAGCCCCCAGCGCGCCGCGTACTCCGCGACCGCGTCCGGCAGCCCCGCGAGCCACCCGCGCGCGGCCTCCTCGCCGCACCAGCGCAGCGCGGTCCGCGTCAGCCGTTCCGGTAGCTCGACCCGATCGTTCACGTGCGGCCCCCCGCCGTCGCCGTCCCCGAACCACCCTCCTCGGGCACCCCCGGGAAGGGTGTACTCGCCCCCCGCCAGCGCACCCCCCACACCGCGGCCTCGCGCAACCAGCCCGCCGCCTCCGCCCGCAGCGGCGCCCCGGCCGCGGCCACCAGCGCGCCGAGGTGCAGCGCGACCCCGTCCTCCAGGTACACCGCGAGCCGGGTCGCGTCCGCCGGCGTGGCCACCGCGAAGGGCACCGTGTACGCGGGCGCCGCCGGCGGCGCGGTCGCGCCCCGGTCGGCGATCAGCCGGGTGATCGTGTCCCGCCGGGCCCGATGCGCGTCCAGCGCGGTCCGCGCCTGGGTCCGGGCGGCGCCGGTCAGCCGCCCGCCCGCGATGCCGTATCCGTAGACCGCCGCGTGCTCCGCGTCCAGCGCGTCGCGCAGCGCCTTCACCTCGACGGCGGCGGCCCCCGACGGGGTCGGACGCGGCGTACTCACGATGCGCTCCGAAGCAGTTGGGCGTGTCCCGCCAGACACGCCGAGGTGGCCGCCAGTCGGCGGGCGAGATCGGGGGAGACCCGGTCCAGGTCGACCAGTCGCTCGTCCGAGGCCTGCTGCGCCCGGTCGGCGATCGTGGTGGTCGCCGCGGCGAGGTCGTCGGGCGCGGCCCCGGGGGGCGGCGCGGGGTGTGTCGCGCGACCGGCGAAGGCGGTCAGGTGTTGCCGCAACTCGACCGACAGCGGCCGGATCCGCTCGGCCAACGGGGCGTGCCGCGCGGCCACCGCGTCGTAGTGCGCCAACAGCGCCCCGGTCGCCGCGTACGCCCGGTCGCGCGCCGCGTCGTCGGCCTTGCGCCGCCCTTGGTCCGAACCCCCGCCGTCGTCGCAACCGGCGACCGCGGCGGCGATCGTCGCTGCGGTCACGGCGCCGAGGACGGCCCGTCGCGTCGGCCCCGCGTCGCGCATGCGTCCCGCTCCTGAACCTCGTCCGTGATGTCCGTGCCGCCTCCGGCCGTGTCGGACGCTACCGCATGGCCGGGCCTGTGGAGCCCGCCGGACATCCGGCGGACAACCCGTGTACGCCGGGCGGACGTGCGCGAGATGGCTCCCGGACCGGATACTGTTGTCCTCCCCCGACCCGCCCTCCGGCGGTCGACGCACCTGAGACAACAGCACACGCAGCCGAGGAGTCACCCGGATGAGCACCACCACGTTGGACCGGCTGCGGGAGTTGCTGGAGCCGGTGGTATCGACCCTGGGCGTGGATCTCGAGGAAGTTTCCCTCACTCCCGCCGGCAAACGGCGTGTGCTGCGCGTGATGGTGGCCGCGGACGGCGGCGTCGACCTGGACAAGGTCGCCGAGGTCAGCCGCGCGGTCTCCGACGTGCTCGACCCGAGCGACGTGCTCGGTTCGCTGCCCTACCTGCTGGAAGTCACCACCCCCGGCGTGGACCGCCCGCTGACGCTGGAGCGGCACTGGCGCCGCGCGGCCGATCGGCTGGTCTTGGTGCAACTGCACGACGGCGGCACGGTGACCGGCCGGATCGGCGCGAGCGACGCGGAGGGTGTGGAACTGGACGTCGACGGCACGCCGCGACGGTTGACCTGGGACGAGGTGGCCAAGGCCGTCGTACAGGTCGAGTTCAACCGCAAGGGCAAGGACTCGGCGAGCACCGCCGAGACCGAAGAAGACGACGAGGACGACGACACCGGTGCCGAGCACGACACCGACGCGGACGACACCATGGACGAGGAGGCGTAGGACGTGGACATCGACATGAGCGCCCTGCGCGGGCTCGAGCGCGAAAAAGAGATCAAGTTCGACCTCCTGGTCGAGGCCATCGAGTCGGCCCTGTTGATCGCCTACCACCGCACCGAGGGCAGCCTGCCCAAGGCGCGCGTGGAGCTGGACCGGGCAAGCGGTCACGTCACCGTATGGGCGACCGAGACCGACGAGGCCGGTCAGCGCGTGCGCGAGTTCGACGACACCCCGGACGACTTCGGCCGGATCGCGGCGACCACCGCCAAGCAGGTGATCCTGCAGCGGCTGCGCGACGCCGAGGAGGAGATCACGTTCGGCGAGTTCGCCGGCCGTGAGGGCGAGATCGTCGCCGGTGTGGTCCAGCAGGGCAAGGACAACCGCAACGTCCTGGTGGACCTGGGTCGCATCGAGGCGATCCTGCCGCCCCAGGAGCAGGTGCCGGGCGAGCGGTACGCGCACGGCATGCGCCTGCGCTGCTATGTCGTACAGGTGCGGCGTGGGCCCAAGGGGCCGTCCATCACGCTCTCGCGCACCCACCCCAACCTGGTGCGGAGGCTGTTCGCGCTGGAGGTCCCGGAGATCGCCGACGGCAGCGTCGAGATCGCCGCGATCGCCCGCGAGGCCGGCCACCGCTCCAAGATCGCCGTCTACTCCACGCGTGCCGGGCTCAACCCCAAGGGCGCGTGCATCGGGCCGATGGGCGCGCGCGTGCGCGCCGTGATGGCCGAGTTGAACGGCGAGAAGATCGACATCGTCGACTGGTCGGACGACCCCGCGCGGATGGTGGCCAACGCGCTGTCGCCGGCGCGGGTGAGCAAGGTCGAGATCGTGGACCTCGCCGCGCGCTCCGCCCGGGTGACGGTGCCCGACTACCAGCTCTCGCTGGCGATCGGCAAGGAAGGGCAGAATGCCCGACTTGCCGCGCGATTGACCGGATGGCGCATCGACATCCGGCCGGACACCGAGACCACCGATTCGGAGGACCGGACCCGGTCGACCGAACCAGGTCGCGGTGAGGAGCGGTAGACTTGAACATGTCTGGTCGCAGGCGTGCCCGAGCATGCCCTCGTACAAGGTCGGAGGAGCGGGAAATCACCGCTTCCCCGTGCCGAACGTGCGTAGGTTGTCGGCAGCGTGCGGCCAAGGCCGACCTATTGCGGGTCGTGGCGGTCGAGGGCGTTTGTGTCCCCGATCCCCGCGGCCGAATGCCCGGGCGGGGAGCGCATCTGCACCCCGATCCGGAGTGCCTGGCCCAGGCGGAGCGCCGCAAGGCGTTCGTTCGGGCTTTGCGCGTGCCGGGGCCGCTGGACTCGGCACCACTGCGTGCTTTTTTGAGCGGTGATGGGTTGTCAGAGGTCGGTCGGACAGGTCCAGCGAAGCGGTACCTCGCGAGTCGGAAGTAGGTCGAGATTGCGATGAGCACTCGATGAGTACGCGATGAGTACAGACATGCGGTAGTGACGGTCCGGCGGACGACCAACCCCGGACCAGAAGGAGCGACGTGGCAAAGGTCCGGGTATACGAACTCGCCAAGGAGTTCGGAGTCGAGAGCAAGGTCGTCATGGCCAAGCTCCAAGAACTCGGTGAGTTCGTTCGTTCGGCGTCCTCGACGATCGAGGCGCCGGTTGTTCGCAAATTGACGGAAGCACTCAAGACGGAAGGCGGGCCCGCCCGCCGCGCCCCGCGTCCGCCGGCCTCGTCCGGTGCGTCGCAGGGTGCCCCCTCCCCGCAGGGCGCCTCGCGCCCTGCCCCCGCTCCGGGCCCGCGCCCGGCGGGTGCGCCGACGCCGGGCCCGCGCCCGACGCCGCGCCCGGCCCCCCAGGGCAGCACCGCCCCGCCCGTGGTGCCGGCCGCGCCGGCCGCGGAGGCGACTCCGGCCGCCCCGCGTCAGGCGGAGCGTCCCGCGGCACAGTCGGGTCCGCGTCCGGGCGGCGCGCCCGCTCCGGGTCCGCGTCCGGCCGCACGTCCCGCCGAGCGCGGTCCGGCCGAGCGCGGCCAGGGCGACCGCGGTCCCGCCGAGCGTGGTCCGCGTTCGGACCGTCCCGCCGCGGCCTCCTCGGGTCCGGCGGCGGGCAGCCGTCCGGGTCCGCGTCCGGGTGGTCCCGGTCAGGGCGGCCCCGGTGGTCGTCCCGAGCGCGGTGACCGTCCCGAGCGCGGCGAGCGCTCCTCCGGTCCGCGTACCGGCGGCGCACCGTCCGCCGGTGGCCCGCGTGCCGGTGGTCCCGGTCAGGGTGGTGCCCCCCGTCCGGGTGGCGCGCGTCCGGCCGGACCGCGTCCGGGCAACAACCCCTTCACCTCGGGCAGCACCGGTATGCCGCGGCCGCAGGCCGCCGGCGGCGGTCGCCCCACCCCGGGCGGCATGCCGCCGCGTCCGCAGGGTCCTGCGGCCGCCGGCCCGCGTCCGGGTGGCTCGGGTGGTCCCGCGGGTCCGCGTCCGGGTGGTAGCGCGGGCCCCGGTGGCCCGCGTCCGAACCCGGGCATGATGCCCAACCGTCCGGCGCCCGCGCGTGGCCCGGGTGGTCCCGGCCGTCCGGGCGGTGCGCCCGGTCGTCCCGGTCCCGGTGGCGGCGGCGGTCGTCCGGCGGGTGCCGGCGGCGGTGGCGGTCGTCCCGGTGGCGGCGGTGGCGGCTTCGGCGGTCCCCGTCCCGGCGGTGGCGGCGGCGGCGCTCCGGGTCGTCCCGGTGGCGGCGGCGGCTTCGCCGGTCGTCCCGGCGGCGGCGGTCGTGGCGGCCCGGGTGGTCGCGGCGGCACGCAGGGCGCGTTCGGTCGTCCCGGTGGGCGTCCGGGCCGCGCGCGCAAGTCGAAGCGTCAGCGTCGTCAAGAGTTCGACCAGATGCAGGCTCCGTCCGCCGGTGGCGTGATGGCTCCTCGCGGCAACGGGCGCGTCGTCCGGATGTCGCGCGGTGCCTCGCTCACCGACTTCGCGGAGAAGATCAACGCGAACCCGGCGGCACTGGTCCAGATCATGTTCAACCTGGGCTCGATGCTGACCGCGACGCAGTCGGTGAGCGACGACGAGCTGCAGACTCTCGGGGCCGAGCTCGACTTCGTGATCCAGATCGTCTCCCCCGAGGAGGAGGACCGCGAGCTGCTCGAGTCCTTCGACCTCGAATGGGGCGAGGACGAGGGCGACGAGGACGACCTGGAGGCGCGTCCGCCGGTCGTCACCGTCATGGGTCACGTCGACCACGGCAAGACCCGCCTGCTCGACGCGATCCGCAAGACGAACGTGATCGCGGGCGAGGCCGGTGGCATCACCCAGCACATCGGTGCCTACCAGGTCGCGACCACGGTCAACGACGTCGACCGCAAGATCACCCTGATCGACACCCCCGGTCACGAGGCGTTCACCGCCATGCGTGCCCGCGGCGCCAAGTCGACGGACATCGCGATCCTCGTGGTCGCGGCGGACGACGGCGTGAAGCCGCAGACGATCGAGGCGCTCAACCACGCGCAGGCCGCGGGCGTGCCGATCGTGGTGGCGGTCAACAAGATCGACAAGGAGGGCGCGGACCCGACCAAGGTGCGCGGCCAGCTCACCGAGTACGGGCTCGTGGCCGAGGAGTACGGCGGCGACACGATGTTCGTCGACATCTCGGCGAAGCAGGGCATGGGCATCGACGACCTGCTCGAGGCGGTCGTGCTGACCGCCGACGCGGCGCTGGAGCTCACCGCCAACCCGCACCAGGAGGCCCAGGGCATCGCGATCGAGGGTCACCTCGACAAGGGCCGCGGCCCGGTCGCCACCGTCCTGGTCCAGCGCGGCACGCTGCACATCGGCGACGCCATCGTGGTCGGCGAGGCCTACGGCCGCGTCCGCGCGATGATCGACGAGAACGGCAACAACCTCACCGAGGCCACGCCGTCGCGTCCGGTCATGGTGCTCGGCCTGACCTCGGTGCCCGGCGCCGGTGACAACTTCCTCGTGGTCGAGGAAGAGCGCACCGCGCGGCAGATCGCCGAGAAGCGGGCGGCCCGGGAGCGCAACGCGGTCCTGGCCCGTCGGTCGAAGCGGGTCTCGCTGGAGGACCTGGACAAGGCCCTCAAGGCCGGCGAGATGCAGCAGCTCAACCTCATCCTCAAGGGCGACGGCTCCGGTTCGGTGGAGGCGTTGGAGGACGCGCTGCTCAACCTGGACGTCGGCGAAGAGGTCGAGCTGCGGATCATCGACCGCGGCGTCGGTGCCATCACCGAGTCCAACGTCACCCTGGCGATGGCCTCGGACGCGATCATCATCGGCTTCAACGTCCGGCCGGAGGGCCGGGCGCGGACGATGGCCGACCGCGAGGGCGTCGACATCCGCTTCTACTCGGTGATCTACCAGGCCATCGAGGAGATCGAGGCCGCGCTCAAGGGCATGCTCAAGCCCGAGTTCGAAGAGGTCCAGCTGGGCACGGCGCAGATCCGCGCGGTGTTCCGCTCCTCCAAGCTCGGCAACATCGCGGGCTGCATGGTCACCGGCGGGACGATCAAGCGCAACACCAAGGCGCGGATCATCCGGCAGGGGGCCGTGGTCGCCGACAACCTCAACGTCGAGGGCCTGCGCCGCGAGAAGGACGACGTCACCGAGGTCCGCGAGGGCTTCGAGTGCGGTATCAACCTCGGTTCGTTCAACGACATCAAGGTCGAGGACATCATCGAGACGTTCGAGATGCGGGAGAAGCCGCGAGGCTGATCCGGTAGGGCGTTCGAGCGCCTGCGACCGCCGATCCGGTGGTCGCGGG